>NZ_AUKR01000015.1:0-144601 GCF_000424845.1 Streptomyces sp. TAA040 | reverse complement strand
GCAGTGCCCAACTCGCGCTCGGCTACAAGCGTGCGGTGAACTTGCCGTCGGGTCGTTTGTGCAGCCAGCCACGGTCGGCGAGTTTGGTCGGCTTCGCCCGCAGCGGTTCCAGCTTCCCGCGTGCCGCCACCTCCAAGCCCAGCTCCACACCCACCGCCCTGACCTGCACCGGTCCGTCAGCGGCACGAACGATCGCCAGGATCTTGCGGTAGTCCCCGGGCAGCGCGGCCTCGTCGTTGGTGTCGCTGCGGTGTGGGATCAGCAGCACCGCCCGCCCCGCCACCTGAGCAGGAGCAGGAGTGACGGCCTCGGCGGCCTCCTTCACGGACCGGTCCTGCTCGGCCAGCCGGTACAGGACCCGCTCGGCGATCACCAGTTCCTCCCGCTCGGACTGGACCTCCTCCAGCCGCTTGGCCAGCTCCTCGGTGAGCGTGTCCAGTTCACTCCGGCGAGCTGTGATCCGCTCCAGCTCCTGCATGCCCGCAACCACCCCGCACTCTCCCGGCGTACCGATCCGGTCACGGATCGTAGGAGCAGCAGGACGGCGAGCGCAGCAGAACCCAAGAACGACCCCGTCCGACACGTCAGACGATCTTCACCGTGGACACCCGCCCACGACCAGCGTGAGCACCGCAAAGCCCGCGCACACCACCCCGGTGACCCGCAACTTCACGATGCACACTGTTCATTGAGCGTCGCCAGCCCTCGTCGTTGCATCGTCACTCGCAACCTTGACGCCGCCTGACCTGCCCGACGCGCGCCTGACACCCCATCAGAACGCGCGTCACATGAGCGTCACGAGCGTCATTTCGGCGTCAAGATATCGCCCGTAACGCCCACACCGCACATCATGCGCACGCAAGAAACCGCAGGTCAGGCGCCCTTCGCGGCCGGTTCGAGGATGGCCACCGTCTCGAAGTGGTGGGTCATCGGGAAGAGGTCGAAGGCGCGGAGGAAGCGGGGGGTGTAGCCGGACTCGCGGAAGTACTTGAGGTCGCGGGCCAGGGCGGCCGGGTCGCAGGCGACGTAGGCGATGCGGCGGGGCGCGAGGGCGGCGAGGCGCTCGACGGTGCGCTTGCCGGCGCCGGCGCGGGGCGGGTCGAGGACGACGAGGTCGGCCTCGGTGATGCCGGTGCGCGGCAGAACCTGCTCGACCTTGCCGTGCTCGATGCGGACCCGGTCCAGGTCGGCGAGGTTGCGGCGGGCGTCCTCGGCGGCACGCTTGACGGACTCGATGCCGAGCACCGCGCCCGTCTCGCCGACGCGCTGGGCGAGGGCGCCGGCGAAGAGGCCCACGCCGCAGTACAGGTCGAGGGCCATCTCGCCCTTGCGCGGGGTGAGTCCGCGCATGACCGCGTCGACCAGCAGCTCCGCGGACTGCGGGTGGACCTGCCAGAAACCCCCGGCGCCGACGCGCCAGGTGCGGTCGTCGGCCCGCTCGCGGACGAAGTCGCGGCCGTGCACCCGGTGCAGGGCCTTGTCCTTCTCGCCGACGCGGAGCACGGAGACGGGCTTGTCCAGCTCGACGAGCGGGAGCCGGCCGCCGGGGCGCGGGGTGAGGACGACCTGGCGGTCGCTGGAACCCTCGGCCGCGGCCGCCTCGACGGTCGCGATCTGCGGCCACTCGCGCTGCTCGATGCCCAGCTCGGACACGCCGGGGGCGGCGATCAGGCAGCGGTCGACGGGCTGCACCTCGTGCGAGCGGTGCTTGCGGAGTCCGGCCCTGCCGTTCTCGTCCACGGCGTACTGGACCCGGGTGCGCCAGGCGGGCACCTCCCCGGCGGGCACCTTGTCGCCCGGTGCCGGCTCGACAGTGCCGTCCCAGTGGACGTCGTCGGGGGTGAGACCGGCCAGGCGCGCCAGCTGCTCGGTCAGCACCTCCGCCTTCAGGCGGCGCTGCGCACCGGGCTTGGCGTGCTGCCAGTCGCAGCCGCCGCACTTCCCCGGGCCGGCGAAGGGGCACGGCGCCTCGATCCGGTCCTTGGACGGGTCCAGGATCTTGACCGCGTCAGCGCGCAGGAAACGGGAGTCGGCGTCACCGTCGGTGATCCGGGCGGTGACCCGCTCGCCGGGCAGCGCGTGCCGGACGAAGAGCACCCGGCCCTCGGTGGTGCGGGCGACGCAGTGGCCGCCGTGGGCGACCGGGCCGACCTCGACCTCGTACTCCTGGCCGACCAGTGATGCGGCGGCGGTTTCGGACATGTCGGGGTGACTCCAGGAGGCGAGGGGGTGTGCGAACGGCAGCCTTCTACTGTACGTCGCTCCGGGGCCCCTTCCGTACGCCCGTCCGGCCCGGCACCACCTGCCGCGTCCGCACCGTCCGCCAGGGCGCGTGACGTCTCCGTCGTCGGGCGTCAGCCTTCCGCCGTCGGCGTCATCCTTCCGTCGGCAATTGGACGCACAAGCGACGCATGTTGCGGACGCAGCGGGTACTGCTGACGATGACGGCGTCCCTCGCCCCGTCGGGCCCCGCCGAGACCCGGAGAAACGGGGCTCCGGTACGGGCTCCGCTGTTGCCCCACGCGTCCCATTGCTGCGACGAAGGAGTGCGAATGACCGGCGAACCGCTGCGCGTCCTGGTGACCGGAGCCTCCGGCTATGTCGGCGGCCGGCTGGTTCCGGAGCTGCTCGATGCGGGTCACACCGTGCGGTGCCTGGCCCGCAGCCCGGAGAAGCTGCGCGACCAGCCGTGGGCGGACCGGGTGGAGGTGGTGGCCGGGGACGTCACGGACGCCGGGTCGGTGCGGGCGGCGGTGCGGGACGTGGACGTGGCCTACTACCTGGTGCACGCACTGGGCAGCGGCCGTGACTTCGAGCGGACGGACGGGCGGGCGGCGCGGATCTTCGGTGAGGAGTGCCGGGACGCCGGGGTGGGCAGACTGGTCTACCTCGGCGGGCTGACGCCGGCGGGCGTGCCCGAGCGGGAGCTGTCGGCGCACCTGAGGTCCCGCGCGGAGGTGGCGCGGATCCTGCTGGACTCCGGCGTCCCGACGGCCGCACTGCGGGCCGCGGTGGTCATCGGCTCCGGCTCGGCCTCGTTCGAGATGCTGCGCTACCTCACCGAGCGGCTGCCGGTGATGGTCACGCCGAGCTGGGTGGGCAGCCGGGTGCAGCCGATCGCGATCCGCGACGTGCTGCGACTGCTGGTCGGCTGCGCGCATCTGCCCCCGGACGTGAACCGGACATTCGACGTGGGCGGCCCGGACGTCCTGACCTACCGCGAGATGATGCAGCGCTACGCCGCGGTGGCAGGCCTCCCGCGGCGGGTGATCGTGCCGGTGCCGGTGCTGACGCCGCGGCTGTCCAGCCACTGGATCGGGCTGGTCACGCCCGTCCCGAGGTCGATCGCCAAACCGCTGGCGGAGTCGCTGCGGCACGAGGTGGTGTGCGCGGAGGGGGACATCGAAGCGTACGTGCCGGTTCCTCCGGAGGGGGCGCTGGGCATCGACCGGGCGCTGGAGCTGGCGCTGCGGCGCATCCGGGAGGCGAAGGTGACCACACGGTGGTCCTCGGCCGCGCTTCCCGGCGCGCCGAGCGATCCGCTGCCCACCGACCCGGGCTGGTCCGGCGGCAGCCTCTACCTCGACCGGCGGCAGCGGGCGGTGGAGGCGTCCACGGACGTCCTGTGGGAGGTGGTCGAGAGCATCGGCGGGGACAACGGCTGGTACTCCTTCCCTCTGGCGTGGGCGGTGCGCGGCTGGTTGGACCGGCTGGTCGGCGGGGTGGGGCTGCGCCGGGGGCGGCGGGACGCGAACCGCCTGCGGGTGGGCGACTCGCTGGACTTCTGGCGGGTGGAGGAGATCGAGCGCGGTCGTTTGCTGCGGCTGCGTGCGGAGATGCGGCTGCCGGGGCTGGCCTGGCTGGAGCTGCACGTCCGCACGGGCGAGGACGGGCGGACGTACTACGGGCAGCGGGCGCTGTTCCATCCGCACGGGCTGGCCGGGCACGCGTACTGGTGGAGCGTGAGCCCTTTCCACGCCGCCGTGTTCGGCGGGATGGCGCGCAACATCGCCAGGGCGGCGGAGCGCCGCAGCGGCGGCCGGTCGGGTCCGGACGGGGAGCGGTCCGGACGGTCCGGCCCCCACCGCCCCGGCCGCTCCCGTCGCGGATGAGCCGGCCCCCGTCGCCCCGGGCGCAACCGCCCCGGGCGGGATTGAGCCGGGCGCGCGGACGGTCGAGCGCACGCGGGAGGCGGTCAGGGGCGGTCGCGGTCCTCGGGCGAAGCGGCCGGACGCTGCTACGGGGAGGCGTCGCGCTGCTCGTCGAGTTCCTCGTTGAGCACTGCCAGGAACCGGACCACGATCCGGAGTTCAGGGTCGCTGAACCGCTGCCGGGCGGCCTCGGTGCCACGGGCGAGTGGCTGGAAGAAGCGGCGGGCGACCTCGCGTCCGCGGCCGGCGTACCGCAGGTGGACGACCCGGCGGTCGACGGCGTCGCGTTCGCGCCGTACGTGCCCGGCGCGCTCCAGCCGGTCCAGGCAGGCGGTGACGGCGCCGGAGGTCAGGTGCAGCCGGTCGCGCAGGACGCCGGGGGTGACGGGCACCTCGGGGTCGCTGTCGAGGAGGGCGATCAGCGCCTGCACGTCGGTGGGGTGCAGGTCGTTGGTGAGGGCGAAGTCGTGCGCGAGGCGGTTGAACTCGCCGTTCATCCGGCGCAGCAGGACGGCGAATGCCGGGAGGTCGGTGGACGGGCCCTCGTCGCTCCCGCCGACCGGGCCGGGCTGGGGGTGATCCTTGTCGCGCACTCCCCCACGATATACATGCTTCAATGATTGAGATTCTCAGCCATCGAGTTGTACCGGTCCGATTCGGTTCGCGCCCGGCCCGTCCGCGGGCCGGGGTGGTCCGCCCGCCGTACCGTGCCGATCAGGGGAAAAGATGAGTTCTGCACCACGCAGCCTCCGCTGGCTGCTGCCTGTCGTCCTGCTGGCCGTCTGGCTGGGGGTGGGGGGCGGCCTGGGCCCGTACGCCGGCAAGCTCGGCGACGTCTCCACCAACGACCAGTCCGCCTTCCTGCCGGAGAGCGCCGAGTCCACCCGGGTCGGTGAGGCGCAACAGAAGTTCCAGAAGACCGAGTCGATCCCCGCGATCGTGGTCTGGGAGTCCGCCGGCGACGGCGGCGAGCAGGTCACACCCGGGCAGCGCGGCGCGGCCTCCCAGGTCCTGGAAAAGCTGGGAGAGGCGTCCTGGGCCACCGGTCAGGCCTCCCCGGCCGTGCCCTCCGAGGACGGCCGGGCGCTCCAGGGCGTGGTGCAGCTGGACGACTCGCTGGGCGAGCAGACCGCGGAGGCCCTGGCGGAGGTCAGGTCCGCAGCCGAGGAGGTGCCGGGCACCGAGGTGTACGTCGCCGGGCCGGCCGCCACCCAGGCGGATCTCGGCGACGCCTTCGCGGGCATCGACGGGCTGCTGCTCGGGGTGGCGCTGAGCGTCGTGCTGGTCATCCTGCTGCTCGTCTACCGCAGCGTGCTGCTGCCGCTGGTGATCATCACCGGCTCGGTGTTCGCCCTGGCGCTCGCCTCCGCCGTCGTCTACGCCCTCGCCGACCGGGACGTGGTCCGGGTCGACGGCCAGGTGCAGGGCATCCTGTTCATCCTCGTGATCGGAGCCGCGACCGACTACGCGCTGCTGCTCACGGCGCGGTTCCGCGAGGAACTGGTCAAGCCCGGCAGCGACCGCTACCGGGCGATGCGGGCGGCGCTGCGCCGCTCGTTCGGCGCGATCAGCGCCAGCGCCGCGACCGTGGCCCTGGGGCTGCTGGCGCTGCTGCTGAGCGACCTCCGCAACAATCAGGCGCTGGGCCCGGTGGGTGCCATCGGCATCGTCTGCGCGGTGCTCAGCGTCCTGACCTACCTGCCCGCGGTGCTGGTCCTGCTGGGACGGGCGGCGTACTGGCCGTCGACGCCGCAGCCGGCTGCGGAGGAGCCCGCGCCGGACGCCGTCGGCACGGGTCTGTGGGGACGCGTCGCGGCGCTGGTGGACCGCTCTCCGCGCCGGGTCTGGGCGTTCTCCCTGGCCGGCCTGGTCGCAGCGGCGGCGTTCTCCCCGCTGCTGAACACGCAGGGGGTGCCGCTGAAGGAGATCTTCGTCAACGACGCGCCCTCCGTCACGGCGCAGGAGAAGCTGGCCGAGCACTTCCCCGGCGGCTCCGGGAATCCCGCCGTCGTCATCGCGAACGCGGACCGCACCGCCGAGGTGACGGAGGTGGTCGGCGACACCGAGGGTGTGGACGCGGCGGCACCGGTGAGCGCGGACGGCCGGCCCGGCGGCGAGCCGATGGTGGTGGACGGGCAGGTGCGGATCGACGCGACCCTGGAGGCGCCGGCCGACAGCGACGCGGCCAACGACACCATCCTGCGGCTGCGGGATGCCGTGCACGAGATCTCCGGGGCCGACGCCCTGGTCGGCGGCTACACCGCCCAGCAGTACGACACCCAGACCACGGCGGAGCGCGACCGCTCGGTCATCACCCCGGTGGTGCTGGGCATCATCCTGCTGGTCCTGATCCTGCTGCTCCGCTCACTGGTGATGCCGGTGGTGCTGGTGGCCACCGTGGGTCTCAACTACCTGGCGACGCTGGGGGTCTCCGCCCTGGTCTTCCAGCACCTGCTGGGCTTCACCGCGACGGACCCCTCGGTGCCGCTCTACGGGTTCGTCTTCCTGGTGGCGCTCGGCGTGGACTACAACATCTTCCTGATGACCCGGGTCCGCGAGGAGACCCTGAAACACGGCACCCGCCTCGGCGTGCTCAAGGGCCTCGCCGCCACCGGCGGGGTGATCACCTCGGCCGGTGTGGTGCTGGCGGCGACCTTCGCCGCGCTGGTGGTGATCCCGCTGGCGTTCCTGGTGCAGATCGCGTTCATCGTGGCCTTCGGCGTGCTGCTGGACACCCTGGTGGTGCGGTCGCTGCTGGTGCCCGCGCTGGTCCGGGACGTCGGCCCGGTGGTGTGGTGGCCGAGCGCGCTGCGGCACCGCCGCGACGCACCGCTGCCGGCCGGCGGCGCGACCCGGCCGGACGGTGATGCGGCCGCTCCCGGCGCGGACGGGTAGCGTGGGGTGCACCGTTCGGCACCGTGCCGGGTCGGCGCGACCCGGCACAGCGCCGGACGGTGTCCGCCGAGGTGACAGCAGCAGGGGAAGGTGTGGGGTAACGGCCTCATGCACATCGTGATCATGGGATGCGGCCGGGTCGGCGCCGCACTCTCGAAGACCCTGGAGACCCAGGGGCACACCGTCGCGGTCATTGACCAGGACCCGACCGCCTTCCGCAGACTCGGGTCCGGTTTCGGCGGGCGCCGGGTCACCGGTGTCGGTTTCGACCAGGACACCCTGCGCGAGGCGGGGATCGAGGACGCGGGCGCCTTCGCCGCGGTCAGCAGCGGCGACAACTCCAACATCATCGCGGCCCGGGTGGCCCGCGAGATGTTCGGCGTGGACAACGTGGCCGCCCGGATCTACGACCCGCGGCGCGCCGAGGTGTACCAGCGGCTCGGGATTCCCACCGTCGCGACCGTCCGGTGGACGGCGGACCAGATGCTGCGGCGGCTGCTGCCGTCCGGGGCGGAACCGCTGTGGCTGGACCCGACCGGTGGCGTGCAGCTTGCGGAGGTGCACACCTCCGCCGCGTGGGTGGGGCACCGGATCAGCCGGCTCCAGGAGGAGTCGGGGGCGCGGATCGCGTTTCTCACCCGAATGGGGGAAGCGATGGTCCCGGACAGCCACACCGTGCTCCAGGAGGGCGACCTCGTGCACGTGATGATGGAATGCCGGCAGGTCGGGAACGTCGAGGCAGTGTTCGACCGCGGGCCGGAGGAGACACCGTGAGCGGGACGTGGACAGTGGCGGGCCCGGCGCTCCCGGCGGCCGGGGCACCCCGGGCCGCCGGGTGGACGCGGCCCGGAGCGGGTCGGAAGGGGCGGCAGCGGTGAGGGTCGCGATTGCCGGAGCAGGCGCGGTCGGACGGTCGATCGCGGGCGAGCTGCTGGAGAACGGCCACGAGGTGCTGCTGATCGACAAGGCGCCCACCGCCATCTCGGTGGAACGGGTGCCGCAGGCGGAGTGGCTGCTCGCCGACGCCTGCGAGATCACCTCGCTGGACGAGGCCGCGTTGCAACGCTGCAACGTGGTCATCGCCGCCACCGGCGACGACAAGGTCAACCTGGTGGTGTCACTGCTCGGTAAGACCGAGTACGGCGTGCCGCGGGTGGTGGCCCGGGTCAACAACCCGAAGAACGAGTGGCTCTTCAACGAGGCGTGGGGCGTGGACGTGGCGGTGTCCACGCCGCGGCTGATGTCCGCGCTGGTCGAGGAGGCGGTGAGCGTCGGCGACCTGGTGCGGCTGATGCGGTTCAGCCAGGGCGATGCCAACCTCGTGGAGCTCACCCTGCCGCCGGAGGCGTCGCTGGCCGGGACGAGGGTGGACGGCGTGGACTGGCCGGAGGACACCGCGCTGGTCACGATCATCCGCGGCACCCGGGTCCTCACGCCCAAGGGCGAGCACGTGCTGGAAGCGGGCGACGAGCTGCTGTTCGTGGCGGCCCAGGACCGCGAGAAGCAGTTGGAGGACCTGCTGTCGGTGCGCGGCCGGGGCGGCGGCAGCCGGACCCTCGGCCCCGGGAACTGACCGGCGGACGCACGCCTCGTCCGGGATACCCCCTGCACGTCTGCCGCGGGCGCCCGACCGGTTCTCCGGTCGGGCGCCCGCGGCACGTGCGCGGGGGCGGGTCAGCCTGCCCGGTGCCGGCCACCGGACCGGTCGGGGTCCTCGGGGGAGTCGTCGGCCGGAGCCGTCGGACCGTCGGAGGCGCCCCCCGGAACCTGCGCGCCGCCGCCCGGCGGTACGTGGCCCGCAGCGCTGTCCGGCGGCGCCGCGGAGGACGCGCCGCCGGTCTCGCGACGGGACTTCTCGGCCTTCTCCCGCTGCTCCTCGGCCTCCATCTCGGCGATCACGTCGATCGGCGGGGGCGCCTTGGCGAGGAAGATCCAGGTCAGGTAGACGCAGAGCAGGAAGGGCGGGATACCGAGCGCCACCCGCAGCCATCCCAGCTGGGTGACATCGCCCCAGAAGTAGATCGGGAAGGTGATGCACGACTTGGCCAGCAGGACGATGCCCCAGGCGTACGAGGACTTGGTGTACGCCCGCTTCCGCCCGGGGTTGCGGGTCCGCCAGGAGAGGTTCTCCCGGAACACCGGCCCCAGGATGAGGCCCAGCAGCGGGAGGCCGGCCGCGGCGCTGACGAGGTAGGCCACTGCGAGGCCCAGGGTGTAGAGCATGCCGGGCAGGTAGAAGTCCTTGGCCTCGCCGGACATCATCGCGAACACCGCTCCGATGGCCACGCCGAAGACGCCGCTGAACGCGTGCTTGACGGTGCTCCCGCCGACGAGCCGGGCCACGGCCATCAGCGCGGAGAGGCCGAGGGCGGCGAGGGCGGAGACCTGGAGGTCGCGGTTGACGGTGTAGCTGAGGACGAAGACCAGACCGGGGACGGTCGTCTCGATCATGCCCCGCACGCCGCCGAACGCCTCCAGGAAGGCGGCCTTGGTGACGTCCTCGTCGGCGATCGGCGCCACCGTCGGCGCCTCGGGGTCCGAGGCCGGCTTGTCGAGTGAGGTCACTCGCTACTCCTGTCCGGGGGAACGCAGTTCGTACTTGGGGTTGAACAGCACCGGACGGCCGCGGTACATCGCGATACGGCCGGAGGCGATCAGCGTACGTCCCGGCTCGACACCGGCGATAGCGCGACGGCCCAGCCAGACCACGTCCAGTGAGGCCGTGCCGTCGAACAGCTCGGCCTCCAGCGCGGGTACTCCGGCCCGGGGTCGGAGTGTAACGCTGCGCAGCGTTCCGGTCACCTTGACGATCTGGCGGTCGCCGCAGTCCCGGATGTGGGTGCAGCCGACCGCGGCGCGGTCCTCCTGGGGCCGCTCGGCCGCCTGCCGCTCCCCGGAGGGCGAGAAGACGTCGAGGAGGCGCCGTATCCTCCCGGCCCGCCGTGCGGGCCTGGTCGCACCACTCATACCGGCCAGCGTACCCGCCGTTCGGCGGGAAACCGCCGGTCCGTGCGTCACCTCTCGAAGCGGTACCCCATGCCCGGTTCGGTGACGAAGTGCCGCGGGTGCGAGGGGTCGGTCTCCAGCTTGCGTCGCAGCTGGGCCATGTAGACCCTCAGGTAGTTGGTCTCGGTGCCGTAGGAGGGCCCCCAGACCTCCTGGAGCAGCTGCTTCTGGCCGACGAGGCGGCCGGTGTTGCGCACCAGCACCTCCAGCAGGTGCCACTCGGTCGGGGTGAGACGCACGTCCCTCCCGTCACGGTGGACCTTCTTGGCGGCCAGGTCGACGCTGAAGGAGTCCGTCTCCACCAGCGCCGGCTCGTCGGCCGCCGGGGCGGGCTCGGCCCGCCGGACGGCGGCCCGCAGCCGGGCGAGCAGCTCGTCCATGCCGAACGGCTTGGTGACGTAGTCGTCGGCACCCGCGTCGAGCGCCTCCACCTTCTCGTCGGAGGAGTGCCGGGCGGACAGGACGAGGATCGGCACCCGCGTCCAGCCGCGGATGCCCCGGATGACCTCGACACCGTCCATGTCGGGCAGGCCCAGGTCCAGGACGACGACGTCCGGGTGCCGCTCGGCGGCCAGCCGCAGCGCGGTGGCGCCGTCGTACGCGGCGTCCACCTCGTAGGCGCGGGCCTTGAGGTTGATCACCAGCGCGCGGACGATCTGGGGCTCGTCGTCGACCACGAGCACTCGGCGCATCGCGTTCCCTTCAGGTGGTGGCCTGCGCGGGCAGGTCGGCGGACGACTGCGGGCGGCCGGTGCCGGCACGCAGGGTGAGGACCATGGTCATGCCGCCGCCCGGGGTGTCCTCGGCATCCAGGGTGCCGCCCATCGCCTCGACGAAACCGCGGGCGACGGCCAGCCCCAGGCCGACGCCGGAGCCCCGGGGGGCGTCGCCGTAGCGCTGGAAGGGTTCGAAGATCCGGTCCTTGTCGCTGTCCGGGACGCCCGGACCGCGGTCGGTGACCCGCAGCTCCACGCGGTCGTGCAGGGCGCTGGCCGAGACCTTGACCCGGCGTCCGGGCGGGCTGTACTTGACAGCGTTCTCGACGACGTTGGCGACCGAGCGCTCCAGCAGGCCGGGGTCGACCGCGACCATCGGCAGCGTCTCGGGGACGTCCAGCACGACGCTGCCGTCCGGTACCCCGCCGAGCGCGCGGGGCACCACCTCGTCGAGGTCGGCCTCCCGGATCAGCGGGGTGACGGTGCCGGTCTGGAGCCGGGACATGTCGAGGAGGTTGCCCACCAGGTGGTCGAGCCGGTCGGCGCCGTCCTCGATGCCCTCCAGCAGGTCCGCCTCGTCCTCCTTGGACCAGGCGACGTCGTCCGAGCGCAGCGAGCTGACGGCGGCCTTGATGGCGGACAGCGGGGTGCGCAGGTCGTGGCTGACGGCAGCCAGCAGGGCGGTGCGGATACGGTTCCCCTCGGCCAGGGCACGGGCCTGCTCGGCCTCCCCGACCAGCCGCTGCCGGTCCAGCACGCCCACCGCCTGGGCGGCGAAGGCGGCGAGCACCCGGCGGTCCTCGGCGGGAAGCCGGCGACCGGCCAGCACGAGCATCCGGTGGTCGCCGACGGGCATGTCCACCTCGCCGTCCTCCGGACGCGTCATCCGGCGCCCGTCGACGGGGGCGCCCACGCTGCCCGCACAGGTCCACCCGCCGTGCTCCCTGGGCCGCTCCAGCAGGGCCACCGCGTCCATCGCGAAGGTCTCCCTGACGCGTTCCAGCAGGGCCTCCAGCGAGTCGTCGCCGCGCAGCACGCTCCCGGCGAGCACCGCCAGGATCTCCGACTCCGCCCGCAGCCGGGCGGCCTGGTCGGTACGGCGCACCGCGAGGTCCACGACGGACGAGACGGCGACGGCCACGACGAAGAAGATCACCAGCGACACGGCGTTGCGGGGGTCGGTGACGGACCAGGTGCGTTCCGGGTGGGTGAAGAAGAAGTTCAGCAGCGCCGAGCACACCGCAGCGGAGGCCAGTGCCGGAAGCATGCCGCCGACCAGGCCGGCCGCGATGGTGAGCGCCAGGAAGACGAGCACGATGTTGGCGAAGCCCAGGTGCGGCTGCGCCGCGATCAGCGGCCAGGCGAGCAGCCCGGGTGCGGCGACGGCCACGAGCCAGCCCGCGGCGATCCGCGGCGCCCCGAAGCGGGTGCCCCTGGCGACCGGCAGCCCCCGGCCCTTGGCGGCCTGCTCGTGGGTGACGATGTGGACGTCCAGGTCCGGCCCGGAGTCCCGGGCGACGGTGGCGCCGACGCCGGCGCCGAACACGTACTGCCAGGACTTCCGGCGGCTGGAGCCGAGCACGATCTGGGTGGCGTTGACGCCGCGTGCGAAGTCCAGCAGCGAACGGGACACGTCCTCGCCGATGACGTGGTGGAAGGTGCCGCCGAGGTCCTCGACCAGGTTGCGCTGGACGGTGATCTCCTTCGGCGACACCGGGGCGAGCCCGTCCGAGCGGGCGATGTGCACGGCGAGCAGCTCGCTGCCCGAGCCCTTGGCGGCCATCCGGGCGGCCCGCCGGATCAGCGTGCGGCCCTCGGGCCCACCGGTGAGGCCGACCACGATGCGCTCCCTGGCCTGCCAGGTGGACCGTATGGAGTGCTCGCTGCGGTACTGCTGGAGGTACTCGTCGACGCGGTCGGCGGTCCACAGCAGCGCCAGTTCGCGCAGCGCGGTGAGGTTGCCGGGGCGGAAGTAGTTGGACAGGGCGGCGTCGACCCGGTCCGGGCTGTAGACGTTGCCGTGTGCCATCCGGCGGCGCAGCGCCTGCGGGGTCATGTCGACGAGTTCGATCTGGTCCGCCCGGCGTACCACCTCGTCGGGCACGGTCTCGCGCTGCCGCACCCCGGTGATGGACTCGACGACGTCCCCCAGCGACTCCAGGTGCTGGATGTTGACGGTGGAGACGACGTCGATCCCGGCGGCGAGCAGTTCGTCGACGTCCTGCCAGCGCTGCGCGTTGCGGGAGTCGGGGGCGTTGGTGTGGGCCAGTTCGTCGACCAGTGCGACCCGCGGTGCCCGGGCCAGCACCGCCGCCACGTCCATCTCGCCGAAGGCGCCGAGGCGCGAGGCGGGAGCGGCGGCCCCCTCGGGGTCGAAGGAGTCGGCCGGGACGCCTCCGGGGGCGGCCGGGGCCGCGGCGTACCGCCGGCACTGTTCCAGGCCGTTCAGCAGCTCTGCGGTCCGCGGGCGGTCGTGGTGCTCGACACAGCCGACCACCACGTCCGAGCCGCGTGCGCTGCGCCGGTGCCCCTCGGCGAGCATCGCGTAGGTCTTGCCCACGCCGGGTGCCGCGCCCAGGTAGATCCGCAGCGTTCCGCGTCGTGTCATGGGTCCATTCTGACCACACGGAAGAACGAGCGGGGTGGTGCGGTCCGGTGCCCCGGGCCGGGGCGTGCCCGGCCGCCCTCGCCCGGTCGGAGCCGTGCCACGCGATGCGCGACGACCGCCGCGACGAGCAGGGCGGGGCACCGCGAGGGCGACCAGGGCGACATCGGCCATCGGCGAGGGACCTCCGGTGCGGGACAGGGCTCGGCGGCCGTCCCGGCCGCGGTCCCGAGTCAACACCGGTGCGGCGGGGCCGCCCGCCGCCTTGACGCGTTCCTCACGCGCCCCGGGCGCGCCTTGACGCCGTCCTCGCGCTCCGCCCGGCCCCCGCGCGGGCCGGGCCCCGAGCGGGGTCCGGCCCGTGGGCGCCGGGGCGCGGCAGGAGGCCGGGCGTGCCGTCAGCGCACCTCGGTGGTCTCCGGGCCGCGCTGGAGCTTGTCGATGCCGCCGGCGAACCGGGAGCCCGTCTCGGCGTCGTCCTGCTGGACGCCGTCGGGCACCATCTGGGCGTCGTTGGGCAGCTTCAGGACGATCGGGTCCCGGGGCGCCATCGGCGCGTCCCCGCGGACGACGACCGCGTCCTTGAAGATCTGCTCCAGCAGTCCGGCGGCCTGCGGCTGCACCGCGCCCTGGCCGGAGATGACCCCGCGCAGGAACCAGCGCGGTCCGTCGACGCCGATGAAGCGGACCACCTGGACGCCGTTCTTGCCGTCCGGGAGCTGGACGGGGACCTGGGCCCGAAGCTCCCAGCCCAGCGGACCCTCGACCTCGTCGATGACGCCGCCCTGCTGAGTGATGCCGGAGGCGATCTCCTCGCGCACCTCGTCCCACAGCCCCTCGCGCCGGGGAGCGGCGAACGCCTGGAGCTGGATGGCGCTGTCCCGCAGGACGACCGTCGCGGCGACGATGGCGTCCCCGGCGACCTCGACCCGCAGTTCCATGCCCTCGACACCGGGGACGAACACGCCCCCGAGGTCCACCCGGCCCTTGTCCGGTTCGCTGACCTCGGAGAGGTCCCACGGGCCGTCGGGGCGGGGTGCCGGTGGCAGTTTCACCCGCGCCGCGCCCCCGGCGCCCTCCTCGGCCGGGGTGCCCTCCGCCGAGTCCTCGGCGTCGGTGTTCCTCTCGTCCGGGGCGCCTTCCGGCTTCCCGTCCCGCTTGCGACGTCCGAACACGTCACTGTCCCTTCAGGTCGGTGCCGTCGTCGGCACTGACCGCAGCGTATTGATGATCCTGTGCAGTCGTACTGCCCGCATCGGCCCCAGCGGACCCGCCGGCGTGGCCGCCGGTGGAACCGAGGCCTCCCGCGCCCCGCGCCGATCCGGGCAACTCCCCCACTTCGTGGAAGCGCACCTTCTCGATCTGCTGGACGACCAGTTGGGCGATGCGGTCGAACCGTTCGAACCGAACGTGCCGGTGCGGGTCGAGGTTGACCACGATCACCTTGATCTCTCCACGGTACCCGGCATCCACCGTACCGGGGGCATTCACCAGCGCGACGCCGAAGCGGGCGGCGAGCCCGGATCGGGGGTGCACGAACGCGGCGAAGCCGTCCGGCAGGGCGAGGGCGATCCCGGTGGGCAGCACGACACGTGCTCCGGGGGCCAGGTCGTGCGCCTCGGTGGTCCGCAGATCGACCCCGGCGTCTCCCGGGTGCGCGTACCCGGGCACCGGCACCTCCGGGTCGAGCCGGCGGATCAGGACGTCCACCGGACCGCCGGGGCTCACGGGCCCGCCTCGAAGACGCGCCCCTCCGCGAACCGTTCGGGGTCGTCCATGACGGCGCGGAGCTCGTCCTCGCGGCCGTGCGCGACGAAGTGCTCGACCTTGACCTCGACGAAGAGGGCCCGGGCACGCACGGCGACGGGACCGTCCGGTCCGTCGAGGTGGCCGGTGGCGGTGCTGTAGATCTTGCGGCCGTGCACCGCGGTGGCCCGGGCGTGCAGGTGGAGCTCGGTGCCGACCGGCACCGGCAGCAGGAAGTCGGTCTCCAGGCGGCCGGTCACCGCGATGACGTGCATCAGCCAGCCCACCGAGCCGAGGACCTCGTCGAGCGCGGCGGACAGGACTCCGCCGTGGGCCAGCCCCGGCGCTCCCTGGTGCTCGGGGCGGACGGTGAACCGGGCCGTCAGCCCGACGCCCTCGGCCGCCACGCGGTCCAGCCGCAGCCCGTGCGGCTGGGCGCGGCCGCAACCGAAGCACTGGTCGTAGTCGGAACCGATCGGCTCGCCCGGCGCGGGCGCATCGGGGTGCCGCACCGGCGGGCGGGCGCCCTCGGGCGGTGTCAGCGAGGTATTCACAGCAGTCACGTCAGGAGACCCTACCGCCGCAGGGCGGCCCCCGGCAGCGGCCGCCGCGAGGGCGCGGGGGCCGCGTGCCAAGCTTGTCGGCATGCAGGGATACGACGAAAGACTCACCGCTCCGCGCTCCTGGTGGCTGATGGCGGGCCTCGCGGGCGTGACGGCCGGCCTGGTGCTTCTCCCGCTCGGCCTGGTCCCGATGCTCGCCGGGCTGGTCGCCGGTTGTGCCGTCGCAGCGGTACTGGTCAGCGCGTACGGGTCGGTGCGGATCCGGGTCGTGGCGGATTCGCTCGTGGCCGGGGACGCCCGGATCCCGCTCAGCGCGCTGGGCCGGGCGACCGCGCTGGACGCGGAGGAGGCGCGTGCCTGGCGCAGCCATAAGGCGGACCCGCGTGCGTACATGGTGCTGCGCGGCTACGTGCCGACCGCGGTGCGGGTGGAGGTCGTCGACCCCGACGACCCCACGCCGTACGTCTACCTCTCGTCGCGCCGCCCGAAGCGCCTGGCGGCGGAGCTGGAGTCCGGCAGGGCCGGTTGAGGACTCGCCTCCAGCGCCTCCCAGGGGACCTGCCGCCCGCGCAGGTCGGCGCGGATGTGCTCGGCCAGCTTCCGGGTGTCGCGCCGGTTCATCCAGGCGCCCGCCGCCGCGCCGACGAGGAAGGGCGTGAGGTTGGGCAGATTGCGCACGGTGCGCTTCCACACCGTGCGCCGCAGCTGCCGGTGGAGCTCCCTCGAACGGAGGCCGAAGGCGGCGGTGATCCCGGTCGGCACGGCGGGGTCGATGCCGCGCTCGGCGGACCAGGAGCGGAGGAGGGCCAGGCCGCGACTGCTCGCGGACCCGGGCGGCCGCACGCCGTAGACCTCGTGCAGTTCGGCCACGAGCTTCAGCTCGATCGTGGCCACGCCGACGATCTCGGCGGCGAGTTCGGCGGGCATGGCCGGCGGCACCGGCAGCATGGCGGCGGCGCCGACGCCGGCGCCGACCGTGGCGGAGCCCTTCAGCGCCGCCGCGACCAGGCGGTCGGCGATCTCCTCGGGGCCCAGCCCCGGGAACTGCCGGCGCAGAGTCGCGAGGTCCCGTACCGGAATGCGCGGTGCGATGTCGATCAACCTGTCGGTGACAGCCCCGAGAAACACCCGCTGGTCGGTTCGGTCGTCGGGTTTCCGGTCTCCCACCGAGGGCTCGGCATCGCGGCGGCGCCGCAGGACGCCGCGCCCCCGGGCACGGCGCTTTGCGAGCGAGGCCTCTCCGCCTCGCTCGGCATCACGTGCGTCATCGGCCGTCATACGCGGCTTCCGCTGCGCAGCGGTTCAGGCCGCGCAGTCGCGGCAGATGGGGTGGCCGTTCTTCTCCTCGGCGAGCTGCGACCGGTGGTGCACCAGGAAGCAGCTCATGCAGGTGAACTCGTCCTGCTGCCGGGGCAGCACCCGGACGGACAGTTCCTCGTTGGAGAGGTCCGCACCGGGCAGCTCCAGTCCTTCCGCCTGCTCGAACTCGTCCACGTCGACGTTCGACGCGGCCTTGTCGTTCCGGCGTGCCTTGAGCTCCTCGATGCTGTCCTCGTTGGCATCGTCATCCGTCTTGCGTGGAGTGTCGTAATCCGTCGCCATGTCGCTCTCCCCCTCTGGGTGTCTGTGGTGTCTCAGCGCAGGTAACGCGCGGGGGGTCGGACTTTGTGCCCGACCCGAGGCGGAGATTTTGCCTCACATCAAGGCCTGTTACTCAATCGACACCCGACCGGGCCCCGGACGGGGTGATCGGGTGAGGTGCCGAACAGGCCGTTTCCTCCTCGAACCAGCAGGCCGAGGCCGCCACCTGGTGGGGATTTGACAATCCCCACCTGCGGAAACCTGCGATTTCGGGCACTTTTCCCGAACTGTGCAGTCACGCAGGGTAAAGGGCCAAAAATCGGTTGTGCGATCGATCACAACCCGGCACGGCGGCGGACGCACCGGCGGGATTTCGCACATTGCGTACATTTCTTACCTCTTGATCGGCAGGACGCACTGTCCCACGAGTGGGGGCCCGGCGCATGCCGGTTTCAGACCGGCAGCCTGACCCGGATCACGAGACCTCCGTCCTCCCGGGGCTCGGCGACGATCGCCCCGCCGTGCGCCCTGGTCACCGAGCGCACGATGGACAGCCCCAGTCCGACCCCCTTGTCGCTCCCGGTGCGCTCGGTGCGCAGCCGGCGGAACGGCTCGAAGAGGTTGTCCACCTCGTACGCGGGAACCTGCGGCCCGGTGTTCTCGACCGTGAGGACGGCGCCTCCCGGTACCGCCTCCGTGCCGACCGACACCCAGCCGCCCTCCCGCACGTTGTAGCGCACCGCGTTCTGGACCAGGTTGAGCGCGATCCGTTCCAGCAGTACCCCGTTGCCCTGTACATACACCGGTTGCCGCACACCGCGCAGCCGGACCCCGCGGCTACCGGCCTCCGCCCGGGACTGCTCGACGGCCTGACCCGCCACCTCCGCGAGGTCGACCGGCTTGCGGTCCACGATCTCGTTCTCGCTGCGGGCGAGCAGCAGCAGCCCCTCCACCAGCTGCTCGCTGCGCTCGTTGGTCGCCAGCAGGGTGCGCCCGAGCTGCTGCACCTCCACGGAGGCCTCCGGATCGGAGAGCTGGACCTCCAGCAGCGTGCGGTTGATCGCCAGCGGGGTGCGCAGCTCGTGGGAGGCGTTGGCCACGAAGCGCTGCTGCGCGGTGAACGCCCGGTCGAGACGGTCGAGCATGTCGTCGAAGGTGTCCGAGAGCTCCTTCAGCTCGTCGTCCGGGCCGTCCAGCTCGATCCGACGGTGCAGGTCGGCCCCCGCCACCTGCCGGGCGGTGCGGGTGATCCGTCCGAGCGGCGAGAGGACGCGCCCGGCCATCACGTACCCCAGGGCGAAGGCGGCGACCGCAAGCCCCAGGAGCGCGAGCAGGGAGCGCTGCAGCAGTGTGTCCAGGGCCAGCCGCCGCTCCAGCTCCAGGCAGCTGTTCAGCGCGGCGCTGAGGTCCTCCCCGGTGCCGGTGGTGGGCAGCTGGCAGGTGGCACTGCTGACCTGGATGTTCGTCCCGGTGATCCGGAAGGACAACTGGTTGCCGTTCTCCAGCGCCTCGGCGGCGAGCAGGTAGATCAGCGTGAGCAGCACCATGCCGGCGATCAGGAACATCCCGCCGTAGAGCAGCGTGAGCCGTATCCGGATGGTCGGCCGGAGCCAGGGGTAGGAGCGCGGCGCCGGCAGCGGGTCCCAGCTCGGCTTCGGCGGGGTCCCCGGCGGGTTCGCGGGCGGGGCGGGGTGGGGCGGCGGGGCGGAGGCGGTCATGGGGTTCTCAGATGCGGTAGCCGGAGCCGGGGACCGTCATGATCACCGCGGGTTCGCCCAGCTTGCGGCGCAGTGTCATCACGGTCACCCGGACCACGTTGGTGAACGGGTCGGTGTTCTCGTCCCAGGCCTTCTCCAGCAGCTGCTCCGCGGAGACCACGGTGCCCTCGCTGCGCATCAGGACCTCCAGCACCGCGAACTCCTTCGGGGCGAGCTGGATCCGCTCGCCGTCCCGGAAGACCTCCCGGCGGTTGGGATCGAGCCTGATGCCCGCGCGTTCCAGCACCGGGGGCAGCGCGGCCGTGGTGCGGCGGCCCAGGGCCCGCACCCGGGCGGTCAGTTCGCTGAACGCGAACGGCTTGGGCAGGTAGTCGTCGGCGCCGATCTCCAGCCCTTCGACCCGGTCGCTGACGTCCCCGGACGCGGTGAGCATCAGCACCCTGGTCGGCAGGCCCAGCTCGATGACCTTGCGGCAGACGTCGTCCCCGTGCACCAGGGGGAGGTCCCGGTCGAGGACGACGACGTCGTAGTCGTTCAGATCGACCCGCTCCATGGCGGCTGCGCCGTCGTAGACGACGTCGACGGCCATCGCCTCGCGGCGCAGCCCGGTGGCCACGGCGTCAGCGAGCAGTTGCTCGTCCTCGACGACGAGTACGCGCACGGCGCGGTCCTTCCTGTGAGCACTCTCGGATGTGGCCCCCATCCTGCCCCGAACGCTGGTAAACCGGCGGTAAGGGGCGAGGTCCCCGCACCCGGGCGGAATTTCGTCCGGCTTGAGGTTTCTCTGAGGAACGGTGCGGGGAGAACACCGGAACACCCGCGATCACGCCCTGCAAGGCGGCATGCCGACTGCGCTGCCGACCGACACCAGGGGCCACGCCGTGATCGATCCCTCCCGGCACACCCCCGTGCCGCCGAACCGAGACGAGGGGGCGCCCCATGGACGCGTTCACCGCAGGCCTTCTGCAGCGCATAGAGAGCACGGAGAACGATCTGCACCATGCCCGCGAGTCCGGCGACGACTTCCTCGTGGAGGTCGAGCAGGGCGAACTCGACGATCTGCACCGCCTCGCCTCCGAGTACGGCGTGGAGGTCGGCGTCGCGAGCTGAGGCGCCGCGGCCGCCTGCCGGCCCTTCCGCACGTGGCGCTGCCCCCGCCCGGCGCGGCCGTGCTGGTCAGTCGTGCCAGGCGCCATACGCGTCCAGCATCGGCTGCAGGACCTCGAAGACCCCCGGGGAGGCGGCGACGACCAGGTCTGGCCCCACCGGCTCGCCCGGGCGGCCACCGGTGCGGGCACCCGCCTCCCGGGCGATGAGGTCGCCGGCCGCATGGTCCCAGGGCTGGGTGCCGCGCTCGTAGTAGCCGTCCAGCCGCCCACCGCCCACGTCGCACAGGTCCAGCGCCGCGGCCCCGAACCGCCGGATGTCCCGCACCTGCGGGAGCAGCCGGGCGGCCAGCTCCGCCTGGACGGCGCGGCGGCTGCGGACGTAGCTGAAGCCGGTGCCGATCAGGGCCTGGTCGAGCGGCGGGGAGGGCCGGCACCGGATCGGCTCCCCGTTGCGCAGCGCGCCGCCGCCCCGCACCGCCTGGTGGACCTCGCCGCGCGGCGGGCAGTCGACCACGCCCACGACCGTCTCCCCGTCCCGTTCGGCGGCCACGGACACGGCCCAGTTCGGCAGCCCGTAGAGGTAGTTCACGGTGCCGTCCAGCGGGTCCACGATCCACCGGACACCGCTGGTGCCCGCGGTGCTCGCGCCCTCCTCCCCCAGCACCCCGTCGTCGGGACGGCGCTCGGCGAGGATGCCGACGATCAGCTTCTCGGCGGCCACGTCCATCTCGGTGACCACGTCGATCGGGCTGGTCTTGGTCGCCGCGACCTCCAGGTCGGCGGGGCGGCCGTCGCGCAGCAGCTCACCGGCGCGTCGCGCGGCCTCCCGGGCGACGTCCAGCAGTTCGGTCAGGAGCGGTTCGTCGGACACGAAGGGTCCTTCCGGATCACAGGTAGGGGCTGTCGGCGCCCGCCGCGGCGGGCCGGGGCGCCCGGGCGGGACAGCAGCCGATCGGGCAGAGGTCGTGGGAGGGGCCGAGCCCGCCCAGGGCGCAGCGCCGGGGGTTCGCGCCGCGCTCGGCCGCCGCACGCTCCAGGACCAGGTCGCGCACGGCGGCGGCGAACCGGGGGTCCGCACCCACCGTCGCGGACCGGACGACCGGGAGGCCGATCTCCGCAGCCGCGGCCACCGCCTCGGTGTCGAGGTCGAAGAGGACCTCCATGTGGTCCGACACGAAGCCGACCGGGATCATCACGGCTGCCGGGACCCCCGCGTCCGGCAGCGTCCGCAGGTGGTCGCAGATGTCCGGCCCCAGCCACGGGGTGTGCGGGGAGCCGCTGCGCGACTGGTACACCAGCCGCCACTCCCGCTCCGTACCCGTTCGCTCCCGGACCGCCTCCGCTACGAGGCCGGCCGCCTCCAGGTGCTGCGCCACGTAGGCGCCACCCTCGCCGTGCACGTCCAACGGACCCGCGGTGTCGGCCGCGGCGGTGGGGATGGAGTGCGTGGTGAAGACCAGTTGGGCGGCGGACCGCACCTCGGCCGGCAGCGCGTCGAGCGACCTGACCACGCCGTCGGCGACCGGTTCCAGGAACCCCGGGTGGTTGAAGTAGTGCCGCAGCTTGTCCACCCGGGGCAGTTCGCCGCCCTCGGGCAACTCGCCCTCCAGCGTACTCAGGGCATCCGCGAGGTTCTCCCGGTACTGGCGGCAGCCCGAGTAGGACGCGTACGCGCTGGTGGCCAGGACGAGGATGCGGCGCCGGCCGTCGCGGACCATCTCACGCAGCGTGTCCGTCAGGTAGGGCGCCCAGTTGCGGTTGCCCCAGTAGACCGGCAGGTCCAGTCCGTGCTCGGCGAAGTCCTTGCGCAGGGCGCCGAGCAGTTCGCGGTTCTGGGCGTTGATCGGGGAGACGCCGCCGAAGAGGTAGTAGTGCTGCCCCACCTCCTCCAGCCGCTCCCGCGGGATTCCGCGTCCCCGGGTGACGTTCTCCAGGAAGGGCACCACGTCGTCCGGTCCCTCGGGACCGCCGAAGGAGAGGAGCAGCAGGGCGTCGTATGGGTGGGGTCGCTCGTCGGCCATGCCTTCGATCCTGCCACCCGGTGCCGCTCCCGCCGCCGACGCCCCACCCGTGTCGGCCGGCGACCCGCCCGGCGCTCCGCTCGAAGTCCTCCGCGTCCCCCTGCGCAGCGGGGCGGCCGTGAGTATGATCCCCCTCCACCGGTCGGGAACCCCGCGCGCCCCGCCCGGCAGCGGGGCCACGGGGGCCCGGCGGTGCCCGCCGACGGCTCGCCGGCTCCCCGGCGACAGGAAGGGAATCGGATGGTCGGGATCCGGACGCGCAGCACCCGTTCGGCGGGGACCTGGCACAACTGGGCCGGCACGGCCACCTCCCGTCCCCTGCGCACCGTGGCGCCGTCGACCACCGAGGCGCTCGCGGAGGTCGTCCGCCGGGCCGCCGAGGACGGACTGCCGGTGAAGGCGGTCGGCACCGGTCACTCCTTCACCGGCGTGGCCACCACCGGTGGCGTGCTGATCCGCCCGGAACGGCTGTGCGGGGTCCGGGACATCGACCGGGCGGCCGGCACCGTGACGGTCGCCGCGGGGACTTCGATGGAGCAGCTCAACGAGGTGCTGGCGGGCGAGGGTCTCTCGCTCACCAACATGGGCGACATCATGGAGCAGACGGCCGCCGGTGCCACGAGCACCGGGACGCACGGCACCGGGCGGGAGTCGGCCTCGCTGTCGGCCCAGATCACGGCGCTGGAGATGGTGACGGCGGACGGGTCGGTGCTGCGCTGCTCGGCCACCGAGAACGCGGAGGTCTTCGCCGCGGCCCGGCTCGGCCTCGGTGCGCTGGGCGTCGTCACCGAGCTGACCTTCGCGGTCGAGCCGCTCTTCCTGCTGCACGCCAGGGAGGAACCGATGCGGCTGGACGAGGTCACCGCCCGCTTCGAGGAACTGGCCACCGAGAACGAGCACTTCGAGTTCTACTGGTTCCCGCACACCGGCAGGTGCAACACCAAGCGCAACAACCGGGCGGCCGGCCCGGCCCGTCCGCTCCCCCGGGTTCGCGGCTGGGTGGACGACGAACTGCTCTCCAACGGCGCCTTCCGGGCGGCCTGCTCGCTGGGCCGGGCGGTGCCGGCGGTGGTGCCCTCGCTCGCCCGGGTCTCCAGCCGCGCGCTGTCCGGGCGCACGTACACCGACATCCCCTACCGGGTGTTCACCAGCCCACGCCGGGTGCGCTTCGTGGAGATGGAATACGCGCTGCCCAGGGCGGCGGCCGTGGACGCACTGGGTGAGCTGCGGTCAATGGTGGAGCGCTCCGACCTGCGCATCGGCTTCCCGGTCGAGGTGCGCACCGCTCCCGCCGACGACGTGACGCTGTCCACGGCCAGCGGCCGGGAGTCCGTCTACCTGGCGCTGCACGTCTACCGCGGCAGCCCGCACGAGGCCTACTTCACCGCGGCGGAACGGATCATGACGGCCCACGAGGGGCGCCCGCACTGGGGAAAGCTGCACAGCCGGGACGCGGAGCAGCTGGCGCGGGTCCATCCCCGGTTCGGCGAGTTCACCGCGCTGCGCGACCGGCTGGACCCCGGCAGGCTGTTCGGCAACGCCTATCTGCGCCAGGTGCTGGGCCCCTGACGAAGGCCCGGACGCCCCCTCGCCGACCCCCGGCGCCCCCGGGCGGCGCCGGCGTTCACTCGCCGGTGTCAGGGAGAGGGGCCTCCTGTCCCCCGTCCGGGTTGCTTCCATCGTCCCCGGTGGCCTCGCCGCCGTGACCGGTGCCGTCCGGCTCGCCCTCGGACGGCACTGACGGCGTCCCCGGTGGGACGGAGGGATCGGGGGTCGTCCCGGCGTCCGGTTCCCGGTCCCCCTCGTTCCCGGTGCCCTCGGAGCCGGTCCCGGGCCCGGTGCTGTCCGGAGCCGGCTCCGAGGGGGCCGACGGCCCTTCGGTACCGCCGCCGGTGCCGTCGTCACCGGGTTCTCCCGGCTGCCCGTCCGGGCCCTGCTCCGTACCGCCACCCCCGTCCTGCTGCGGACCCACGATGTCGCTGAGGGAGGTGGTGCCGTCCTTGCCACCGGAGACATTGGTGCCGGACGCGGCCTCGTAGAGAGTGATCCCGCCGATGGCGATCGCGAACACCAGAGCGGCGGGGAACGCCAACCGGAGCACCCGGCCGCGCCGGCTGCCGTGGGTGCTCGGCGCGCCGAAGTCGTCTACGTCGGAGCCGGGCTGCGGAGACAGCGCCCCGGTACGGCCTCCGCCCGCGGAGGGTGGTGCCGCCGGGACGCTGCCGAATCCGCGGGCGCCGCCCGGCCGGAGGACGCGCGGCGAACCGGGGGCGCGGGTCCTGGCCTGCGCCGCGGCGGTGCGGACCTGGCTGCCCGTCCGGTGGAAGAAGTGCTGGAGAACGGGACCGCCGGTGGTGGCGACCACGCTGATCAGCCCGGCGCCGATGAAGGTGCCGTACACGCCGAGGCGCCCCGCGATCAGGGCGGCGATCACCGCCGCGACGGCACTCGCCGCGACCTGTGGGACGGTGACGTCGATCTTCTTCGTCTCCGCCGACTCCTCCGCTTTCGGGGTCTGCTGGTTCCTGTCCATCTCCGCCTCGGCTCGCACAACCTGGACCGTGCATCGCCTGGTGGGACCGACGAGAGGGGACGATAGTTCCGGTTCCGCCGCTTCTGTGAAGATCCCCACTTCCGGACCCCCGGGGCCGCGCCACGCGGGGGCCGACCGAACGCACGTGCCTCTCGACTGCCGAGGAAGCCAGGAAGTTCAGTGGCGCGGCGCCCCACCCGGGTGGCCCTAATGGAGTAGTGTGACGAACCCTGGCCTCGGTCCCGCCCGGCCCGTGTAGCACGGAGTGATCACGCCCGTCACTCTGAGTGGCCAACCGGTAACCGTGCCACAGCGGCGCATCGGGACGCAGGCCCGACACGCGGTTGGAAGTCGGCAAGGTTGTGGCAAGCTGCACCCGGGCAGGCCACACTCGTCCAACGGGAGCAGCGACGCACGTGACGTCGGCAGGCACCACCCGGGAGGTAACCATGCCCGAATTGCGCGTCGTGGCGGTCAGCAACGACGGCACCCGGCTGGTGCTCAAGGCTGCCGACAGCACCGAGTACACGCTGCCCATCGACGAGCGCCTGCGTGCGGCGGTCCGCAACGACCGCGCGCGGCTGGGTCAGATCGAGATCGAGGTGGAGAGCCACCTCCGCCCCCGCGACATCCAGGCCCGGATAAGGTCCGGGGCCACCGCCGAAGAGGTCGCCCAGCACGCCGGCATCCCGGTCGACCGGGTGCGGCGGTTCGAGGGCCCGGTCCTCGCCGAGCGCGCCTTCATGGCCGAGCGCGCCCGGAAGACACCGGTGCGCCGCCCCGGCGAGAGCACCGGCCCGCAGCTCGGCGACGCGGTCGCCGAGCGCCTGCTGATGCGCGGAGCGGACAAGGACACCGTTCAGTGGGACTCCTGGCGACGGGACGACGGCACCTGGGAGGTGCTGCTCGTCTACCTGGTCGCGGGCGAGGCCCACGCGGCGAGCTGGACCTTCGACCCACCGCGACGGCAGGTACAGGCGGTCGACGACGAGGCACGGGCGCTGATCGGCGAGACCGACGACAGCCCGGAGCCCAGTTTCCCGTTCGTCCCCCGGATCGCCCGGCTGCCCCGCGACCGGGACGGCGAGGGGGCCGAGCCGGGCGCCCGTGCCGAACTCCCCGGGCGGGCCCCGGACGAGGAGCGCGACTCGCTGACGAGCCTGCTGGAGGCGGTGCCCAACTTCCGCGGCGACATGGTGGTGCCCGAACCCCCCGCCGTGGAGGTCGAGGAGGAGACATCCGAGGCGACCGCCGAGGTGGAGGAGGCCGAGGAGGTCGATCCGCCGGCGACCGCGGCAGGCGCGGGCTCGGCGTACGCGGACATCCTGATGCCCCGCTCGGTGGGCGGTCACCGCGACCGGTTGACCGGGAACACCGACCGCCAGGCGGAGGCGGACGGCGTACGGCCCAACAGGCGGGCCGCGGTGCCGAGCTGGGACGAGATCGTGTTCGGCACCCGCCGGAAGAAGGACTGACCACCCACCCCGCCCGTCCGCGGGAGCGGGTCGGCACCGCATCGGCACCGCATCGGCGCCGGGCCGCGCCCGCTGCGGGCCGCCGGGGCTCAGCCGGGCTGCGCCCCGGTGGCCACCGGCCGTTCCCCGTCGTGACTCCACTCCGACCAGGAGCCGACGTAGAGCGAGGCGTCGACTCCCGCAAGCGCCAGGGCCAGCACCTCGTGCGCCGCGGAGACACCCGAGCCGCAGTACACGCCCACCTCGGCGCCGGGCGCGGCTCCGAGTGCACGGAACCGCTCCGCGAGTTCCGCCGCCGGGCGGAAGGTCCCGTCCGGCTGTACGTTCTCGGTGGTCGGCGCGTTCACCGCGCCCGGGATGTGCCCGGCGGCCGGATCGAGCGGCTCCGACTCACCCCGGTACCGCTCCCCGGCCCGGGCGTCCAGCAGGGTCGCCCGGCGGGCCAGCGCGGCAGCGCCGTCAGCGTCCAGTACGGCGCCGGGGCCCGGACGCGGGACGAAGCCGCCGGGCTCCGGCTCCGGCACCTCCGTGCTCAGCGGCCCGCTCCAGGCGGCCAGTCCGCCGTCCAGCACCCGTACGTCCCGGTGCCCCGCCCACCGCAGCAGCCACCAGGCGCGGGCGGCGGCCCAGCCCTGCCCCGCGTCGTACACCACCACCGGCCGCACCCCGCTCACCCCGGCCCGGCGCATCGCCGCGCCGAAGACCTCCGGCTCCGGCAGCGGGTGCCGCCCCCCGGGTCCGGGCGGGGCCGCCAACTCCGCGTCGAGATCGACGAACACCGCGTCCGGCAGGTGGCCGGAGAGGTAGGCGGGACGGTCGGCGGTACCCGGGGGCTGCCAGCGGACGTCGAGGAGTACGGGCGCCGAGGCGCGGTCGGCCGATTCGGCCAGGAGTCGGGAGGCGGTGATGAGGGGTGTCATGCGGGCATTCTCCCGCAGCGCACCGGCACCGCGGGACAGCGAATCCGGGAGGGAGCAGGAGATTCGCGGCGCAAAACGACAATGCCGCCGAAACCCTTCAATCCTCTGACCTGCTGCATGAAACTTGGGCAGGCCGGGGACAGGAACTCTCGGAGAGTGCGAGCATCGACACCCAGCGCATCTCCGAGCATTCCCACGACCACACCGATGAATGCCCGAGGAGACAACGAACATGACCGAGGCAACGACTCGGCACAAGCCGGGGACGCCCTGCTGGGCGAGCCTCTTGGTGCACGACCTCACCGTCGGGCAGAAGTTCTACGGGGAGCTGTTCGGCTGGGAGTTCCGCGAGGCGGCCCAGCCGGTCGGACTGTACGTGCGGGCGCGCTTCGGCGACCTGGAGATCGCGGGCCTCGGTGAGGTCCACCACGGCCTCTCCCTGCCCGTGACCTGGCTGCCGTACCTGGCCACCGACGACGCCGACCGCACCTGCGCGGTGATCAGGGAGCGCGGCGGCACCGTCGGCGTCGGACCGCTGGACTCCGAGCACACCGGCCGGATGGCGATCGCCTCCGACCCCAGCGGCGCCGCCTTCGGCGTCTGGCAGGCCATCGCACCGCTGGGCGCGGCACCGGACGGCCGCCTCGGCACGCCGGTGTGGGACGAGCTGGTCACCCGGGACGCCGCCGCAGCCGCCCGGTTCTACCGCAGCGTCTTCGACTACAAGATCGTGCCGGTCGAGACGTCCGGCGGCAACTACCTGACGCTGGAGCTCGACGGTCGGCCGGTGGGCGGCATCCGCGGCGTCGGCGACGCCCTGCCCCGCGACCGCGGTCCGCACTGGACGACGTACTTCGCGGTGGCCGACACCGACGCCGCTGCCGCACGAGTGCGGCAGTTGGGCGGCGCGGTCCTGCGCGAGCCGCGCAACTCGCCGTACGGCCGGTTGGCGCAGGTCACGGACCCGGAGGGCGCGCCGTTCGCGATCATTCGGCTCGACGACCCCCGGGACGCCGTCGACCGCCCGCTCCGCACCCCCTGAGCCGACTCCCCGCCACCTCGCCGGACCGCGCGCCGGCGGGGGCGGCCGGGGCGAGCGGCACTCGGGGGCGGCCCCGCGGACGGGGTCGGAGGCTGCGACCCCGGGAAGAGCCGGGTGCGCGGAAGTCGGTGGTGACGCCGAAGGCGAAGACGCCGATTGTGGTCAGGACTCCGTGGTGATCGGAACGGAGATCGAACTCCCCGTCGTGGGCGGGACCCTTCCTGATGTGGATTCCGGCGGCCGCGGTGAGGGGTACTGCTCGTCCACGGCGGCGGACACACCACCGCCCGGGCGGATGTGGCGTCCCGTCTGGTGAGCGAGTGCCACCCGATCGCCATCGACCTGCGTGCCATGGACAGAACCGGCTCGGCTCAGACGCACACCTCGTCGGCTGCGGGGGCAGGGCGGGCCGCCGGCCGATGACCGCGAGGAGATCCAGCTCCTCCTCGACTACGCCGACGATCAGGTAGACCGCGCTGCCGGACTCGGCCGCACGGGTGCGCTCGCCGCGTACCGGGATGCCACCGTGTTCACGGTCATGTACGGCTGGGGCTGCGATGCACGGAGACGTCGAAGCTGGATCTCGACGACTGGTACCGCAATCCGAAGGCGCCGGAGCCGGGCCGGTTCCGCCCACTCAGAACACCGCCGCCTCCTGGAAGCACACCGGCGGGCGGGGCAACGCCTACGCCTCCGATGTCGCCGGCCGCCCCCGACCCGCGACTCCCTGGACCCCGGAATCGCTGCGCCCCCGGAAGGCGCTGGCGCGGTTCGGTCGTGTCCTCACGGCTTGCCGTGCCGCTCAAGTAAGGCCGCCGCGTGCATGCCGCCCCCGGACCGCTGGTGCTCGCTCGCCGTCGCAAGCACGGCGGGGGCCTGCCCCATTCTCCAGGGGCGCGGACCGAAGCCAATTGTGCTCACTCGATCTGATGAGACCGACTGGAGATCCGTCACCCAACGCTTTAACCTGATCACCCTACGCGACACCGTCGCGCTCTCAGAGATCGGGTTTCCATGCAGTCTCGGCAGCATCCCCTTTTCCGGTTCACATCCCGGCTCGCTGTCTTCACGACCGCGCTCGGGCTCGCCATGTCGGCCACCGGGCCGGCCTTCTCCGTACCCAGCGCTCCGGGCCCGCCCTCGGCTCCACCGCTGAAGGGCGTCGAAACCGTGAAGACCACACGGACCGTCGCCGACTCTGAGCAGGTGAAGATCTTCTGCCCGGACGGGAAGGTCGCCATCAGCGGTGGCGCGGAAGCGACGGCCCCGGACTCCGTGTACGATTCCGTCGCCCTGGTCGGGAGCTTCGTGGAGCCCTACCGGGACACATCACTGTGGGTCGCCAATGCCCGGAACTTCTCAGGGCAGCCCAGCACAGTGACGATCTGGGCGATCTGCGCCTGGAAGCCCAGCGGCTACGAGGTCGTTCAGGCGCCCCTGAGCCAGGTGCCGGTGGACCAGCCGGTCACGGTGTCCTGCCCGGCGGGCAAGGTCGCGCTCGGCGGGGGCGGTGAGATCCAGGGCGACAGGAGCACTCTCACCAAGTCGTACCCTGCGGCCTTCAACTCGGCCAAGCAGCCCACCCAGTGGGTGGTGGCCGGCACGAAGTCCGTCCACAGCCCGGTCGGCGTCGTCGCCTCCGCGATGTGCGCCGACCCGATCACCGACGTGACCTGGTCGACGGGCAGGGCGACCTCGAACAGCCCGGCCGGAGGGTTCCTCGTGTGCCCGGACGGTCGGCAGGTCGTAGGCGGCGGTGCCGCAGCGAGCGGGCGCGAGGCCGCGCTGATCTCCTCGAAGCCCGGCTTCAAGAGTGAGGGCGCCCGCAGTGACGGCTGGTGGGCCCAGGCGGGCAGCTTCTACGAGCCGCTCACCGCGGACGTCTACGTGACGTGCGCCAGCCGGTAGCGGCCGCCGTGTACGAGGGCCCGCCACCCGGGCCCTCTGCTATGCCGCCGGACCTGGGGTGAGTCGAGCCGGTAGCCGGTCCACGGCGGCGCCTCCAGGGATTCGATGCGAGTCCAGCTGCCGCGGGCACCTCGGCGGGGTGATGCCGGGCGCGACCTGGCCGAGGTGCTGGAGGAACTGGATGCCGACCTGGCCCGCCAGGAGGCCGGCGTCCGGGAGCGCCGTCGCCGGCTCAGCACCCGGCTCGCCGAGCCGCCCGGGACGACCGGGCCTGTCTCACCCGCCCTCGCCGCGCTGCTGGTGCAGGCTCCCCGAACAGATGCCCCGAGCGCGGGCAAGGATCGTGAGCACCTCACGCCGGTGGACACCGGCCACACGGGTGGCCAGAGGATCTTCGCGCTGCCCGAAACACTGATCGCTGATCCCGCGGCTGTCGAACTGTACGAGCGCCTCGACGCCCTCGCCGAAGCCCCCGCCGACGATCCGCGGATCGCACCCCTGGCAGCCGACCTGTCGGCAGCCATCCCCGCGGAGTTGCTCGCGGGTGTCCGGGGGACGGAGTGGTCGTGACCGGATTCAAGGAAGCGTTGCTCGCCGAGTACACCACCGCGCAGGCGCAGGCCGTGGGCCGGCTTCTGGAGGCGTTCACGGAAAGGGGCCGGGGGTGAGCGGTCGGCCGAGGAACGTACGGGCGGCGCGGGTCGCGGTGACCGCCGGGCTACCGGGGAGCTGGCCCTGGCGACCTGACTGGTGGCCGGAGTCCGACCACCCGAATGGGCGCCGTTGGGCGCCGAGGCGCCGGTGGGCGCCGAGGCGCCGGTGGGCGCGGTGCTGCTGCTGGAAGCCCACGTACTGCGCTCGCTGTACGTCGGGGTGCCGTTAACGAGCAGCGAACCAAGTGACAAGTAACCCTCCAGTAGCTTTCAAGGCTTCGTCGCATCGGTCTTCTTCGGTTGGCGGGGGACGGTCTTGGTCTTGTCGAGGTGCCCGTACACCGTCGAGCGCGGCACGCTGAACATGTCGGCGATCTGCTGGACGGTCTTCCCCCGCTCGTCGTAGAGCCGTTGGGCAAGCGCGGAGCTTCCTTCGACCTCGCCGTACCGCCGGACGCCATCGCCTCGGTCCGGGTCGACCGGCGCCGTCCAGAAGGCAGCCTGATCGCCCGCCCCGAAGACGGGGTCCTCGATCTGGTCGTGGGCGGCCAAACCTCGGTGACCCGGGAGCTGAACCCTTCACCCGCCCGCTCGGCACAGCAGAGGAGGCCCATACCGTCCGTTTCCACGCCGACGACACGCACGCGCTGGTCAACGCGCTCCGGCAACCCGCCTGACCACGCGGATCGGTTCCGCCCGGCGGCCGAGTGCCCAGAGCACCCCTCAGCCTGGCCCCGGTGGGTGACGGCGAGCTCCGGTGCGGACGCCGGAGCGCGGGCCTGATCCGGACGTCGTGGGAACAGCTCGCGAGGCGGCAGGAGTACGCGTCCTCGACCCCGCGCGGGTACGGCTTCCCACGCGGACGGGGAGGACGGTCAACCCGTCACGTCGACTGGATCGGCAGGAAATCGGGGGACAGCGCACTCGCGCGGGCCGACGCACTCGTCATCCGGCGCAGATGGTGGCGGCGGCACAGGACCTCGTAGCCGACCTCCCCCGCCTGACGGTTGACGTCGCCCACGACGACCTGGGCACCCTCGACCACCATCTCCCCACCCACGGTACGGGCGTTGTGCGTCGCCCGGACGCCGCACCAACACAGAGCCTCGACCTGGAGAGCCTCGACGCGGTCGGCCAGCTCGATCAACCGCTGCGAGCCGGGAAACAACTTCGTGCGGAAGTCGGTGGTGATACCGAAGGCGAAGACGTCGAGCCCGAGATCGTCGACGACCCGCGCCAACTGGTCGATCTGCTCCGCCGCGAGGAACTGCGCCTCGTCGACGATCACGTAGTCGACCTTGCCACCCCTGGACAGCTGATCGACCAGATACCCGTACACATCCATCCCCTCGGTGGCCTCGACCGCGTCCGTGACCAGGCCCAACCGGGAGGACAGCTTCCCCTCGCCCTCCCGGTCGTCCCGCGTGAACATGACCCCCTGAAGCCCTCGGGCGGACCGGTTGTGCCCGATCTGGAGTGCCAAAGTGCTCTTTCCGCAGTCCATCGTTCCTGAGTAGAAGACCAACTCGGACATGCGGAAGTGCGGCCTCTCGGTCTCGGCGGTACGCGGGCGGTCCCCGCGGTGGGCGGATGGTGTCGGCAGTCTGGCAGAGCCGCCGTCAGCTTCGCACTTCGAGCAGCGGAACCAACTGTTCGGCCGGCGTCATCGAGCCGTGCATCCCGATCAGGCGGGACTCCTTGGGCTCCGTCCTGGAGGCCACCACGGCGGAGCGGCCGGTCATCGCGACGACCACGTCCCCGATCCGGCCCTGTACGCGCTGGTCGACCGCGGCGCCGGGCGGGCCGAACCAGCCCAGCTCGACGGCCTCCTCCCGGGTGGCGACCCAGGCGTGGTCGGCCAGCACCTCGCGCCACACGGCGTGCACGTCGCCGGCCGCACCCGGCACGGCGTACAGATGCCGGGCGCGGCCCTCACCACCGAGCACCGCGACACCGGCCCCCAACTCCCAGTCCTCGTCGAAGTCGAACCGCGACTCCTCGTCCGGCGGCACGTCCACCATGCCGTGATCGGCGGTCACGTACAGCACCGAGCGCGGAGGCAGTTGCTCCGCCAGGCGCTGGGCGAGCCGGTCCACCTCGATCAGTTGGCCGCGCCACTCGTCGGAGTCGACGCCATGCCGGTGCCCGTTGCCGTCCAGGTCCGCGTAGTAGGTGTAGACCAGACTCCGGTCGGTGGCGCCCAGCCGCTCGGCGGCCAGGTCCATCCGGTCCTCACCGGTGAGCCGGCCGAAGAACGTGCCGCCGGAGAGGGCGATCCGGGTGAGCGGGGTGTGCTCGAAGTGCGGGGCGGATACCTGGCAGCTCTGCACTCCCGCCGCGTGCGCCCGCTGGAAGACCGTGGGATAGGGCTGCCACACGTGCGGGTCGGTCCAGGGCTGCCAGCGGAGCTGGTTCATCAGCTCTCCGGTGGCCGGGTCGAGCACGGCGTACCCCGGAAGCCCGTGGGAGGCCGGCGGCAGCCCGGTGCCCACCGAGGCCAGCGAGGTGGCCGTGGTGGAGGGGAAACCGCAGGTGAGCGGGGTACCGCTGCCGTTCGCCGAGGTGGGCAGCAACGAAGTCAGGAAGGGGGCGAGCTCGGGGTGCTCCCCCAGGGCCTGCCAGCCCATCCCGTCGACCAGGAACACGCAGGCCCGGTCGGCGGGCTCCAACGCCAGCTTGGAGGCCAGGCCGGGCACACCCTGGCCGGCGGCGATCGAGGGCAGCAGGTCGGCCAGAGAGGCGTCGTCGTACCTGGGCAGCGGGGCACCGCGCGGGTCGAGCGGCTCCGGTTCGGGTACGAGCGGTCCGGAGGACGTGGGCTGTGCCATCAGCGGGAGGTCACCGTGGCCTCCGAAAGCGCCTGCGCGAAGGCGAGCGCCTGGCGCACGGTGTCGGGACCGTCTCCCGCCTCGCTGACCCGCAGCGAGAGGTCGTCGGCCGTGGTGGAACCCGTGTACCCGTGGTCCGCCTCGCAGTCGGGATCGCCGCAGTTGGCCGGCTCCAGGTCGATGCGGCTCACCGCTCCCCAGCCGATGGTCAGCACCACCTCGCGCGGCAGCGTGCCGGGAGTGTACGACTCCGGATTGGCCACCACCCGGCTGAGCACCACCGAGGAGATGCGCTCCAGCTTGACCGACTCCGTGGAGGTGGTCGCGGAGGGGACCGGCGAGGTGCCGTCGGCGGCCTGCTCGTCGGTATGACTGACGATGAACCGGGTGCCGGTGAGCACTAGCACGGTCACATGGCGGCGGACCTCGTTGGCGTCGAACGTCGTCTCCTGGTGGACGACGTAGGACGCGACCGGTTCGCCGCCGACGGCGGCCTCCACCGCCTCGGCCACCAGGGCCGGGTAGTAGCCGCTGCGCTCGATCGCCGAACGCAGCCCCTGCGTCGTGGTTCCGGTCTTCGCCATGCGGCCATCCTACGGTGGTCGGTGCCCCTCAGTACGCGGGCAGGCGGCGCGGCCCCAGGTCCGTGCTGACCGGCGGCGGCGCGAGCCGGACGGCGGCGCCCAGCACCGCCAGTCCGTGCGCCGCCACCACGACCGGCTCCAGTTCCACCGCGACCACCTCGGGGTGGTCGTCCAGCAGGAAGGACACCCGCAACAGCAGGTCCTCCAGCGCCGCGGTGTCCACCGGGCGGGACCCGCGCCAGCCGAACAGCATCGGCGCGCTCCGGATGCCCCGGACCAGGCCCGCCGCCTCCCGGTCGGTCAGCGGGATCAGCCGGTGGGAGAGGTCGCCGAGAAGTTCGGAAGGCGGTCCGGCCAGTCCGAAGGAGAGCACCGGTCCGATGAGCGGGTCGACGCTCGCCCGCACCACGGTGTCCACCCCGCGCGGGGCCATCGCCTGCACGACCGGGCGGAGCTCCTCGGGGCTTCCCAGGGCGGCGGCGAACTCGGCGTAGCCGCGCCGCAGCTCCGCGGGGCCCGCGAGGTCCAGCCGGACGCCTCCGAGGTCGGCGCGGTGCCGCAGGTGCGGGGCGGTGGTCTTCAGCGCGACCGGGTAGCCCAGCAGGTCCGCAGCGCGCACCGCCGTGTCGGCGTCGGGCGCGGGCGGGGCGGGGTGCAGGGCGATGCCGTAGTGGCCGAGCAGCGCCCCGGTGTCCGCGGCGGAGAGCGGGATGCTGCGGGCCGGCGGCGGTGCGTCGCCGCGTCCGGAGGCCGGGGACGGCGGTGGGCAGTGGGCGCGCAGGGCGGTTTCGAGCAGTTTCGCCGCGGGACCCTCCGCGACCTCGTGGTCGGGGACGCCGGACGGCTCCAGCGCGTCGGCGCGCCACTGCGCGTAGCGGACGGCCTCGGCCAGCGCCCGGACCGCACGTTCCGGCGCCGGGCAGGCGGGGATGCGGCGTTCGCTGAGTGCGGCGTCGAGCCCCTCGACCTCCAGGTGGGCGACGGCGATCGGCTTGCCGGTGCCTTCCGCGGCGGAACGCAGGGATTCCCCCAGCCGGGCGGCCCGCTCCCCCGCGGTGCCGCTGCCGTCGTCCACCGAGGGGATGACGGTCACGACGACCGCGTCGGTGCCCGGGTCGTCCAGCGCCGCCGCGAGGGCCCGGTGGTAGTCCTCGGCGGTCGCGGAGGAGGTCAGGTCGGTCACCGGGAGCGGCCGCAGCCCCTGGGACAGGCAGGCGTCGTAGCTGAGCAGCCCGAGCGACTCGGCGTTGCCGAGGATGCCGATCCGCGGGCCGGCCGGCAGCGGTTGGAAGGCAAGCTGGAGCCCGGTGTCGACCAGTTCGGTGACGGTGTCCACCAGCAGCACCCCGGCCTGCCGCAGCAGGGCCGCGACGGTGGCGTCCGGCGTGCGGCCCACCGGGACCGCGTGGCCCGGGGGCGGGGCGCTGCCGCTGTGCCGCGCCCCCTTCACGACCACCACCGGCTTGCGGACGGCGGTGCGCTTGACGAGCCGGGTGAACTTCCGCGGATTGCCGATCGACTCCAGGTACATCAGCGCGACGTCGGTGTCCTCGTCGTCGTCCCAGTACTGGAGGACGTCGTTGCCGGACACGTCGGCGCGGTTGCCCGCGGAGACGAAGGACGACAGCCCGGCGCCCCGCCGGTGCAGCCCGCCGAGCAGGGCGATGCCGATGGCGCCGGACTGGGTGAACAGCCCGATCCGCCCGCGGCGCGGTGTCTGCGGGGCCAGGGTCGCGTTGAGCCGGACCCCGGGGGCGGTGTTGATCAGCCCGAAAGCGTTCGGACCGATGATCCGCATGCCGTACGAGCGGGCCCGGCGCACGAGATCGCGCTGTGCGGCGCGGTCGAAGTCGGCGGAGAGGACCACCATCCCCTGCACCCCGTGCTCACCGCACTCGGTGACCACCGAGTCGACCTGGTCGGAGGGCACGGCCAGCACCACGAGGTCCACCGGCTCCGGGATGTCGCTCAGCCTGCGGTGGGCGGGCACCCCGGGCACCCCGTCCAGCGCGGTCGCCTCCGGTGGCAGGTGGTGGTTGACGGCGTGGACACGGCCGGTGTAGCCGGCCGCGCGCAGCGTCTCCAGTACCGCGCGGCCCGCGCCGCCGGGCCCGCGGCCGGCACCGACGACGGCAACCGACCGGGGTGCCAGCAGCCGCTGCACGGAGTGCGCCTCGGCGCGCTGCTCCCGGCCGCGCATCACGGCGACCGACTCGGCGGTGGGTTCGAGGTCGAGCGTGAGGTGCACGGAGCCGTCCTCGAAGCTGCGCCGCTGCGAGTAGCCCGCATCCGTGAATACCTTGATCATCTTGCTGTTGGCGGGCAGCACCTCGGCGTTGAAGCGGCGCACGCCGCGTTCGCGGGCGCAGGCCGCGATGTGCTCCAGCAGGGTGGAGGCGACACCGCGGCCCTGGTGGGCGTCCTGGACGAGGAAAGCGACCTCGGCGAGGTCGGCCGGTGCCGAGGCCGGCCGGCCGGTTCCGTCGATCCGGTCGTAGCGGACGGTGGCGATGAACTCGCCGCCCACCGTCGCGGCGAGGCCGACCCGATCGACGTAGTCGTGGTGGGTGAACCGGCGGACGTCCCGGTCGGACAGGCGCGGATAGGGCGCGAAGAAACGGTAGTACTTGGACTCGTCCGACACCTGCTCGTAGAAGCTGACGAGGTGGTCCGCGTCCGCGGCGGTGATCGGCCGAATCCGGGCCGTGCCGCCGTCGCGCAGCACCACGTCGGCTTCCCAGTGCGTCGGGTAGGCACGCTCCTCGGGCGTCTGCATGGGGCCAGCGTACGGCCGAAGGCCGCTTTCCGGGGGCACGGCGGCCGGGGAGGCGCCTCGCGGAACGGCGGCGGCGCAGGCCGTCGTCCCAGGAGGCGGACGGGGGGGTGCGACGGCGGGTCGGCGCGGGAGGACAGTGCCCGTACCGGACCGGTCGCCACCGCGTGCGAAACTGGTCTAGACAACTGTTCCGAAGGAAGGGCAACATCATGGCTGAGCGCCGCGTCTCCGTCGGTTGGACCGAGGGCCTGCACGCCCGTCCCGCCTCCATCTTCGTCCGCGCCGCGACCGCCGCCGGCATCCCCGTAACCGTCGCCAAGAGCGGCGGAGCGCCCGTCAACGCCGCATCGATGCTGGCCGTCCTCGGACTCGGCGCCGAGGGCGGCGAGGAGGTCGTCCTGGCGTCCGACGCCGAAGGCGCGGACGCGGCGCTGGGCCGGCTGGCGAAACTGGTCGCCGAGGGGCTCGAGGAACTGCCCGAGGCTGTCTGAAGAATTCTCCGGGCAGCACCGGGTGGAAACTCAGGTAAAGGTGGCGGATCGACGGATCTGCCGCCTTTCCCCTGCCCGCAGGTATTCGGGCAGGGGAGAATCACCCCGCAAAATTCTCCGCCCTTTGTATACACGGTGTGTTAAACGCGGCCGCGTTCGTTGTTTACAGCAGGTTTCGAACTCCTCACCGCCGCGGGGTGCCGCCGCCGGCGCACTGCCACCGGACGCTCCACGTGCGCCGCGGCGAGCGCGCGGGCCCGCTCCGGCTCCCGGCGGGCGATGGCGTCCACGAGCGCACCGTGCTCCTGCCAGACCGCCGTGGCCCCCACCGGCGGCTCAACCGCCGGGGCCGCGTACATCCAGGTGATCTTCCGGCGGAGCTGGGTCAGCAGCGCAGCCAGCGCCGGGCTCCCCGACGCCTGTGCGAGGGTCTCGTGGTACCAGTCCCCCAGCGCGTGCAGATCCGACAACTGCCCCTGCTCAGCGCGCTGTCGGCCGAGCCGCACCAGGCCCCGCAGCACCCTGACATGCGCCTCGGAACGGCGCTGCGCCGCACGGGCGGCGCCCAGCGGCTCCAACAGCGCACGAATGTCCAGCAGGTCGGCCGCCTCCTGCTCGGTGGGTTCGGCGACATGGGCGCCGACATGCCTGCGGGTGGTCACGAAGCCCTCCGACTCCAGCATCCGCAGCGCCTCGCGCACCGGCACACGGGACACCCCGTACCTGCGGGCGAGCTGCTCCTCGGTCAGCCGCGCGCCCGGCGGAAAAGCACCGGAGACGATGTCGTCCCGAACCGCTGTGCATACCGTGTGCGCCGCAATGCGCATGGCCCTACCTCCGGCGTAATCCCCGCGTTTCGAGATGTCGCTGAGTCGAACTCTATTCCACTCGGCGGGCTCTTTTGATGCCCGTCCCTGATCGGGTGGAAAACGCGCGGGCCGGCCGCGGGAGAACAGCACAGGACCCCCGGATGTCGCACCCGGGGGTCCTGTGTTCGTCCGCACCGGCCGTCGCACCGGCACGGACCGTTCAGCGGGGGACGGGACTCACAGCCCGACGCCCTTGCCTCGGAGGTAGGCCAGCGGATCGATGTCCGAGCCGTACGAGGGGCCGGTACGCGCCTCGAAGTGCAGGTGCGGTCCCGTCGAGTTGCCGGTGGAACCGACGCGGCCGATGCCCTGGGCGGCGTCGACCTGCTGGCCGGCCCGTACACCCATCGACGACAGGTGACCGTACTGGGTGTAGCCGCCGTCCCGGTGCCGGATCACGATGTTGTTCCCGTAGGCGCCGCCCCAGCCCGCCTCGACGACGGTGCCGGCACCGGTCGCGCGCACCGGGGTGCCGGACGCAGCGGCGAAGTCGATACCGCTGTGACTCCCGGAGGACCACCGGGAACCACCCGTGCGGTACTGCGTCGTGACCGGGGAACCGGTAACGGGAGCAACGAAGGCCGCGGCGCGCTTGGCACTGCGGGCCGCCTTCGTCGCGCCGGACCGGGAGCCGGCGGCCCGCTCGGCCGCCCGGTCCTTCTTCGCCTTCGCCTTCTTCGCGGCTCGGGCCTTCTTCGCCGCCTCGGCCTTCGCGGCTTCCGCCGCGCGGTGCTGGACATCGGCCTGGGCCGATACGCCCTGCACGGTCGCGTTGCCGAGGGCGATCGCCTGGCCGATCCCGGCCACACGCAACGCGCTGTCGGCCGCCGCCACCGGGGAGCCGGCGAAGACACCGGCCACCAGGCCGACGGTCAGGGTGCTCGCGCCGGCGATCCGGGCTCCGGTCCGCACGGCACGGCTGGGGCGCCGCCAGGAGGCGGCAGCATGCTTGAACGCCATGGCAGGCGTGCTCCTTTCCTTCCTTCACGCCTACCGGGTTAGCTGACGGGTTCGGAGCAGGAAGGTCTCCTACCGGCGCATTTCACTGGGAAGCGCCCGGATTCACCCCAAGGACTTCGGTGGGTCCCCGGCTCCCTCACGGGGACTCGGCGTTCGCTGCGCGTCGGCCGCGGCGCGGACACTTCTGACGGCAGCGCAACCGAAGCTAAACCGGACATCTCGCTGCTACCAAACCGATCTCGTCCTTTGTCGCCCATCCCACAGGAATCACACCCGCATATCATCCCAATACGGACAAAAATCGACCCCTGCTTGCCGGAAACCCGAAACAGGGGTCGACGCACGGCGGGCCGGGCGGCGGCGCAGCTACGTCCCGCCCGGCCCGACCGCGGACGGACGCGGGCCGGTGCGGCTACTGGCCGCCGACCACCCGGACCTCCCCGATGCCCAGCTCGCGCACCGGCTCGGCGATCTGCTCGGCGTCCCCGACCAGCACCGTGACCAGGCGGTCCACCGGGAAGGCGTTCACCGCGGCGGCCGTCGCCTCCACCGTGCCGGTCTCCGCGAGGCCGACGTACAGCCGGCCCTGGAAGTCGTCCGGCAGGTGCTGCTCGACCTGGTCGGCGAGGGTGTCCGCCACCGCGGCGGCGGTCTCGTACCGCAGCGGGGCGACGCCCACGAGGTTCTGCACGGCGACGTCCCGCTCCTCGTCCGTGAGGCCCTCCGCTGCGAGCGTCCGCAGCACCTGCCAGAGGTCGGCCAGCGCCGGCCCGGTGACGTCGGTGGCCACCGAGCCGCTGATCGCCAGCATGGCGGCGCCGGTGCCCTCCGGAGTGGAGCGCAGGACCTGGCTGAAGGCCCGCACCCCGTAGGTGTAGCCCTTGTCCTCACGCAGCACCCGGTCCAACCGGGAGGTGAGGGTCCCGCCGAGGCAGTAGGTGCCCAGCACCTGGGCCGGCCACACCCGATCGTGCCGATCGGCGCCGATCCGCCCGATGAGGATCTGGGTCTGCACCGAACCGGGACGGTCCACGACGACCACCCGGCCGGTGTCGTCCGCCGTGATCGGCGGGACCGGCCGGGGCTCGGCAGTGGAGCCGGTCCACGCCCCGAGCGTCTCCTCCAGCGCGGCGGCGAGGTCCACGCCGGTGAAGTCGCCGACGACCACCGCGGTGGCGGCGGCCGGGCGCACATGGGCCTCGTAGAAGGCCCGTACGGCCGCCGCGTCCACCCGGGCGACCGTGCCCTCGGTGCCCTGGCGCGGCCGGGACATCCGCGAGTCGGCCGGGAACAGCTCCCCGGAGAGGGCGATGGCCGCCCGGCGCGCCGGACTGGCCAGCTCGTGCGCGATCTCGTCCAGCCGGTTGCGCACCAGCCGGGCCACCTCGGCGTCGGGGAAGGCAGGCGCGCGCAGCGCGTCGGCCAGCAGCCCGAGCGCCTGCCGGAGGCGGGAAGCGGGGACCTCCAGTGAGACCCGCAGGCCCGGGTGGTCGGCGTGCGCGCCCCAGGTGGCGCCGCAGCGCTCCAGTTCGGCGGCGAAGTCCTCGGCACTGTGCTTGTCGGTGCCCTCGCTGAGAGCGCGAGCCATCAGTGTCGCGACGCCGTCGAGGCCGGCCGGCTCCGCTTCGAGCGGGGCGACCAGGTTGACCTCGACCGCGACGACCTGCTGGCCGGGGCGGTGGCAGGTGAGCACCGTCAGACCGTTGGCCAGGGCGCCGCGCTCGGGAGCCGGGAAGGCCCACGGCTTGGGCTCGCCACCGGTCGGCTGCGGGTGGAAGTCCATACCGGGCTCGGCGGGTGTGCTGGTGGTGGCGTCGCTCACTGCGGGGCCCCTTCGGCGGAGTCGGTGGTGTCGGCGGTCGCGGTGCTTGCCGGGCCGGCGGGGTTGTCGCCCTCCTGGGCGGAGGGGGTGGGAGCGTAGACGAGCACGGCCCGGTTGTCCCGGCGCAGCCGGGCCGCGGCCACGTCCTGCACCTCCTGCGCGGTGATCTCCAGGATCCGGCCGACCGCGGTCAGCGCGAGCTGCGGATCGGCGAAGAGTACGGCGTAGCGGCAGAGTTCGTCCGCGCGGCCGCTCGCCGTGGCCAACCGGTCGAGCCACTCGCGCTCCAACTGCGCCTGTGCCCGCTCCATTTCCTCCGGTGTGGGTCCCTCGGCCGCGAACCGCGCGAGTTCCTCCTCCACTGCGGCCTCGATGTCCTCGATCGCGGCCTCGCCCGAGGTCTTGGCGTCGAGCCAGCCGAGCGAGGGCGCGCCGGCCAGCCGCAGCAGCCCGAATCCGGCAGTCACCGCGAGGCCGTCGCGGCGCACCAGCCGGTTGTACAGCCGGGACGACTCCCCGCCGCCCAGCACCGTCAACGCGAGATCTGCGGCGTCCGCCTCGCGGGTGCCGTCCTGCGGCAGCCGGTAGGCGGCCATCAGCGCCGGGGCGGGGACGTCCTCCTCGACCGTCTCGCGCAGCTCCTCGCCGAGGGTGTCCGGAAGCGTGCCGTCCCGCGGCGGCTGCTTGCCGTCGTGGCCGGGGATGGAGCCGAAGTACCGCTCCACCCAGGTCAGGGTCTGCTGCGGGTCGATGTCGCCGACCACCGAGAGCACCGCGTTGTTCGGGGCGTAGTAGGTGCGGAAGAACTGCTGGGCGTCGGTGAGCGAGGCGGCGTCCAGGTCCGCCATCGATCCGATCGGGGTGTGGTGGTACGGGTGCCCCTCGGGGAAGGCCATCGCGGTGAGCTTCTCGAAGGCGGTGCCGTAGGGCACGTTGTCGTAGCGCTGCCGGCGCTCGTTCTTGACGACGTCCCGCTGGTTCTCCATGGACTCCTCGTCCAGGGCCGTGAGCAGCGAGCCCATCCTGTCGGCCTCCAGCCACAGGGCGAGTTCCAACTGGTGCGCGGGCATCGTCTCGAAGTAGTTGGTGCGCTCGAAGCTGGTGGTGCCGTTCAGCGAACCACCGGCGCCCTGCACCAGTTCGAAATGGCCGTTCCCCGCCACCTGGGCCGAGCCCTGGAACATCAGGTGCTCGAAGAGGTGGGCGAGGCCGGTGCGGCCCGCCACCTCGTGGCGGGAACCGACGTCGTACCAGAGGCAGACCGCGGCGACGGGGGTCTGGTGGTCCTCCGAGAGCACCACGCGCAGGCCGTTGGCCAGCCGGTGTTCGGTGGCGCTCAGCCCTCCTGTGGCGGGCGGGGGCGTGGCCGTGTGACCCATGGGCGAGGAGTCCCTTCGGTTGTCGGACGGTGGGGTGAGCCGTTGTCCGCTCACTCTATGCAAGCGCGCGGAGCATCCGCGAAGTTCCCGTACCGTTCGGGGCGGGGGCACGGCTGTCGGAGGCCGGGTCCACAATGGTCGGCGTCCGACCGCTCATCCCTTCCGCACGTCACCGAAGGAGCCACAGCAGCGATGGCCCGCCGCAGCACGAAGACCCCGCCGCCGGACGATTTCGAGGAGCGCATCCTCGACATCGACGTCGTCGACGAGATGCAGGGGTCGTTCCTGGAGTACGCATACTCGGTCATCTACTCCCGTGCGCTCCCTGACGCCCGAGACGGGATGAAGCCGGTACACCGCCGGATCCTGTACCAGATGCACGAGATGGGTCTCCGCCCGGAGCGCCCGTACGTCAAGTGCGCCCGGGTGGTGGGCGAGGTGATGGGAAAGCTGCACCCACACGGGGACAGCGCCATCTACGACGCCCTCGTCCGCATGGCCCAGCCGTTCTCCATGCGCCTGCCGCTGGTCGACGGCCACGGCAACTTCGGCTCACTCGGCAACGACGACCCGCCCGCCGCGATGCGGTACACCGAGTGCCGCACGGCACCTGCTGCCGGGCTGATGGTCGAGTCGATCGACGAGGACACCGTCGACTTCACCTCCAACTACGACGGCAGCGAGCAGGAGCCCTCCACGCTGCCGGCCGCGTACCCCAACCTCCTGGTGAACGGCGCCTCGGGCATCGCCGTCGGCATGGCCACCAACATGCCGCCGCACAACCTCGGCGAGGTCATCGCCGCGGCCCGGCACCTGATCAAGCACCCGAACGCCGACCTCGAGACGCTGATGCGGTTCGTGCCGGGCCCCGACCTTCCCACCGGCGGCCAGGTGGTGGGGCTGGACGGCGTGAAGGACGCGTACACGAAGGGGCGCGGCAGCTTCAAGATCCGCGCCACTGTGGCCGTCGAACAGGTCACCCCGCGGCGCAAGGGCCTGGTCGTGACCGAGCTGCCCTTCACCGTCGGCCCGGAGAAGGTGATCTCGAAGGTCAAGGACCTGGTCAACGCGAAGAAGCTCCAGGGCATCGCGGACGTCAAGGACCTCACCGACCGGCAGCACGGCCTGCGCCTGGTCATCGAGATCAAGAACGGATTCCACCCGGAAGCGGTACTTGAGCAGCTCTACAAGTTGACGCCGATGGAGGAGTCGTTCGGCATCAACAACGTGGCTCTGGTGGACGGCCAGCCGCTCACCCTGGGGCTGCGCGAGCTGCTCCAGGTGTACGTCGACCACCGCTTCGAGGTCGTCCGGCGGCGCAGCGACTTCCGCCGGAACAAGCGCCGGGACCGGCTGCACCTCGTCGAGGGGCTGCTCGTGGCCCTCGTCGACATCGACGAGGTCATCCGGCTCATCCGGTCCAGCGAGAACGCCGCGGAGGCCAAGGCCGCGCTGATCGAGCGCTTCGCCCTCTCCGACGTCCAGACCCAGTACATCCTGGACACCCCGCTGCGACGGCTCACCCGGTTCGACCGGCTGGATCTTGAGTCCGAGCGGGACCGGCTCAAGGAGGAGATCACCGAGCTGACCCGAATCCTGGAGTCGGACGCGGAACTGCGCAAGCTCGTCTCCGCCGAACTCGCCTCCGTGGCGAAGAAGTACGGCACGGAGCGGCGCACGGTGCTGCTCCAGTCGGCGGGTTCGGTCGTGGCCACCGTCCCGCTGGAGATGCCCGACGACCCCTGCCGGGTGCTGCTGTCCGCCACCGGCCTGCTCGCCCGCACCGCGGTCGACGAACCGGTGCTGGACGAGTCCGCCGGCCGGGTCAAGCACGACGTGGTGGTCTCGGCGGTGCCTGCCACGAGCCGCGGCGAGGTCGGCGCGGTGACCTCCGCGGGACGGCTGCTGCGGCTCCCGGTCGTCGACCTCCCGCAACTGCCGCGGACCGCGTCCGCGCCGAACCTGTCCGGCGGAGCGGAACTCTCCGAGTTCCTCACCCTCGACGAGGGCGAGTCGCTCGTCTGCCTCACCACCCTCGACGAGTCCTCACCGGGCCTGGCCCTCGGCACCCGGCAGGGCGTGGTGAAGCGGGTGGTGCCGGACTACCCCGGCAACAAGGAGGAGCTGGAGGTCATCACCCTCAAGGAGGGCGACCGGATCGTCGGCGCGGTCGAGCTGCGCACCGGTGACGAGGACCTGGTCTTCGTGACCGACGAGGCCCAACTGCTGCGCTTCCCCGCGGGCCAGGTCCGGCCGCAGGGCCGGGCGGCCGGCGGCATGGCGGGCATCAAACTCGGCGGCGAGGCGCGGGTGATCGCCTTCGGTGCGATCGCCCCGGGCGCCGAGGCGGCGGTCTTCACCGTCGCCGGCTCCCGGAGCGGGCCGGGCCAGGGCACCCTCGACGCCTCGTTCGGCACCGCGAAGCTCACCCCGTTCGACCAGTACCCCCGCAAGGGCCGGGCCACCGGCGGCGTGCGCTGCCAGCGGTTCCTGAAGGGCGAGGACACCCTGATCCTGGCCTGGGCCGGGCCGACCCCCGCCAGGGCCGCCGCCGCCGACGGCACGCCGGTCGAGCTCCTTGAGGCGGACCCGCGCCGGGACGGCTCGGGCCTGCCGCTCACCGCACCGATCGCGGTGGTCGCCGGTCCCGTCTGAGGCACGGGCACGCCGTTCGGGCGAAGCCCCACCCGCGGCCTCCGGCCGCGTCCCTCGGGGCGCGGCCGGAGGCCGTCGCGTCGGTGCGGGGGCGGGCTCCGGTCAGTACGGGCCGGTCCCGGGGCCCTCCCCCGCCGGCGGCTCCTCGGCGAACGGCGGCATCTCCCCGTCCTCCTCCGGGCCGGGCAGCGGCTCGGAGGCCGGGCCATCGACGTAACGGAGCACGCCCCAGAGGCTGCTCGGACCGGTCTCGTCCGGCCCGGGGCCCTCGCAGGCGGCGAGCCGCTCGCGAAGCGCGTCCCCGTCCAGTTCCGTGCCGATCAGCACCAGCCGGGTCAGCCGCTCCTCCCCGGCTTGCCAGGGCTCGGGGTCGAACCGCAGGAAGCGCCCCACCGCGTGCAGCGTCCACTTCCGGTCGAGGCCGGCACCGCCGAGGTGGACGGAGCCCTTGATCCGGTAGAGGCCTGCCGTCCCGGCGTCGAGGAACTCCAGGAAACGGCGCGGTCCGAGCGGTACGGCGCTGGTGAACTCCACGCTGCGGTAGGCCGCGTGCAGGTGGGCCGTGTGGTCGTCCTCGTCCGGCGGCGCACACAGGTCCTCGAAGGAGAGCTGGCGGTCGGCCGCCTCCCGGTCCGCCGCGGCGTCCCGGTCGAAGAGCAGTGCGGGATCGATGCGGCCGTGCTCCGCGGTGACGACAGGTGCGGCACCGGTCAGCGCGTCCAGGGTGGCCAGCAGCTCCGCACGGCGCTCGCCGGTGATCCGGTCGGTCTTGTTCAGCACCACGAGGTCCGCCGCCCGGACGTGCCGGGTGAGCTCGGGGTGCCGGGCGGCCGTCGCCTCGAACTCGACGGCGTCCACCACGTCGAGCAGGCCACCGTAGCGGATGCGGGGGTCCGAGGCGGCCAGCACCATCCGGATCAGCGTGGCGGGCTCGGCCAGGCCGCTGGCCTCGACGACGATCAGGTCGAGGCCGAGGGAGGGGTCGGCCAGCTTGCCGAGAACGGCGTCCAGGTCCTCGGTGTCCACGGCGCAGCACAGGCAGCCGTCGCCGAGTGAGACCATGGAGTCCACCTGCCCGGAGACCGCCATCGCGTCGACCTCGATGCTCCCGAAGTCGTTGACCAGCGCTCCGATCCGGACGCCCCGGCGGTTTCTGAGCAGATGGTTGAGCAGGGTGGTCTTGCCCGAACCGAGAAAGCCGGCGATGACGACGACCGGAATCCGCTGCGCGTCCAATGGTCTGCCTTTCGAAGGTGCGGGACGTCTCACGACCGCCCTCGCGGCCGTCTCACCTGCGGGTGAGCAGAGGCACGATCCCATCCCGCACCCCCGCCGCGCGAGCGGGTGCGCTCCGCGGCCCGCCCGTCAGACGGCGCCCGCCCCGGTGAGGGCGCGCACCTCGGACTCCGCGTGCCGGGCCGGGTCCGAGCGCTCCTCGTCCGTCGCCGTGCCCAGCCACCCGGCAAGGAACCCGAGCGGGATGGAGACCAGGCCCGGATTCTGCAGCGGGAACACGGCGAAGTCCCACTGCGGCAGGAGCGAGGCGGCGCTGCCCGACACCACGGGGGACAGCAGCACCAGCAGCAGGGCCGGCCCCAGACCTCCGTAGATCGACCAGAGCGCTCCGCGGGTGGTGAACCGGCGCCAGAAGAGCGTGTACAGCAGCACCGGGAGGTTGGCCGAGGCGGCGACGGCGAAGGCCAGACCGACGAGGGAGGCGACGTTGAGGTTCTGCGCGAGCAGCCCCAGCCCGATGGCGAGGGCACCGATGGCCACCGCGGCGGCCCTGGCCACCGCGACCTCGCTCCTGGCGTCCCTGCCCGCACGCCGCAGCGGGGCGTACAGGTCGTGGGCGATGGCGGCCGAGGAGGCGAGGGTGATGCCGGCGACGACGGCGAGGATGGTGGCGAAGGCGATGGCCGCCACCACAGCGAACAGCACCGTGCCGCCGGTCGTCCCCGCTCCTCCCCCGAGGAAGCGGGCCAGCAGCGGCACGGCGGTGTTCCCCGCCGCGTTGTCCGCCCGTACCGTGTCCGGCCCCAGCAGAGCCGCGGCGCCGAAGCCGAGGACGATGGTCATCAGGTAGAAGCTCCCGATCAGCCCGATCGCCCAGATCACCGAGCGGCGGGCCGCCCGGGCGGTGGGAACGGTGTAGAAGCGGGTCAGGATGTGCGGCAGCCCGGCCGTCCCCAGGACCAGCGCGATGCCGAGGCTGATGAAGTCCAGCCGGGAGAGCAGGTTTTCGCCGAACAGAAGACCGGGGGCCAGGAAGTCCGCCCCCTGTCCGCTGCCGGCCGCGGCCGCGGCCAGCAGGGCGTCCGGGTCGCCGCCGAAGCGCGCCAGCACCAGCACCGTGAGCGCGATGGCCCCGCCCATGAGCAGGACGGCCTTCACGATCTGGATCCAGGTGGTGCCGCGCATCCCGCCGAACGACACGTAGACGACCATCAGGGCGCCGACGCCGACAACCGTCCAGGTCCGCACCGAGGAACCCGAGTCGCCCAGCAGCAGCGCGACCAGCGTGCCGGCACCGACCATCTGGGCGACCAGGTAGAGCACCGAGACGATCACCGAGGCCGAACCGGAGGCGATCCGGACGGGCCGCTCCCGCAGCCGCGCCACCAGCACGTCGGCCAGGGTGAAGCGCCCGCAGTTGCGGACCAGTTCGGCCACCAGCAGCAGGACGAGCAGCCAGGCGACGAGAAAGCCGACCGAGTACACCATGCCGTCGTAGCCGTAGAGCGCGATCAGCCCGGAAATGCCGAGGAAGGAGGCGGCCGACATGTAGTCGCCGGAGATGGCGAAGCCGTTCTCCATCGGGGAGAAGAGCCGGCCGCCCGCGTAGAACTCCTCCGGCGAACCCTGCCGCCGCCGGCTCGCCCAGGTGGTGATGGCGAGGGTCAGGGCGACGAACGCGCTGAACAGCAGGAGCGCGAGCGACTGGTGACCCAGGGTCATCGCCCGGCCTCCCGGGTGCGGAGCTGGGTCTCCCAGCGTAGATCGAGTGCTGCTGCGTCCCGTCGCCGGGCGGCGTTCCAGGCGTACGCGGCGGTGAGCAGGCCGGTGGTGGCGAACTGGCCGAGCCCGGCCAGCATGCCGATGTTGACCGCGCCGTCCCCGACGGGCCGGGCCATCAGCCCGGGCGCCGCGGTGGCCGCGACGACGTAGGCGAGGTACCAGGCGAGGAAGGCGGCAGCCGCCGGGAAGACGAACCGCCGGTGCCGGCGCCGCACCTCCTCGAAGGCGCCGCTGCGGTGCACGGCCAGGTACACGGCGTCCTGGGTCCACTGCGGCGGGGGCGCGTCCACCGCCTGCGCAGGAGCGTTACTGCGCGACCGCGCCGCGCCGTCCGCCCAGGCGGGCCGAGGGGCACCGCCGTTCCGGTCGGAAGGCTCCTGTTCGTGCCAGGGGTCCTCGTACCGGAGCGCGCCGCGGTCGCCGGAACCGTCGTGCTGTGTCACCCGAAATCTCCTCGCTCCACGACCGCGTGTGCCGAAGTGGCCCACGGCCGGATTCCAAGGATGACCAGGGGCGAGGACCGCCGGAGCGGGCTTTCGGCGGTCTTCACCCCTTCAGGTGACGAAACGGACGGCTCCCGTCGGCTCCGGTCGTCAGATGTCGATACGGGAGCGGTCGAGCGTGGCCGCGGAGGTGGTGATGAACTCCTTGCGCGGCGCGACCTCGTTCCCCATCAGCAGGTCGAAGGCCTTCTCCGCAGCCTGGAGATCCTGGATGTTGATCCGGCGCAGGGTGCGGTGGCGGGGGTCCATGGTGGTCTCCGCGAGCTGGTCCGCGTCCATCTCGCCCAAGCCCTTGTAGCGCTGGATGGAGTCCTTGAAGCGGGTCCCCCTGCGCTGGAGTTCCAGCAGGGTCTGCCGCAGCTCGCTGTCCGAGTAGGTGTAGATGTACTTGTCCCGGCCCTTCCTGGGGTTGACCAGCTCGATCCGGTGCAGCGGCGGAACGGCCGAGAAGACCCGACCCTGCTCGACCATCGGACGCATGTAGCGCTGGAAGAGGGTCAGCAGCAGGCAGCGGATGTGGGCGCCGTCCACGTCCGCGTCGGCCAGGAAGATCACCTTGCCGTACCGCGCCTGGTCGATGTCGAAGGTCCGCCCCGACCCGGCCCCTATGACCTGGATGATCGCTCCGCACTCGGCGTTCTTGAGCATGTCGGAGATCGAGGACTTCTGGACGTTGAGGATCTTGCCGCGGATCGGCAGCAGCGCCTGGAACTCGGAGTTCCGGGCGAGCTTCGCAGTGCCCAGTGCCGAGTCGCCCTCGACGATGAACAGCTCGCTGCGCTCGACGTCGTCGCTGCGGCAGTCGGCCAGCTTGGCGGGCAGCGAGGAGGACTCCAGCGCCGTCTTGCGCCGCTGGGCCTCCTTGTGCTGCCGGGCCGCGATGCGGGTCCGGGCGGCGGCCACCACCTTCTCCAGCACGGCGCGGGACTGCTGCCTGGTCTCACGCCGGGTGGAGGTGAGGAAGTCCTTCAGCTCCTTGCCGACCACCTGGGCGACGATCCGGGACGCCGCGGAGGTGCCCAGGACCTCCTTGGTCTGCCCCTCGAACTGCGGTTCCGCCAGGCGGACCGTCACCACGGCGGTGAGGCCCTCCAGGGCGTCGTCCTTCACCACATCGTCCTCGGCGACCCGGAGCAGCTTGGCGGCCCGCAGCGCCTCGTTCACCGTCCTGGTGACGGAGCGGTCGAAGCCGGTCACGTGGGTGCCGCCCTTGGGTGTGGCGATGATGTTGACGAAGGACCTGACCGCGCTGTCGTACCCGGTGCCCCAGCGCAGGGCGACGTCGACGCCCAGCTCGCGGGTGACCTCGGTCGGGATCATGTGGCCGCGGTCGTCGAGGACCGGAACGGTCTCCTTGAAGCTGCCCTGGCCCTGCAACCGCACGACGTCGCAGATCGGCTTGTCCTGCGCCAGGTACTCGCAGAACTCGCTGATGCCGCCGTCGTAGTGGAAGGTCTCCTCGCTCGGCGGCGCGCCGTCCACACCGCGCTCGTCGCGGACCGTGAGGGTCAGACCGGGCACGAGGAAGGCGGTCTGCCGGGCCCTGGCATGCAGGTTGTCCAGCGAGAGGCGGGCGTCCTTGAGGAAGATCTGCCGGTCCGCCCAGTAGCGGACGCGGGTCCCGGTGCGGGCCCTGGCGACCTTCTTGCCCTTGAGCAGCCCACCGGACGGGTCGAAGGGGGCATCCGGGCCGTACTCCGTGAAGATGCCGGGCACGCCGCGGCGGAAGCTGATCGAGTGCGTACGGCTGTTGCGGTCGACCTCGACGTCCAGTCGGGCGGACAGGGCGTTCACCACCGAGGCACCGACACCGTGCAGACCACCGGAGGCCGCGTACGAGCCGCCGCCGAACTTGCCGCCGGCGTGCAGCTTGGTCATCACCACCTCGATGCCGGAGAGCCCCGTCTTGGGCTCGACGTCCACCGGGATGCCGCGGCCGTTGTCGGAGACCTCGACCGAGCCGTCCTCGTGGAGAACCACGTCGATGCGGTCGCAGTGACCGCCGAGTGCCTCGTCGACCGAGTTGTCGATGATCTCCCACAGGCAGTGCATCAACCCGCGGCTGTCGGTGGACCCGATGTACATGCCCGGGCGCTTGCGCACGGCCTCCAGGCCTTCGAGGACGAGGAGGTGCCGCGCGGTGTAGTTGGAGCCGTCCCGCTCCGCTCCGGACAGTAGCGCGGTGGACGACGGCACAGATGTCTGGGCGGTCACGCGTTTCGCTCCTCGCTGAATTCAACTCGGGGGGTGGATGGCTGACTGCTTGCCGGTGAGAGCGTACAGAGGCCCGGGAGAGCTGGTGAGCCGCCACCCACGGGTAAACCTATGCTAGACCAGTACCGTACGGCTGTTCGATAACTCAACGGGGTGACGCGTACATCACGTTCCCTTTGAGGCATGAACCATTTAGGCTCCGGGCACGTCCTCATGAACAAGCCGGTGAACCCCGGCTCGGGAGGAGCACCGGGACCGCCGGGTTCCGGAGCACCACATCACGACCGAGCAGACCCTGTGCAGGACCGCACACACCGCAAGACCAGCCACACCAGCGAGACTGCAGGACCAGCGATACGGCTTTTCGCCGCCAACCGGCAGCATGCAGCCATCCGAGAGAGAAAAGTTTCGAGGGAAAGCCCCCAGCGGGAACGTTTTCGGCCTGGTTGGATGTTGACCCTGGTACGACAGCTCGTCGAGCTAGAGAAGAGGCGACGTGACTACTGTTCTGACCCCCGCGAGCCCGCTGACGGCCGCTGACCGCTGTGACCGGTGCGGCGCCCAGGCTTACCTGCGTGTCGTACTCGCCACCGGCGGTGAGTTGCTCTTCTGCGCCCATCACGGCCGCAAGTTCGAGCCAGAACTCAAGAAGATCGCCACGGAAATACAGGATGAGACAGAGCGCCTCACCGCACCGGCCTCCACCGGCGCGGACGACCGCTGATCTGTAGCGTCAGGTAACCACCGACGAGCTCGGACCGGCTCAGGGCCGGAATGCGGGCCGGGCGGTCGCTCCCCTCGCGGGAGCGACCGCCCGTTTCCGTACCCCGCGCGGCTCAGTGCGCTCACCCGTGCCGCAGGACCAGCTCCCGGACCGCCGAGATCCGGGTGTAGACACCGGGACGGCCGGCCTCGCCGCAGCCGGCGCCCCAGGAGACCAGGCCGACGAGTCGTCCGTCCGCCACGAGCGGGCCGCCGCTGTCCCCCTGACAGGCATCTCTGCCGCCCTGCGGGATCCCCGCGCAGACCATGGTCTGCGCCTCGAAGGTGCCTGCTCTGCCACCGGGGTAGGCCTCGGCGCACTCGGCGTCCCCGATCATCCGCACCTCGGCGGCCCGCAGGCTGCGCGCGTAGCGGCCGTCGCCCCGGGTGTCCCCCCAGCCGAGGACCGAGGCTCGTGTCCCCGCCGTATAGGCGGCGTCACCCGCCCGGGCCATCGGCAGGACCGACGAGGCCGGCAGCGGATCGGCCAACCGCAGTACGGCGACGTCACCCGCGTTGGTGCGGGTACTGTAGTCCGGGTTCACCCAGGTACGGCTGACCTCGGTCTCGGTACCGCGCGCGCCCCCGAGGTCGTCCCGCCCGGTGACCACCCTCAGGTCCCGCAGCCTGCTGGCCGGGACCCCCAGCACGGCCTCACTGAAGCAGTGCGCCGCCGTCACGACCGTACGGCGCCCGACCACGGCGCCGCCACAGAACTGCCCGGACCGGTCGTCGCCGTACAGGGCCCGGCTGGAGACCGCGACCACCCAGGGATGCGCGGAGACGCTCGCTCGTTCACCTCCGATGATCCGTTTGTCGGCCGCACCAGCCGGAGACGTGAGGGTGAGGGGCAGGGCGAGGGCGAGGGCGGCAGGCAGCAGCCGTAGGAGAGCAGAAGTACGCATGGGACAGGAATACCCTATGCACGCACATCGCGACACTGCGTCACGGAAACCGGATCGGAGGCCGCCCCCTCACCCGGTCGGCCCACGCTGCGTCCGTCCACCCCGCCGGTACCGCGGTCCGGCGGGAGGACAGGGCGTCCTCTAGTCGAGGTAGTCCCGCAGGACTTGCGAACGGGACGGGTGGCGGAGCTTGGACATCGTCTTGGACTCGATCTGCCGGATCCGCTCACGCGTCACGCCGTACACCTTGCCGATCTCGTCCAGGGTCTTGGGCTGGCCGTCCGTCAGCCCGAACCGCATCGAGACCACTCCGGCCTCCCGCTCGCTGAGCGTGTCCAGCACGGAGTGCAGCTGCTCCTGGAGGAGCGTGAAGCTGACCGCGTCCGCCGGGACGACCGCCTCGGAGTCCTCGATCAGGTCACCGAACTCGCTGTCACCGTCCTCGCCGAGCGGCGTGTGTAGCGAGATCGGCTCACGCCCGTACTTCTGGACCTCGACGACCTTCTCCGGGGTCATGTCCAGTTCCTTGGCCAGCTCCTCCGGTGTGGGCTCCCGCCCGAGGTCCTGGAGCATCTGGCGCTGGACGCGCGCCAGCTTGTTGATGACCTCCACCATGTGGACGGGGATGCGGATCGTCCGCGCCTGGTCCGCCATGGCCCTGGTGATCGCCTGGCGGATCCACCAGGTGGCGTAGGTGGAGAACTTGTAGCCCTTGGTGTAGTCGAACTTCTCGACCGCGCGGATCAGGCCGAGGTTGCCCTCCTGGATGAGGTCCAGGAAGAGCATCCCGCGCCCGGTGTAGCGCTTGGCCAGCGAGACGACCAGCCGGAGGTTGGCCTCCAGCAGGTGGTTCTTCGCCCGGCGGCCATCCTCAGCGATGATCTCCAGTTCGCGCTTGAGCTTGGGAGCGAGTTTGTCGGCCCCGGCCAGCTTGTCCTCGGCGAAGAGACCGGCCTCGATGCGCTTGGCGAGCTCGACCTCCTGCTCCGCGTTGAGCAGCGGAACCTTGCCGATCTGCTTGAGGTAGTCCTTGACCGGGTCCGCGGTGGCACCGGCCGCCGCGACCTGCTGCGCGGGAGCGTCGTCCTCGTCGTCGTCGGAGAGGACGAAGCCCTCGTTCTCGTTCTTCACCTCGACCGCCGGGCCCTCGACACCGGGCTTGGCCGGCGCCGCCTTGCCCGGGGGCTCCTCGACGGCCTCGTCGTCACCCTCCAGGAGCTCCTCGACCACGCTCTTCTTGGCCGCGGTCTTCTTCGCGGGGGCGGCCTTCCTGGTGGCGGCCTTCTTCGCGACCGTCTTCTTGGCCACGGCCTTCTTCGCGACGGCCTTCTTCACCGGCTTCGGCTCGGTCTCGACATCGGCGCCCGCCTCGACGGCCTCCTCGTCGACAACCGGCTCGGGGGCGAGCGGGGGCGCGGGAGCGGCCTTCTTCGCGGCGACCGCCTTGGTGGCGGTGCGCCGGGCGGGGGTCTTCGCTGCGACGCTCTTGCGGGTGCGTTTGGGTGCCTCCGCGGCACTCACCATCAGCGTCACACCCTCCTCGTCCAGAATCTGGTTCAGACTGCGGAGGACGTTCTTCCACTGGGTCGGCGGAATCTGGTCAGCCTCGAAGGCCCGACGCACATCGTCGCCGGCGATCTGCCCCTCAGCCTTCCCCCGCTCAATGAGCGCCATCACAGACTCGGACTCGGCGATCTCCGCAGGGAGCGTACGGGATGTGCTGGCCGACACGAACAACCTCTCGGAACGATGGAAACGGCTACGGCCCCGCTCATGGAGAGCCGGAGCCTGCGGACGCCGAAGAGAACGGAACCGGCGTCCGGGCGGAACATCCGCGGAGGGGTACTACAGCGCCGCGAACGACGGTCGTATTCCCTCTGTGTCTGCCACCTCTTGAGTCATCGCCTCTCCCGTCGAAGCGTTACGCCCAATTCACGTGTCCCGGATCACAGAACGTATCTGATCATTGCCGGCCAGAAACGCTCAAAAGCCAACGCAAGTCGGCGGGAGCCGGACCCCGCACCGGGGCCCTCCGCGTCTGGCCGGTACGCGCGGGGCCGCTGTCCGCTGCCCGCAGAGCGCCCCGCGGACAGCGCCCCGGGGCGGCTCAGTGCTCGCGGGGCGCGGGCACCACTCGGTCGGCGGGTGCGGGCGCTCCCGTGTCGGGCTGGTTGGAGAGCAACTGCCTCATCGCGGCCTCAGCCCCCGGGGCGTCGCCCGAGCCCAGCGCCTCCACGATGCGCTGGTGCCGCCCGAGCGAGGCCTCGTTGGGGCGCTCGCACCCGGTGGCCGGCCCGCCGGAGACGTGCAGGGCGGAGGAGACGATGCCGGACAGGTGCTCCAGCATCCGGTTCCCGGCGGCCTGCAGCAGGAGCCCGTGGAACTCGGCGTCGGCCCGGGTGAAGGTGAGTCCGTCGCCCTGAGCCAGGGCGTGCCCCATGATCTCCACCATCTCGCCGAGGCGTTGTTGGAGTTCGTCACGGCCGTGGCCGGCGGCCAGCCGTGCCGCCAGCGGTTCGATCGCCCAGCGCAGTTCGCACAGTTCACGACGCTGGCTGTCACGCTGCGGCCCGAAGGCACGCCATTCGATGATGTCGGGGTCCAGCAGGTTCCAGTCGCTCACCGGGCGCACCCGGGTCCCGACGTTGGGACGGGCGCTCACCAGCCCTTTGGCCTCGAGCACGCGCAGCGACTCCCGTACTACGGTGCGGGACACCTCGAAGCGCTGGCCGATCTCCTCCGGCACCAGCGGCCGGTCCGCACCCAGGTCACCGGAAACGATCATCTGCCCGAGCTGCTGGACGAGTTGGCCGTGCAGCCCGCGGCCCCTGCTGGCGGCCGGACGGCGACCCGCCCGCGGCATGTCGCCGTCACCCCCTTCCCAGGCGGAGGCGTTCGCGGCACGGGGAGCGCCGGTGGCGTCGGCGTAGGTGTAGCGATCCAGTTCTCCGGGGGCGGACTGCGCGGAGTCGTTGGTGCGGGAGGCGGTCATCATGGAGTGCGCAAGGGTAGTCATGCCCTCCTTTGTCGGCGGGCTTCGGCAACGCCTTGAGGGCTTTGGTGAAAAGCACACGAAAGGGTGATCGTCGACTCTTGCGCCCTTGACGCCAGTTTCGAAAGTTTTCCGCTGCGGTTCGGATGGCGAACCGCAGTTGGCGAACACGCCCCGTGCGGCCGGCCGGGGCCGCCGTCAGCCCCTCCGGCCGCGCAGGGCAGTGAACAGGTAGCCGAGGAACAGGACCGTCAGCGACAACACCAGGGACCCGCCCAGGGGTTGCAGCAGCAGAGCCGCCCCGGCCACCACCGTGTCCACGGCCTCCCCGGGCCAGGAGGCCGCCAGCAGCGACCCGAGCCGCTCAGGCACCGCGTCGAGCGAGCGACCCACCGGGCCGACGAGAAGCCTCTCCGCCCCGGGGACGAGGAGCAGCACCACGGCGAGGAACGCCCCCACCCCGGCGATCGCGGAGCGCAGTAGCGCCGCCCCCAGCAGTCCGGCCCAGGCGCAACCGACCGCCAGCGCGGACGCCGTCGCGCCGAACCGCGCGTCGGCGAGAAGAGCGAGCGGGTCGCTTCCGTGGAGCACGCCGAGCACAGCGGCGTTCAGCGCGCCGGACACGGCGCACAGCGCGACCGCGGTGACCGCCGTCAGCCCGAGCTTCGCGAGCAGCAGGCCCAGCCTGCGGGGCACCGGAGCCTGTGCGGGGGCCAGCGCCGGGTAGCGGAACTCCTGGCCGTAGGACAGCGCGCCCAGCAGCCCGGCGGCGGCGGCCACCGGGGTGAGCGCGAGCGCCTCGGGCCAGGCGGCGAGCAGGTGCGCCGCAGAGGTGACGCCCTGCTGGTCGAGCACCACCGCCAGCAGGAACGCGGCGAAGAGTGACGCCGCCGCGATCAGCCACCCGGACGGCACGCCTGCGAACCGGCGGGCCTCGTAGCGCACGGGCCAGGCCGGTCCCGGAGCCGGCACAGCTGTCAGCCGGGGCGGCAGTTGCGCGCGCGCTCGCCCGGGCGGCGCGGGCACCTCCCGGCCCGCACCTCGCTCCGACAGCGACACTCGGCCCGGCGGCGCCGACCTCGGGCTGCCGGGCAGCGGAGGCTCGGGCCGGCACGCCTCCACGGCACTCGTGCTCGGCTCCGGGCCGGCTCCCGGCCTCGTGGCGGTGCACGGGTCCGGAGCCGTGCCCGGGTCCGGCTCCAGGACCCGCACGGCTTCCCGGTCAGGGAGGGGGTGGGGAGCGTGGAGGGCCGCGGGAGCCCTGCGGATAGAGCTCTCCCCGCCGGCGACCCCGAGGGGGCGGGGGTTCCACGGCCGCTGGACTCCCCCGGCGCCCTTCCTGCCGTCCGCGCCCCTGTCCGGCAGCGGGTGCCGCGGCTCGGGGGCGGCGGCACGGCCGTCGGCCCGCGCCAGGGGTGCGAGCGGGGCGCCGTCGCCCGTGTCCCCCACCTCGTCGGCGAGGCCGTGGACGAGGATGCCGTGCCGATAGGCCGTCTCCCCGACCAGGGCGCAGGCGGCCCCGTAGACGAGGATCCGGCCGCCGCTGTCACGCACCACTTCGAGTTCCCGGCCGAGTCCGGTGGCGGTGGTCGCGGCCGCCGCGCCGTTCCGGGCTTCCCGCACCAGGACCGCGGCGAGCCGTTCGGCGTGCGGTGACGTCACCCGGACCCGGGGCCGCAGCCGGGTCCGGGCGAACGCGGCGACGTCCTGGTCCGCCGCCAGCCGCCCCGCCCGCAGGGTGACCACACGATCCGCGACCCGGGAGGCCTCCAACGGGTCGTCGGTGGTGGTCAGCACGAGACCGCCCTGATCGGCGTACTCGCGCAGCAGCCCGTGCAACCACGCCACCTCGCGCGCGGCCAACCCGCGGGAGGGCCGGTCGAGGACGAGCGTGTGCGGATCGCCCAGCAGTGCCGCCGCGAGGGCGAGCCTGCGGTCCATGCCCAGCGAGAAGCTGCCCAGCCGCTGGTCCGCCAGGCCGCTCAGACCCACCACGTCGAGCAGTTCATCCGCACGCCCGGCCGGGACTCCGGCGACCGCGGTGAGCATCCGCAGGTGGTTGCGGGCGGTTCGCCGCGGGTGTCCGGGAACGTCCCCGAGCATGACCCCGACCTCTCGCAGGACGTGCGGCACCCGGTGCAGCGGGCGGCCACGGAACAGCGCGACACCTCGGCCCGGCTGGAGTTCCAGCATCAGTCGCAGCGCCGTGGACTTGCCCGCTCCCTCCGGACCGAGCAGGGCGGTGACGCGACCGGGACGGGCCTCGAAGGTGAGGTCGTCGACGGCAGGCCGCGCACCGCGGTGGGCGTTACCGGTGAGCCCGATGGCCTGAATCATCGCTTCTCCAGCGGAATGCGTGGGGGACGCATGCAAGATAACGCGACATGTCCGACTGACCCGGCAGGTGGCTCCGCACGCCGTGGCGCGCGGGACGTCAGACCTCGGGACGCAGCATCGGCGGATTGAGCAGCGTGGCGCCACCGGCCCGGAAGAGCTGCGCGGGGCGGCCCCCCTGACGGGTCGTGGTCCCCCCGGTCGGGACCAGGAACCCGGGGGTCCCCGTCACCTTGCGGTGGAAGTTCCGCGGATCGAGGGTGACACCCCAGACCGCCTCGTAGACCCGGCGCAGCTCTCCGACCGTGAACTGCGCCGGGCAGAAGGCGGTGGCGAGCGAGGAGTATTCGATCTTGGACCGGGCCCGCTCGACACCGTCGGCGAGGATCCGCGCGTGGTCGAAGGCCAGTAAGGACGACTGCTCGACCTCCCCGCTCCAGGAGCCGGCCGGGCGCAGGAGCGACTGCACGGTCGCCCAGCGCGCGGTCTGGGCGTCGCCGCCCGACGTGGGCGCCGGCAGATCCGGCGCGAGCGCCAGATGGGCCACGCTGACGACACGCATCCGCGGGTCGCGGTCGGGATCGCCGTAGGTGGCGAGTTGTTCCAGGTGGGCACCGCCGTTGCGGCCCTCCGTCGTGTCGACGGCCAGCCCCGTCTCCTCCGCCAGTTCCCTCGCCGCAGCCGAGCCGAGGTCCTCCTGCGGCAGGACGAACCCGCCGGGCAGCGCCCACCGGCCCTGGAAGGGCGGCTCCCCGCGACGCACCGCCAGTGTGCAGAGCTCGTGTCTGCGCACCGTGAGCACGACCAGGTCGACGGTGACGGCGAAGGGCGGGTAGGCCGACGGGTCGTAGGGCATGCCGTGATCATAGTCGTCTGCCTGACGATAAACACTTCCGGTTCACGGACGACTTCCCGGAACGGGAGCCGCAGACGGCGAGCACCACACCCGACTCCGCCTGCCTGCGGCACGCCGCCTCGGGCGCGACGGCGCACCCGCACCGGCCGTCACACACCGAGTTGCAGTCCATCAGCCGCCTCCTCGACCACACCGGTGCCCAGCCTGCCAATCCGGACGGCGAAGGGCTGCTCGGCCACCCGGAGACCGGTGAACTGCACAGCGCCTACCGGGGCGGAGCGCATCGGACGCAGCGAGACGGTGCCTCCCGGCGCGTCGGGACGCACGCCGGCCACCGCCAGGAGCGCCTGCAGGGCTCCGGCCGCGGCCACCGCCGCCGGCCGGCAGGCGGCCGGGTGCGGTACCGGGGAGCCGTCCCCGAACCGCTGCGGAGCGGCGTACATCTCGGGGAGCCGGTGGTCGAAGCGCTCGGCCGCACCGAGCATTCCGTGCAGCAGCGAGGCTGCCTCCCGCTCAAAGCCTGCGACGGCGAGGGCGGAGACAGCCGAGGCGCTCTCCTCCAGGCGGACCGCGCCGCTGCGGTGGCCGAAGGCGTTGTGTCCCGCCTCTCCGGTGCCGAGACTGCGCAGCCCCCACCCGGAGTCCATTCCGGAACCGCCGAGCAGCCGTGCCACCTGCTCCGTCCGGACTTTGTCGAGGAGGGCGGCCCCCGGCTCCCCTCCCTGCCCCAGGCCGCGGTCCAGCAGCTCCACGACGCTTCCGGTCAGCCGACTCTCGCGGGAGCCGTCGGGTCTGCGCAGCGAGACCGGCCGGCCGCCGTGTTCGTCGGCCTGCCAGAAGTCCTCGTGGAAGTGTTCGCGCAGCCGCCCGGCCCACTCCCGCCAGCCGGCACCACCCGACTGGCCGGTGGCGTCCAGGAGATCGGCCCCCAGCACCGCCCGCCCGGTGGGCCAGGGCCTGCACCTCGGCCCGGTGGGGTCCGCCCGGCCCGGGGTCGGGGACGTAGCCGGCCTCGCCCTCCGCAGCGCCGCGCAACCAGGACAGGCAGCGCCCCAGCGCCGGGAGCAGGCCGTCGATGTCCCGCTCCGGCAGCCCCCACCGGTAGGCCTCCGCCAGCGTCGCGGGGAAGAGCAGGGTCGCCTCGGTGCCCGAACAGCTCGGCGGAGCACCCGGCCGGGCCTGCCGCAGCGGACCCGGGATGCGGCCGTGATGGCGCTCCCCGGCGGCGGACTGCGACCGCGCGAGTATCCGCAAGGTCCCCGCCGCCAGGCGGGTCCCGAGGGGCAGCAGCATCCGCGCGGCCCGCAACGACTCCGCCGGAGCGAGGGCGCAGCGCCAGGGCGCCCCCGCCGCGAGGAAGAGGTCCGCGGGGTGCGCCCGGTCCTTGAGGAGCAGCGCGTCGAGGTCCTCCAGGGCGATGCGGAGCAGCGCGTCCACCCGGGGGTCGTCGCACCGGGCCTCGGCGGCGGCCCAGGGGCGGGCCGGATGCTCGGCCCGCGGCCCGGGCAGCGCCTGGTGCGGGACGGGCGGGTGCGCAGAAGCCGCGGGCGCGGACTCCAGGCGCACGGTCAGGGTGAGCGCGGCGCTGCCGCCCGGCGGCACCTCCACCTCCCAGCGCAGCACGCCCGCCGCGGCAAGTACCGTGTCCGGCTGCGGGACGGCCGTCACCACCGCCCGGTGGGGCCCTCGGGACCAGCTGAGTCCCGCGTCGTGCACCGCAGCGGGCAGCTCGTCCTCGGCGCGCCCCACGGCCACGGCCGACAGCTCGGCCAGGTCGGTTCCCAACCGGACCTCGACCGGCATCCGCAGCACGGTTGCGGCGCCGCTGTGGAGGGTGATCCGCTCGGTGCCCTCGGCTTCCCGGAGCCGCACGACCGTGAGGTCCGGGTCGGGGCCCCGGCTCTCGGGGCCCGGGCGGGCCGCCGCAACGAACCGTGCGCGTCCGGCGCCCGTCATGCGGCTCTGGAGCGGCACGGTCTCCTCTCCTCCGAGCAGGAGACGGCACCGCGACAGGATCCGCCTGCCGCTGCGGTAGAAGCCGTCGAGCCCCTTTCCGGTGAGCTCGCCCTGCTGAGTGGAGATCGCCAGCGCGGGAGCGGCCACGCAGATGAGCAGGGCGTGCAGAGGTTCGTAGCGCGGGAGCGGACGCGGTGGGGAGATCTGCCCCCGGCGCGGCGTTCGCCGCGCCGGGGGCGGGCCTGCGGGGAGTGCACACATGGTTGCTCCGATCTCTGGCTGAGCGCATGCGGACCGGCACGACGACTCGTCACGCCGACTGCCACTGCGGAGAACGCCGCAGGACCCGGCTGGTCACGCGGATCGGGCCGGGCGGGCGAGGCGTTCGGCCCGCTGCGTGCGCAGGCAGGCCCTCAAGGGCTCCGGGTCGAGCCCGCTGTTGCAGGCGGAGTGGAGCAGCCGGGCGAAGACGTACTGCGAATCCGCCTCCAGCGCCCTGCCGAGCGCGACCCGTGCGCCGGCCTCGTCCCCGCCGGACCAGGCGGCCCAGCCGGCCAGGGTGAGCGGGGCGGCGGCCCGGGTGGTGTGAGCGCCGACGCAGCGGCGGCTGAGTGCCCGCCAGAGCCTGCCGACCGGCTCGCAGTCCCTGCGCTCCATCCATTCGGCCGCCTGATCACGGGTGACGCGGTCCTGGAGGCCGATGAGCGCGGTGGCCGCCTCGGTGTCCGAAAGCAGGGCGTCGTCCGCCTCGTCGGCACTGCCGGGCGGCAGCCGCGAGGCCGACCAGCCGGTGTTGCGGAACCGCGTGAGCAGGCGGAGCAGGAGCGCGAGTGTCTCGGCCCGCACCTCCGTCCGCTCCGGCTCGACGGCCATTCTCGGCCGCAGCCCCGCGCAGGCTTCGTCGAGGGTGCGTTCCTGGCAGGCCGCCCGGGAGGGGTCGAGCGGCAGCAGCCGGGCGGTGAGCTCGCGCAGCGAACCGCGCAGCCGGATGCCTGCGTAGGCAGCCGCGGCGGCCATCGCCGAACTGCCCGGCGTATCCACCGGTGTTCCCTCCGCCGGGCAGCAGGCGGTGTCCGTGCAGCAGTAGGACCAGTAGCGACCGCCCGACAGGCCCAGAGCCTCGTGCACCGGCATCCCCCGCGCGGTGCAGGACGCTCGGAGCGCCTCGGCGAGCGGTGCGAGCTCCGCAACCGCCTGCCGGGGCGTGCTCGTGCCGGACGGGTCCCGGCAGAGGTAGACGAGCGCGGCGTCGGGCTCCCGGCCGCGTGCCCGGCTGTTCGCGCGGAGGCATTCGGCGGCCTCGTGGGCGGTGTCGGGCCACTGGGCCGGATCCTGAGGGATCTCGACCCGGAGGCGGCCCCCGAACCGGGCTGCGGGGCCGTGCAGCCCGACCAGGACGAGTGAGTCGTCCGGGTGGTACCCGAGGAGGTAGGGCAGTGCGTCGGCCAACTCGGCGGGGCTGCGCAGGGTGACCGAGGGCCGGACGGTCCCGGATTCGGCGCCGGTGGTGCCGCCGGCGGACTCGCACGGACCGTCGGCGGACTCGCCGGGAGGGGCAGCAGACGGACGGGTGGCGGGCGGGTCGGAGGAGGGCACGCTGTCCTCGGGGAAACCGCCCCGAGCCGGGTGCTGGTGTGTCATGGGTCGACGATGTACCGAAGCGCTCCCCGCCTGCCGCGCGTTGTCCACAAGGAGCGGCGTTCATACGACTGGCGGTAACGCGTCCACAGCCCGGACGGCGGTGCGACGGTCCGCGTCGGCGAAGGACCGCTCGGGTCCGTCCCCTCGGCCGTCGCCGGCGCCGCGCCCCGCCCGAGCTGCTCCGACACCCGCGCCCCGGCCGGCCGCGCGGGACCCCGTCCCGGTCGGCCGGGGCTCGGCCGGCCGCGCGGGAAGGGTCAGCCGGCCGCGGCGAGGGTCAACGGGAGCACCTGCTCACTGCCCGCACGGCGCAGCAGGCGGGCCGCGACAGCCAGCGTCCAGCCGGACTCGGTGGAGTCGTCCACGAGCAGCACCGGCCCGGGAGAGGCCGCCAGCGCCCCTGCCAGCTCCTCGGAGACGGTGAAGGCACCCGACAGCGCCCTGACGCGCTGGGCGGAGTTGCTGCGGCGCACCGCGTGCGCGCCGCTCGGCCCGGTGTACGTCAGGCTCCCCAGGAGGGGGAGCCGTCCGACGGACGCGATTCCCTGGGCGAGCGAGCCGACCAGCCGCGGTCGGGAGAGCGAGGGCACGGCGACGACAGCGACCGGCCGGGCCGGTGCGTCCGGTGCGCCCGTGGCCCAGCCGCCGGACGAGCGCGCCCAGTCGGCCAGGACGGTCACCGCGGCCTTCAGGACGTCGTCGGGGACCGGTCCGTCGGGCGCGTTCTCGGCCAGCAGCGGCCGGAGCCGGTTCCCCCAGCCGATGTCCGAGAGCCTGCCCAGGGCCCGCCCCGGGGAGCACTGCTCCCCGGCCGGGATTCGCCCCTTGAGGTCGATTCCCAGCGCGGGCATGCCCGTCGGCCACATCCGGCGCGGCTCGATCTCGATCCCCGGGCGGTCCAGCTCCTTCGCCGCCCCGGTGAGCGTCTCGGCGGAGACCGCCGCATCCGCCCACGCCCCGGCGCAGTTGTCGCAGCGCCCGCACGGGACCGCGCCCTCGTCGTCCAACTGCCGGCGCAGGAACTCCATCCGGCACCCGGAGGTGCCGACGTAGTCGCGCATGGCCTGCTGCTCGGCCGCCCGCTGCCGGGCCACCCACGCGTAGCGCTCGGCGTCGTAGGCCCACTCGGCACCCGTGGCCGTCCAGCCGCCCTTCACCCGCTTGACCGCGCCGTCGACGTCCAGCACCTTCAGCATCGTCTCCAGCCTGTTGCGCCGCAGGTCCACCGCCGCCTCCAGGGCCGGCACGGAGAGCGGGCGGCCCGCGTCGGCGAGGGTGGCGAGGGTCTGGCGGACCTGCTCCTCGGGCGGGAAGGCGGTGTCGGCGAAGTAGCGCCAGATGGCCTCGTCCTCCGTGCCCGGCAGCAGCAGCACGTCTGCGTGGGCGACACCGCGGCCGGCGCGGCCCACCTGCTGGTAGTAGGCGATCGGCGAGGACGGGGAGCCGAGGTGGACGACGAAGCCGAGGTCCGGCTTGTCGAAGCCCATGCCCAGCGCCGAGGTCGCGACCAGCGCCTTGACGCGGTTCTCCTGGAGGTCGACCTCGGCCTGCAGCCGGTCGGCGTTCTCGGTGCGCCCCGTGTAGGAGGCCACCCGGAACCCGCGCTGCCGCAGGAAGGCGGTGGCCTCCTCGGCCGCGGCGACCGTGAGCGCGTAGACGATGCCGGAGCCCGGCAGCTCCTCCAGGTGCTCGGCGAGCCAGGCCAGGCGGTGCGCCGCGTCCGGCAGCCGGACGACACCCAGCCGGAGGCTCTCCCGGTCGAGCGGGCCGCGCAGCACCAGGGCCTCATCGCCACCGGTGCCCAGTTGATCGGCGACGTCCGCGGTGACCCGCGCGTTGGCGGTCGCGGTGGTGGCGAGCACCGGCACTCCGGGGGCAAGGTCGGCCAGCATCGCCCGCAGCCGGCGGTAGTCGGGGCGGAAATCGTGCCCCCAGTCGGAGATGCAGTGCGCCTCGTCGACGACCAGGAGTCCGGTCGTGGCGGCCAGCCGGGGCAGGACCTGGTCCCGGAAGTCCACGGAGTTCAGGCGTTCCGGACTGACCAGGAGGACGTCGGTCTCCCCTCGCTCGACCTCCTCGTGGATCGCCTCCCACTCCTCGGGGTTGGCCGAGTTGATGGTACGGGCGCGGATACCGGCCCGAGCCGCCGACTCGACCTGGTTGCGCATCAGCGCCAGCAGCGGCGAGACGATCACCGTCGGGCCGGCGCCGCGACGGCGGAGCAGGGCGGTGGCGACGAAGTACACCGCCGACTTGCCCCAACCGGTGCGCTGCACCACCAGAGCCCGCCGGTGTTCCTCCACCAGCGCCGCCACCGCCTGCCACTGGTCCTCGCGCAGCCGGGTCGAACCGCCCGGGTCCCCCACGAGCTCGGCGAGGATGGTGTCGGCTTCGGTGCGGAGCTCTGGATCGTCCATCCCCCCATGCAACCCGATGGGACGGACACCCGGCCACTCCGCCCCGCATCGGGAGGGCAGGGGGCTCGCGGGGCGCGCGACGGGGGCGCGCTTCCGCTCATTGCCGCAACGCGCAGGGCCGGAGACAATCGGAAGGAGTCCCGTCGGGGACGTTCCCTCCTTCGAAGCCGCTGCCGTGCGCCCACGTCAACAGGCACGCTCGGCCCTGGGCGCAGACAAGGGGTATTCATGGCGTTCGGCTCCGCACCCGGACCGGTGACCGGCACTGTCGCGCGGATGGGCCGCTCCCTGGAGCCGTCCGAGTGGGTCGCGGCGGGGATCCCCCTGCTGCACGAGCCCCGGGAGACGGTCACCGGCCTGTGCGACCGGCACCGGCCGGTACCGTCCACCGCCGTGCTGGCGGTGCTCGGCCCCGGCGAGCGGCTGGCCGCCAGTGCCTCCTTCACTCCGGGGCCGGACAGGCCGGACGGCTGGCAGTGCCGCAACGCGCTGCTGCACCGGTTGCGGAGCGTGATCCCGCACGACCTCCGCCGCCGCAGGCCGGTCCGCACCGCGGTGCTGCTCTACTGCCGCAGCGGCGACAACCGGTGGACGGAGGAGGACGGCGCCTGGATGTGGGGGCTCCGCGACGCCTGCTCGCTCCACGGCCTGCGCTGCGGCGCGTACGTCTCCCTGACTCCGGACGGCTGGCGGGTCGTCGGCGAGGACCGCACCGGCCGCAGCCCCTCGGCCACCGCCGCCGGGCACGATCGGGCGGCGGGCTGACCGGCCGGTCCCGGCCCGCCGGGCCGCGCGGTCCCCGGCCGGCGGGGGACCGCGGCCCGGGATCGGTCAGAGCAGGCGGCGCAGCCGCTGCGGGTCGCCGCAGACGACCAGCCGGACGCGTGCCCTGCCGAGCGCCACCGGCAGTGCCTCGGCGACCTCGGAGTCCGCACCGCCGTTGACGGCGAGCACGACGACGGGACGCGGAGTCGCCCGCCGGGCGACGCCGACCTCGGCGAAGAAGACGTCCTGGGCTTCACCCTGCTGACGCCAGTAGGCCTCCTCCCCGAAGGAGAGTTCGTGCTGCGTCCAGGGGTGCGGGCCCCCGGTCGTCAGGACGAGTACCTCGCCGGGCGCACGCCCCTCGTCGAGGAGCGCGTCGACGGTGCTGTCGGCCACATCGAGGGCAGTGGCGTCCGTGGCGTCGACGAGCCGGATCTCGGCAGCGGGCGCGTTGCCCGTGGGGCCCGGAGCGGCGCGGCCCCCGGAGGGGCGGCCCGACTTGGGACGGCTGCCGTCCGCGCGGGGCGGTGCGGGCCTGGGACCGGGTCTGGGGCCGGAAGGAGTGGTGCGGGCGGTCTTCGGGGTGGGGGCGGAGTCCGCGGTGGGGCGGGGGCCCGGAACGCTGGGGTGAATCTGTGGCTCCTCGGAGCTTGGAATCGTGCGGGAAACCTGTCGGAAATCGGTGCGGTGACGCATCGAGCGGTCAGAAGAGTTCGATCTGGTCGGGCGGGCGGGCCGCCGCGACGGCCGCCCCGCCCGCGTCACGGGCCTTCTTGAGATGCCGCCAGCGCGGCAGGGCGTCCAGGTAGGACCAGGACAGTCTGTGGTGCGGGGTGGGCCCCTGCTCCTCCAGCGCGGCCCGGTGCACCGGCGCCGGATACCCGGCGTTGCCCTCGAAGCCGAACTGCTGGTGCCGGGACCCCAGTTCGGCCATGAGAGCGTCCCGGTGCACCTTGGCGATCACCGAGGCCGCCGCGACCGCCACACAGGACTGGTCGCCCTTGACGACGGTGCGGACCTTCCAGGGCGCGCCGAGGTAGTCGTGCTTGCCGTCCAGGATCACGGCGTCGGGCGGCTCCGGGAGGGCCCGGAGCGCGCGCACGGCGGCCAGCCGCAGCGCGGCCGTCATGCCGAGCGCGTCGATCTCGCCGGGCGAGGCGTGCCCGAGCCCGTGCGCGGAGACCCAGTCGGCGAGTACCGCGGCGAGCCGGTTCCGGCGCGCGGGGCTCAGCAGCTTGGAGTCCGTGAGTCCCTCGGGCGGGCGGCGCAGGCCCGTGACGGCGGCGCAGACCGTCACCGGTCCGGCCCACGCCCCTCTGCCGACCTCGTCGACCCCCGCGATCACCTTGGCTCCGGTGGTGGCCCTCAGGGAACGCTCGACGCGATGGGTGGGTGGCTCGTACGGCACGCGGCCAGCCTACTCGTCCCGCTCAACGCCCTGTGCGCGGCACCCAGTCAGGCAACGGTTCGGTCTCGGCGAGCCATTCCGGCGGAGGTGCGGCCCCCGGAGCCGCGGCGAGCACGCCGCCCGCGATGGCGCAGATGGTGTCCACATCGCCCCCGGCCTGCGCGGACGCCCAGAACGCCGCCTCGAAGTCGCCGCCGTGCCGGGCCGCGGCCCACAGCGCGAACGGCACGGTGTCGTGAGCACCGGTCCGGCGCCCGCAGCCGAGCACCGCCGCCACCGTGACGGAGTCGGCGTAGTCGAGCAGGTCCCGGGCACGGCGAAGTCCGGCGCGGACGGCACTGCGCGGAACCGCGCGGACGACGCCGTCCAACAGTTCGGCGCCGCACAGCGGTGTCCGGTCGCGCGCACCGGCGCGCAGCGCGGCGGCCACCGCGACCGCCACGGCGCCGCACACGGCTTCGCGGTGCCGGTGGGTGACGCCGGCCGACCTGCGGGCCTCCACCGCGGCCCGCTCCACGTCGGCCGCGAACCAGGCGCCGAGGGGTGCCACCCGCATGGCGGCTCCGTTGCCCCAGGAGCCCTCCCCGCCGAACAGCGCCGCCGCCGACTCACGCCAGTCGGCGCCGTCCTCCCGGATGCGCCGGAGCAGCCGCCCGACCGTCACGCCGTAGCCGCGGTCCTCGTCGTAGTGCTCCGCGAAGGCCGCCGCCAGCGCGTCCTCGTCCGCTTCGCCGAACCGTCCGAGCACCGCGACCACGGAAGCGGCCATCTCGGTGTCGTCGGTCCAGCGCCACGGCCCGGCGGGCACCTGCCGGCGCCGCAGGAGGGGGTGGTGGTCCGGCAGGAAGAAGCGCGCTCCGAGCGCGTCTCCCGTGCGGAGACCCTGCAGGCTGGACAGGGCCCGGTCGAGGCGGAGGGCGTCAGCAGTCATGATGATCATGATGTTATCCGGCCGCCTGTCGGATGTGCGCAAAGAGACCGGAGCTTGCACGTCCCGCCGCGGGGGCCGTGCCTACCGGTGCCAGACCGCGTCGTACGGCTCCGGGACGCACCAGCGCTCGAACGGCCGGTCCAGGTGGTAGCGGCCGTCCCCGCCCAGGACGAGCGCCCGGGTCTCGCCGTTGCCGGGGTTGGAGAGGGACTCGAACTCGGCCACGCTCCAGTGCATCCAACGCATGCAGAACAGCCGCATGGTCAGCCCGTGGGTGATCAGCAGCACGTTCGCGGGGTGCTCGGGCGACTCGAAGCTCCGCCAGAGGCTCTCCAGGAAGGCGCCGACCCGATCGTAGACGTCGGCGCCGGACTCGCCCTGGGCGAAGCGGTAGAAGAAGTGCCCATAGGCGTCCCGCGCGGACTTCTGCTGGCGCACGTCCACGTGGTCCTGCCAGTTTCCCCAGTCCTGTTCGCGCAGCCGCGGTTCCTCGCGCACCCGGGTCCGTGCCGGGTCGAGCCGCAGCTCGCTGAACGTCTCGTGGGTGCGGCGGTACGGCGAGACGTACGCCGAGACGTCCTCCGTGCCGAAGAGTCCCCGCAGCCGCTCCCCGGCGTCCGCGGCCTGCCTGCGGCCGGTCCCGGTCAGGCCCAGCGCATGGTCGGGGACCCGCTCGTAGACGGTGTCGTCGACGTTCCCGTCGGATTCCCCGTGCCGGATGAGGACGATGCGCCGCGGTCGTGCCATACCGCTACCCTACGGGCCCCCGACCGGTCGCCGCAGACCGCAGCGGATCGCCTCGGATCGCCTCGGATCGCTGGAAAGGGGCCGCTACGGGCGGTGGGCGCCCTCAGACCGTCCAGGTGCGTTCGAGATCGACCACGTCGCCGTCCACGGAGGCCAGGTCGGCACCGATCTGCGCGCGCAACGAGAGCCGCTCGATCCGCTCGGTGCGGTACTTCCCGTGTTCGGCGGCCGAGTCCCACATCGACAGGACCATGAACTCGTCCGCGTGCGGTGCCTGGGAGAAGGAGCCCCGGAGCATCCCCGGCGACCCGGCCATCGCCGGGTTCCAGACCTTCTCCTGCATCAGCACGTAGTGCTCGACCCGGTCCTCGCGCACGTGGAAGTGGGCCACCCGCAACAGGTCGGCGTCGGTGAACTCGGGGCGGAAGCCGGTCTTGACGTCGAACCGGTGCTCGAAGAGCAGGGTACGCATGTCCCGGTAGGTCCCGACCTGCGAGGCGTGCAGACGGTGGTGCGAACGCGCCATGAAGGAGTCGTAGAACGAACGGCTCTCCCAGAAGCCGAAGAGGTGGACCACCTGGGGGCGCAACCGGCTCCAGCCGCCGCCCTGCCCCCGGAAACCCGGCTCGCCGGGAAGCCCGGCCCACTTCCGCTGCCCGCGCTCGAACCCGCGTCGGTCGACGACGGTGCAACGCATCCACTTGACCAGCACCGCGCCATCGTACGGCCATTTCAACTGCTCATCGCCCGGTGTGCGGAGGCGCACAGAGCGCTTCGCACGGCGCTCGAACGGCTCGTGCATCTGCTCCCCCGCCGGCGTGCTCGTCCGGTTCCGCACCGGTTCACCCGCGCTGCCGGACGGGGGTACGGGGAATGCGAGGAGGGCGGCGGTGCGGGGACGACGGTCGGGGCGGAACCGGTGCTGCCGGTTCCGCCCCGACCGTCGTTCATCTCAGGACAGGACGGTTGTCAGCTGCAACCGCTGGTGGAGCCGCAGCCCTCGCAGAGGTAGCAGCTGCCCGCCCGGCGCATCTTCGTCCCGCAGGAGAAGCACAGCGGGGCGTCGGCGCTGAGTCCGAGCTGCATCTCGGCCAGTTCGGTCGAGTTGTGCGCCTGCCCGGCAGCGGACGGACCGCTCGTCGCGCCGTCGGACTCGACCGTCACCGGGGCCTCGGGGCCGCCGGACCGCAGCGGGGCGGACTGGGCCAGGCCCTCGACGTCCACCTCGTCGTCCGGCGCCTCGTAGGAGCCCGTCTCCAGGTGCCGTTCACGCTCGGCGGCCGAGTGGATGCCCAGAGCCGAGCGGGTCTCGAAGGGGAGGAAGTCGAGCGCCAGACGGCGGAAGATGTAGTCCACGATCGACTGCGCCATCCGGACGTCCGGGTCGTCGGTCATGCCGGCCGGCTCGAAGCGCATGTTCGTGAACTTCGAGACGTAGGTCTCCAACGGCACGCCGTACTGGAGGCCCACCGAGACGGCGATGGAGAAGGCGTCCATCATCCCGGCCAGGGTGGAGCCCTGCTTCGACATCTTCAGGAAGACCTCGCCCAGGCCGTCGTCCGGGTACGAGTTGGCCGTCATGTAGCCCTCGGCGCCACCGACGGTGAAGGAGGTGGTGATGCCGGGGCGGCCCTTCGGGAGCCGCTTGCGCACCGGGCGGTACTCGACGACCTTGGCCGCCTCGGGCTCCGCCTTCTCGACGTCCTTCGTCTTCGCCGACAGCGGCTGACCGACCTTGCTGTTCTCCACGTACACGGCCAGCGCCTTGGTGCCGAGCTTCCACCCCTGGAGGTAGATCTCCTCGACGTCCTCCACGGTGCTGCTGCTCGGCATGTTGACCGTCTTGCTGATGGCCCCGCTCAGGAACGGCTGGGCGGCAGCCATCATCCGCACGTGGCCCATCGGGGAGATGGAACGTTCCCCCATGGCGCAGTCGAAGACGCTGTGATGCTCGTCCTTCAGGCCCGGTGCGTCGACCACGTTGCCGTGGTCGGCGATGTGGGCGACGATCGCCTCGACCTGCTCGGGCTGGTACCCCATGCGCTTCAGCGCCTTGGGCACCGTGTTGTTCACGATCTGCATCGACCCGCCGCCGACCAGCTTCTTGAACTTCACCAGCGCCAGGTCCGGCTCCACACCGGTGGTGTCGCAGTCCATCATCAGGCCGATGGTGCCGGTGGGGGCGAGCACACTGGCCTGGGCGTTGCGGAAGCCGTTCTTCCGGCCGATCCGGAGGACGTCCTGCCAGGCCTCGGTGGCCGCCGCCCAGACCGGGCTGTCGAGGTCGTCCGTGCGCTTGGCGGCGGCGTTGGCGTCCGCGTGCTGCTCCATGACCCGCTGGTGGGCCGCGGCGTTGCGGGCGTGGCCCTCGTACGGACCGACCACGCCGGCCAGTTCGGCGGATCGACGGTAGGAGGTGCCCGTCATCAGCGAGGTGATGGAGCCCGCCAGCGCCCGTCCTCCGTCGGAGTCGTAGGCGTGTCCGGTGGCCATCAGCAGTGCGCCGAGGTTGGCGTAGCCGATGCCGAGCTGGCGGAAGGCGCGGGTCGTCTCACCGATCTTCTCGGTCGGGAAGTCGGCGAAGCAGATGGAGATGTCCATCGCCGTGATGACGAGCTCGACCACCTTGGCGAAGTTCTCCGCGTCGAACGACTGGTTGCCCTGGTCGTCGTCACGCAGGAACTTCATCAGGTTGAGTGAGGCCAGGTTGCACGACGAGTTGTCCAGGTGCATGTACTCGCTGCACGGGTTGGACGCGGTGATCCGTCCGGAGTCCGGCGAGGTGTGCCAGTGGTTGATGGCGTCGTCGTACTGGATGCCCGGGTCGGCGCAGACGTGCGCGGCCTCGGCCATCTTGCGGAACAGCTCCTTGGCCTCGACCTGCTCGATGACCTCGCCGGTCATCCGCGAGCGGAGGCCGTAGGACGAGCCGGACTCCACGGCCTTCATGAACTCGTCGTTCACGCGGACCGAGTTGTTGGCGTTCTGGTACTGCACGGACGTGATGTCGTCCCCGCCGAGGTCCATGTCGAAGCCCGCGTCGCGCAGCGCGCGGATCTTCTCCTCCTCCTTCACCTTGGTCTCGATGAAGGCCTCGATGTCCGGGTGGTCGACGTCCAGCACGACCATCTTGGCCGCGCGGCGCGTGGCGCCGCCCGACTTGATGGTGCCGGCCGAGGCGTCGGCACCGCGCATGAAGGAGACCGGCCCCGAGGCGTTGCCGCCCGAGGAGAGCAGTTCCTTGGAGGAGCGGATGCGGGAGAGGTTCAGGCCGGCACCGGAGCCGCCCTTGAAGATCATCCCCTCTTCCTTGTACCAGTCGAGGATCGAGTCCATCGAGTCGTCGACGGACAGGATGAAGCAGGCCGAGACCTGCTGCGGCTGCTTGGTGCCGACGTTGAACCACACCGGGGAGTTGAACGCGAAGATCTGGTGCAGCACCGCGTGGGCGAGCTCGTGCTCGAAGATCTCGGCGTCCGCGGGCGAGGCGAAGTACCCGTGCTCCTCCCCCGCTGCCCGGTAGGTCTTGACCACGCGGTCGATGAGCTGCTTGAGGCTGGTCTCCCGCTGAGGTGTGCCGACTGCACCACGGAAGTACTTGCTCGTGACGATGTTGACCGAGTTCAGCGACCAGAAGTCGGGGAACTCGACGCCACGCTGCTCGAAGTTGACCGAGCCGTCGCGCCAGTTCGTCATGACGACATCGCGGCGCTCCCAGTTCACCTCGTCGTACGGGTGAACGCCGGGAGTGGTGTGGATGCGCTCGATGCGCAGACCCTTGTTCGCCTTGCCGGCCTTGGCACGGGAGCTTCGTGCCGGGCCGCTCGTCGTCTCTGTCATTCCGCCTCCCTGGTACGGGCATAACGCCCAGATGTGCCCCGGTTTTCCCCGGTTCACGGTATCTGTCCAACAACCGGACCGCGGAACGCGGTCCGGTCACATCTGTGGGTGCCGGTCAGTCGGCAGCGACCGGCAGGGGCCCGCCGTCGGGGCCCGATCCGTCCGTGGCGACCGGGGGGCCCGGCGCGGCCCGCAACTCCTCGATGGCGGCCTCGAAGTCCGCCAGCGAGTTGAAGGCGCGGTAGACCGAGGCGAACCGCAGGTAGGCGACGAGGTCCAGCTCCTGAAGGGGGCCGAGTATGGCGAGCCCCACGTCGTGGGTGGACAGCTCGGCGCTTCCGGTGGCCCGCACCGCCTCCTCGACCCGCTGGCCGAGCTGGGCGAGTGCGTCCTCGGTGACCGGACGCCCCTGGCACGCCTTGCGCACTCCGGCGATCACCTTGTCGCGGCTGAACGGCTCCGTGACCCCGCTGCGCTTGATCACGGTGAGCGAGGCCGTCTCCAGCGTGGTGAACCGCCGGGAGCAGTGCGGGCACTGCCGGCGGCGCCGAATCACGGTCCCGTCATCGGCGACTCTGCTGTCGACGACACGACTGTCGGGGTGCCGGCAGAAGGGACAGTGCATGGCGCCATACCCCTCTCGACCTCGACACGGCATGCTTGCATCCGGCTCCGGCAGGGCGTTCCCGCATCCGCCGAAGCTGCCTCCAGCATAGGCGATCCCGTCCGCCGATCACGACGGGGGACCACAACTTGTGGTGGCGTACGAGTACCCAACCACTAGATCTGGTGGCTGGGTAACAAGGGGCGCACAGGGCGTGTCGTCGCGGGCATCCCTGCGACCGGTCACTCCGGCGGCCACTGCGAGGGGGCCTTCGGAGCAACGGGCAGGAGTGTGGGCGGGCGCGGCGGCGCGACCCCGGAGCGCGGTGCGCGGGCGAAGCGGGCCGCACGGGCATCACCGGGAAGCACGGCACGGACGCCGGACGAGCGTCAGACGGAAAAGCATTCCGTTCTATACACCCACCCCGGGAGCCCGTCAGTGGAAGCCGGATATTTCACTCGAACGTGTGTTTGGCGCAACCTTTCGAAACCAACTACCGTTGTCCCATTAGGGAGAACGTCAGGGAGAACGAGCGAGAGGGGCCGACGTGACCACCACAGCAGGCAGCGCCATCATCATTGCCCAGGACCGCCCCCAAGACCGGATCAGCCACATGCCCGAAACGAACGAAGGCCCCGGGGAGGCCGGGAGCCCCGGCGAACCCTCGGCCGCGAAGCCCGGGCGCGCGATGCCCGGGCGACCTCCGGGCATCCGAGCGGACAGCACGGGCCTCACCGATCGCCAGCGCCGGGTGATCGAGGTGATCCGGGACAGCGTGCAGCGGCGCGGATACCCGCCGTCCATGCGGGAGATCGGGCAGGCCGTCGGCCTGTCCAGCACCTCCTCCGTGGCGCACCAGCTGATGGCCCTGGAGCGCAAGGGCTTCCTGCGGCGCGACCCGCACCGCCCCCGCGCCTACGAGGTACGCGGTTCGGATGCCCCCAGCACCCAGGCGGCCGACACCGCGGGAAAGCCCGCGGCCTCCTACGTCCCGCTGATCGGGCGGATCGCCGCGGGCGGTCCGATCCTGGCCGAGGAGTCCGTGGAGGACGTCTTTCCGCTGCCGCGCCAACTCGTCGGCGACGGCGAACTCTTCGTCCTCAAGGTGGTCGGCGACTCCATGATCGAGGCCGCCATCTGCGACGGCGACTGGGTCACCGTCCGCCGCCAACCGGTGGCCGAGAACGGCGACATCGTGGCAGCCATGATGGACGGCGAAGCGACCGTGAAGCGGTTCAAGCGTGAGGACGGCCACGTCTGGCTGCTTCCGCACAACGCTTCCTACCAGCCGATCCCCGGCGATGAGGCCACCATCCTCGGCAAGGTCGTCGCCGTGATGCGCCGGGTCTGAACGCGACCCAGCCGGGGCCGTCGACCACACGACGGCCCCGCCCGTGCCGCGGTGCCGCTCAGGACTCCCCGGCAGCGACGTCGATGGCAGCCAGCGAACGTCGCACCTGGCTGCGGTCCGTGGTGTACCAGAAGTCCGGCATTCCGGCCCGCAGGAAGCTGCCGTACCGGGCCTTGGCCAAGCGCGGATCCAGGACGGCCACCACGCCACGGTCCCCCGTCGCCCGCACCAGCCGGCCGGCGCCCTGCGCCATCAGCAGCGCAGCGTGAGTGGCAGCCACCGTCATGAAGCCGTTGCCCCCCGATTCCTCCACTGCCTTCTGCCGGGCGCTCATCAGCGGATCGTCCGGGCGCGGGAACGGAATCCGGTCCATCACCACGAGCTGGCAGCCGCTGCCCGGCACGTCCACCCCCTGCCAGAGCGAGAGGGTGCCGAAGAGGCACGTCCCTGCGTCCTCGGCGAACCTCCGGATCAGTTCGCCCAGGGTTTCCTCGCCCTGGAGCAGAATGGGCACGTCCAGCCGGGTGCGCAGTTCCTCCGCCGCCGCCTGAGCCCCGCGCATCGAGGAGAACAGCCCGAGGGTCCGGCCGCCCGCGGCCTCGATCAGCTCGGCCAGCTCCTCCAGCATGTCCGTCCGACTTCCTTCCCGGCCGGGCGGAGCGAGGTGCTGTGCCACATAGAGGATGCCCTGCTTGCTGTAGTCGAAGGGGGACCCGACGTCCAGTCCCCTCCACGGCGGCGCGTCCTCCTCCTCGATGCCTTCCGGCGCCAGGCCCAGGGAGGCCCCGATACCGTTGAAGTCACCGCCGAGCTTCAGCGTGGCGGAGGTCAGCACCACCGAGCGGTCGTCGAAGAGCTTCTCCCGCAGGAGCCCGGAGACGGACAGCGGAGCCACCCGCAGCGAAGCGCCGTAGCGGTCGTGCCGCTCGAACCAGAGGACGTCGTACTCCGAAGCCTGCCCGATGCGTTCGGCGACGTCGTGGATGTTCTCCACCGAGGCCAGCGCCTGCTTGCGGACGGCGTCCTCGTCCTGGACGGACTTGTCACGGGTGTTCCCCAGAGCGGTGAGGCAGTTGCGGGTGGCGTCCCGCAGCACCGCCAGCACGTGGCCCAACTCCTCCGGCAGTTCCGTCAGTCGCCCGGGGTGGGCGAGCTCCAGCACCCGCTCGAAGCTCTCCGAGGCCGTCAGCAGTTGGTCGGCGACCTTCTCGTCCACCAATTTCGCCGCCCGCCGGACGGCGCGGCCGACCCCGCCGGGGCTCAACTCGCCCGTCGCCACACCCGTCACCCGGGAGACGAGTTCGTGCGCCTCGTCGACGATCAGCACCTCGTGCCCGGGCAGCACGGGAGCGCCCTCGATGGCGTCAATCGCCAGCAGGGCGTGGTTGGTGACGACGACGTCCGCCAGTTTCGCCCGCTCGCGCGCCGCCTCGGCGAAGCAGTCGGCGCCGTAGGCGCACTTCGACGCACCGAGGCACTCCCGCGAGGAGACCGAGACCTGCTTCCAGGCGCGGTCGGAGACGCCGGGGGTGAGGTCGTCACGGTCCCCCGTCTCGGTGTCGGACGACCAGTCCCGCAGCCGCAGGAGATCCCTGCCCAGCCGGCTGGCGGCCCCGCCGGGCGCGGCGGCGGCTTCGAACGGATCGAAGAGGCCCTCCTCCTCGTCCTGCGGGGCGCCCTCGTGCAGCCGGTGCAGGCAGAGGTAGTTGGAGCGGCCCTTGAGCATGGCGAACTCCGGACGGCGTCCGAGCAACGGCCCGAGTGCTTCCACCGTCCGCGGCAGGTCCCGCTCCACGAGCTGCCGTTGCAGGGCCAGGGTGGCGGTGGCGACGACCACCCGCTCACCCTGGGCGAGCGCGGGCACCAGATAACCCAGTGACTTGCCCGTACCGGTACCGGCCTGGATCAGCAGGTGACTGCCGTCCTGCACGGCGGTCGCCACGGCCTCGGCCATGGCGACCTGTCCGGGTCGTTCGGTGCCGCCGACCGCGGTGACGGCGGCGTGCAGGAGGTCGTCGATGGCGGGCCCGCCGGAAGTAGCGCTCATAGGCCTGACACTTTACGGGCCGCGACCGACAGTGGGCGCCCGCTCAACGCGCCGGTCGACGGGGCCCGGCCGCCCCCGGACCCACCCTGGCCGCAGGAGCGGCCCCGCGTACGGGGCGACGCCGGGACGCGGGGCTGCCGCAGACCGCGCGGCCCTCGGCTCACAGGACGTTCCTCAGCAGCCGGTCCCGGGTGACGAGAGCGGCGCGCTTCTCCGGCAGGTCGACCTCGGCGGTGAAGCGGAACCCGGCTGCGAGAAAGGCCGCGACGGACGGCACGTTGTTTAGCGCGGGCTCGGCGACGACCCGGCGGCACTCGGGCCGGTGGTCCAGGACGAGGTCCGCCACGGCACGCAGCAGGAGGCGCCCCGTCCCCCGCCCCCGCTGCGCGGACTCACCGATGAGCACGTGCAGTCCGGTGTCGTGCGGTCGGGCGGGGTAGTGCCGGGCCAGGGGATCGAGATCCGCGCGGTACAGCTCCCAGTAGCTCATGGGGGCTCCGTCCAGCACCCCCAGGCAGGGGCTGCTCCGCCCGTCGCCCTCCAACTGGCCGCGCACGTGGTCGGCCGTACGCGAGGGCTCCCCGGCGAGCGACCAGAAGCGCGACACCGCCGGGTCGTTCATCCACCCGGCCAGCAGCTCCAGATCCCGCTCCAACCGCACGGGGACCAGTTGGAACACGCCCGCCCCGCAGGTGGTGGGTGGCCAGTCGGCCACCGAGTCGAGCAGGTCCGGTTGCGTCGGCAGGACACCGGGGCCGACCGGACTCCCCCGGTCCTCCGCCACGAGCCGAAGGACCTCCGGCGGCAGTTCCAGCTCCAGGGTCTCCTCGCTGCCGTCGGTCACGGTACCGCCGGAACCGGACCCGTCCGTTCCGGATGCAGCGGCGCTCGGCGCCTCGGGGGCCGCGGCCTCCCCCGCCCCCCGAGAGGAGAGCGACGGGACGGCTCCGGGCGCGGCCGGGACGGCTCCGGGCGCGGCCGGGGGCGGGGGGCCGCCCGGGTGGGCGTCCGGCCAGAGCGTCACGGGTCCGAAAGGCGCGGCGCCCGCGGCTCCGGAGCCGGGCGGCACGGCTCCCGGGGAGGTGGCGGCGCCGGGTTCGCCACCGGCGGTGTCCATGGCGGGCATCACGCACGCCCCCTTCTCGACGGGACCCGGTCACCGTCCGCCGGCCGACACGGCGGCGGACCGGCGCGTCACCGGGCCGGTGGGACAACGGGTCAGCGGATTGGCGGGTCAACGGATTGGCGGGTCAACGGATTGGCGGGTCAACGGGTCAGCGGATTGGCGACGGTCACGTACACCGACTGGGTGTCCACCGGGCCGACGAGTTCGTCCAGCCCCGCGAACCGGGTCAGCAGATTGGCCTTGCACCGCAACCCGGCCGCGCTGAGCAGCAGCTCAGGCAGCGGCGAGGCGGACGCGGGACCGCCCGACCGGGCCTGCTGCCGCAGGAAGCGGCAGAACGCGGCGAGCAGCAGGCGTTCGTCGGCCAGCCGCTGCGAACCGAGGGCTCCGACGAGTCCCAGCACGTTGTTGATGCCGAGGTAGTAGGCGAACCGCTCGTCGACGACCGCGTCCGGCACATGGCTGTCCGAGGCCTCGCCGATACCCGGCAACCGGCGTTGCAGCGCGTCCCGGTGGGACTCACGGAGGTAGAATCCTTGGTTGTCCCGGTACCGGCCGCCGCAGGGCCAGCCGTCGGCGTCGAGCAGCACCAGGGTGTTCTGCTGGTGGGCCTCCAGCGCGACACCGGCCGCTCCGTCGAGCCAGAGGATCGGTGCGACCACACGGTGCAGATAGCGCAGGAACCACTCGGTCGCCACGGTGCGCGACGGGCGACCGGTGCGGGCCGCGAGCCGGCGCACCAGGTCGGCCAGCCGGGAGCGCATCTCCGGTGACCTGCCCGGCCACGGCCGCGGGGACACCAGAGCCGCCAGGCACGCCGCGTCGTCCCCGGGGGCGAAGGGGTTGTGCCGGACGACCGCGTCCAGCCCGGCGAGGGGCGCCCCGTCAGGGGTGTCCACCGCCAGCCATGCGGGGTCGCGCACGATGTCGAAGCCGCCGCCGTGCGGAAACGCCTCCTGCCACCGGGCTCCGAGCCCGGTCCTGAGCAGGCGGTGCATCTCCACACCGCGGTGCAGTTCCTTGCGGAGGTTCTCCCGGCGCGAGTTGGTGATCCGCAGAGCCAGCGACAGCTTCAGCATCGCCATGGACCCGGAGCGGTACAGGGTGCGTACCGAGGAGGTCGGGTGCCAGGGGGCACCGGCCGGCCCCAGCTCGTGCAGGAGCCCCTTCCCGACCATCGCGGCGAACTGCGGCCGCCCGCGCAGTTCCGCGGCCTGCCAGGGGTGCACGGGCACCGGCACCGTCTCCTCGGGGAGCGGCAGCGGGCCGGCCAGTCTCCGTGCCACCTGCTCGGCCGACATTGGCCTGCCCCCCTCAGTCCACGCGGAGTCGGAGGCCAGGACGGACCGGTGCACCGCCACCCAGTGCACGGGGAAGGAACCGCGCAGCTCGGGCGACCAGATGCGGGTCCCGGCGTCGGAGAGGCCCTCCCGGCTCTTGGGGGACGGGTGCTGGGGGTGGCCGAGAACCAGGTCCTGCTCGCTCTCCAGGAACCGGTCCGCGCCCGGTACGGCGTCCCGGTGCGCCGCACCCGGCGCCCGCGGTGCCGGCGGCTTCCCGGTCTCCGCCCGGCGCTCGGTGAGGAAGAGGGTGGTGTGCCGGACCGAGTCGGCGACTCCGGCCACCAACGCGGCGGCGTCCCCGGAGGCACGGCGCGCCGCCTCCGGCTCGGCGCGGGGTGCGTCCGGCGCCGGTTCTCCCGCGGCGCCCCGACGGGCGGCGGCCTCCCGGCAGAGCAGCGCGGCCAGGGCGGTCGCGTCGAGCGGCCCACCCGCGGCCGGACCAGCCGTCGCCGTCGGCGGTCCGAAGCGGTGCCAGCCGGTCTCCGACCAGTACCGGACCGGGATGTCGAGGGCGCCGTCCGCTGTCCGCAGCGGCAGCCGCAGGAGGCCACCGCTCGGACGGACGGCGTCCGCTCCGCTCTCCCGCACCCAGCAGCGGAGCAGGTTCTCCACGCCGGCGGCGTCGGCGGCCCGGGCCGGGTCGGGGTGTTCGATCGGATCGGTTCGGGTGGTGTCCCTCGCGGCCGCCGTTCGCGGCGGCCTCGTCTCCCCCGCGGTGTCGGCCGCTCGTGCCGCCGCCTTCGCGGCGGTGGGCCCGTCCGCGTCCCCGTCGTCCGGCGGGTACCGCCGCTGCGGCGGCGGTTGGGACGCCGGGGCCTCCCCCGGCCGTTGCGGGAGCGCCGCACGTCCGTCGGTCCACCTCGCCTCGGAGCCGGATTCCGTGTGCAAAGCTGCCTCCCTGGACGTGCCGTGCCGCCGCCCGGCGGCACGATCGGAGTAACGAGGCAGCGCCCCGGGAATCACGGTCCGCGGCGAAGATCCGTCCGGCCGCCCGCGGGGGAACCGCGCACCCGCTCGAAGCCGTCGTAGGCGACAACGGCATAGTGAGGGACCGCCGGATCTCTCCGGCGGTATCCGCGCCGATCGCCGCACAGCGGACGGCTGCCGTTTCGTCCCGGGTCGCACCGGCTTCATCTCAGGGGGAGTTCTTCCATGCCTTCCACGGCTTCCGCCCGCCGGGTCGCCCGGCGCCGAACGGTACCGGCGTCCGCCGTCGCCACCGCCGCGGTCCTCGCTCTGACGGCGACCGCCTGCGGCTCGACCGAGGACGTGGCGGACGCCAAGCCCGACACCTCCGTGACGGAACTGCCCGAGGGCACTGACATCGAGCTCCCCGAAGGCCTCCCCACCTCGCTGGACGAGCTGAAGGAGTGGAAGGAGGGCGAGTGGGACGACTGGGACCCGGACGGGTGGCTCGGCGACGCCAAGGCGTTCGTCAACCCGATCATCGAGGACCTCTGGGACCCGGACCGAATGGAGAAAGCGGAAGAACCGGACCGGGAGGTCGACGAGGAGGAACTGGAGGAGGACACCGGCGCCGGATCCGGCGGTGACGAGGGCGTCACGGACCCCGCACCGGCGAAGGTCGACGCCCTCGCGGTCCAGCCGTCGTACACCGGCACCGCCAAGGAGCACGGCAAGGTCTTCATGGACACCCCGCAGGGGCAGATGGTCTGCTCCGCCACCGTCGTGCAGGACCCGGCGAACCCGGGGGCGTCCAACCTCGTCGCCACCGCGGGGCACTGCGTGCACGGCGGGAAGGACAAGGGCTGGTACCGCAACGTCGTCTTCGTCCCCGGGTACAACCACCGGGCGCTGGCGGCGGAGCAGCTGAACGAGGCACCGAGGTCCGAAGTGATCCCGAGCGGCGTCTGGTGGGCGGAGCGGGCAGGCACCACCGAGCACTGGCGGACCAGTGGCGAGGAGAGCGGCGGCAAGGGTGCGCAGGCGGACTTCGCCATGCTGGAGGTCCGGCCGGAGGACGGCGGCGGGACCTCGCTGGAGGAGACCGTCGGCGGCGCGGTGGCCGTCGACTTCGGGCTGCCCGAGGTCGCCTCGCTCGGCGAGCTCACCGCTCGCGGCTACCCGGCGGCCGCCCCCTACGACGGCGGCCGGATGTTCGGCTGCACGGACACCCCCGGTCGGCTCACCATCGACCCGGATCAGCCGACCATGTACCGCATCGGCTGCACCATGACCGGCGGCTCGTCCGGGGGCGGCTGGACGGCGACCACGGCCGACGGGACGGAGAAGCTGTACTCGGTCACCTCGATCGGCCCGCTCACCGCGGACTGGCTGGCCGGCCCCCGGCTGGGCGCGGAGGCCAAGAAGGTCTTCGACGCGCTCAGCGGCTGAGCCTGCCGGAGTCGGACTGCCCGGGAGCGGTGCGGCCACCGCTCCCGGGCACGGGGACCGGTCTCAGACCTCGGCCATCGGGCTGCGCCGAGTGTCGCTGCCCGGTACGGGGGCGGAGGCGTCCGTCCCGAGTTCCACGATGCGGTTGTCCTCGTCGACGTGCACCACGCGCGGCCGGAACTCCCGCGCCTCGGCGTCCGACATCTGCGCGTAACTGATCAGGATGACCAGGTCGCCGGGGTGCACGAGATGGGCCGCCGCACCGTTGATGCCGATGACGCCGGAGCCCCTGCGGCCCTCGATGAGGTAGGTCTCCAGCCGGGCCCCGTTGGTGACGTCCACGATGTGCACCAGCTCGCCGGGCAGCAGGTCCGCGGCCTCCAGCAGATCCGCGTCCACGGTGACCGAACCGACGTAGTGCAGATCGGCCTCCGTGACGGTGGCACGGTGAATCTTGGACTTGAACATGATACGCATCATCGGGGTACTCCTGTACATAGGCTCCCTGCCTGCGGTTTTGCAGGTCAAGGGCGGTTTCCCCACCTTACAGCGAGTCGCATGTTTGGGCAGCGTTCACCAGGTCTTTCAGGACTCATGCTGACCACTTGCTGACTTTTCTGACACACCGTCAGAGCATCACCAGTGGCTTCGCCCACCCCGCTGCCCCTCCGCGACGACTCAGGCTCCACGAAGGGCGTGTCCATGATTATCGCCAGTCCGACGGTGAGGGCGGGGACGAAGGCAGTCGACCGGGACACGGGCTGCGGACCGCCCTGGGACGCTCGGCCCGGGCCACCCCGTTCCGCCTCAGAGGATTTCGCACGATGCAACAAGGAGTTCGAGGACCGAAGCGACGCAGCAACATAGCAGCGGATCACCTGTTAGTGAAACCGGCGATTCCCACGACCATGGCGATGGCCCGCCCGGTGAAACCTCACGGTGACATAGGACGGGCGCCGAGGACGTTTAATTCGGCCAGAGTAGAGCGCGAGCTGACGCCGCGGTCGAGCTCGGCCAGTCTCAAGGAGCCGTCTTGCCCGTGGAACCACAATCGCACCCCGACGAGAACCAGACCGATTTCAACTCGTCGAACAGGCGCCGCAGCCTCGAACCCGTACTCATGGACACATCTGAGGTCGCTGTGATGCTCAGCATGTCCACAAGCTGGGTCTACAGGGAGGCATCGAAATCGGGCTTGAAAGGTTACAAGCTCGGCCGAGGCAGGAACGCCAAGGTCTTGTACAAGAGAGCTGACATCTTCAAGTGGCTGGAGCAGCGCAAGATCCGCTGAAAGGGCCGGGCTGAGCCGCTCATCGTACGCCGATGCGGTCTACATGATCCCATTCCAGTGCCACGGCCGAGGCCCGTAGCGGCCACGCAAACAGTCAACGCGGTACTGAGCCTGGTCTGCCCACTCGGGACTGTTGGACGCGTGCTGCGCGGCGTATGTCACCATGCGGAGCTCTCGGGCGCCGGCAAGGACCTGGTAGCCGGCCCAGTGGGTCACGTCGCACCCGTATACCGCGCAGAACTCGTCGTATTCAGCGGAAGTGACAGCGCCGGTCGTACGCGCTCGCACGGCTGTTGAAACCAGGTCCCATTCCGGTGGGCCGGTTGAGAAGCGTTCCAAGTCGATCACCAACGGGCCTTCGGCCGTGTGAATGAGGTTGCCGGGCCAGGCGTCACCGTGCACGCCGCACTCTGGACGTCCGTGCGGGCGCGCGTCCCAGGCTGCTCTCAGTTCTTCGTGGAGCCCGTGCAGCCACACGCGGTCGGCGTTGCGAAGCGTCGTCGCGGCGTCCAATCGTTCGCCGACGCGTACGAAGGGGTCCAGATACCCGAGGTCGAAGTCGGGAGGGGGCAGGGCGTGCAGTTGCTTGAGGAGCTGTGCGACCTCTGCGTGGCTGCCGTGCCGGTGCGGCGGGAGTTCCTCCCAGAAGGTGACCGGGCGGCCGGCGGCCTCGACCGGCTGTCGAACATCGGCCAGACGGACGGCCGGCACGCAGTTCTCAGCCAGCCACCGAGCGACCTGTACTTCGCGGTGCGCTGCCTCGGATTGCCCGGAACGAGCGATGCGGACGACAACTCCGTGCTCGGGCAGTCGCCATATCTCGTTCTCGGCGAGCCGAACGGCCTCAGCCCCGCTGGAGTCGAGTCCTACAGCCGAGCACGCCTGCCGCAGGGCTCCCTGATCAGTGGCTGATGCCGACTTCGTCATGCGGAGACCGTAGCGGCGATGCGTTCCTGCAAAGCGTGTGCCTCCGGCACCTTGTGGCGCTTGGAAGCGAACGCCCCGAGCTGCCGTAGATCGTCCGCTGCCCGACGGGAGGTGAGTGGACCGCCCTCGTTCAGGGCATCGTGGCCGATGGCGGCCGCTTGCCGGGGGTCGCCCTTGGCCATGACGAGTGTGGCGAGCTTCGTGCGGGAGATCGCCCTGGAGCGCTTGTAGGCGTCCGAATGGCCCTTCACCGCGGTGTCGAAGCGACCCGCTGCCCTGCCCGGATCGTGATCCACGAGGATGACGAGGTCGAACAGACCGTGTGCCGTGTCACCGTTGTGCTGCGCCTCGTCGTAGTAGGCCATCCACGGTGGATCTTCGGCGGGGCAGGCGTGGGAGAACGCTTCGTCTGCCTCTCCTACGGCGGCCAGACACTCGCGGACGTTGCCCATCTTGCCGAACGCCCGGGCTCGTGCGGTATGGAGCATCGCCCTTTCGGTAGCGGTGAGTCGGTCCGCGCGCACCAGGCCCCTCTCCGCATGCGTCAGTCCGTCGTCGGGCTGACCGAGCCACACGTGCTGCCGTGCGAGGTGCGAGTACGCCTTCGCCCGCAGGTGCCAGTCTCCGGCTTCCTCCGCACGATCGGCGGCGAAGAGGAACGTCGCCGCGGCGTACTGGTGGTTGTAGGCGTCGAACGCCGAGGCGCCAACCACGAGGCCGAGTCTGGAGACGGAGGCAAGGAGGGCGGGCCGCAGCTGCTCCGGACACTTCACCCCGAGGAGCCCTGCCGCCCATTGCATCCCACGCCCGGCGACATCGCCGACCATGCCTCCACCACCGAACTTGTTGTCCCATTCGCTGATCGCAGTAGCCACCTCCTGCACTTGGGCGATGTCCTGAGAGCTGATCGACACAGGAGGCTCCAACGCGGTCGGAGCAAGGATCGTCTGGGCGAGGTCTGCAGGTGCGACGGCGGCCAGGCTGCTGACTTGGAGAAACGCACGTCGGTCCACGGGCTCAGAGCTCCCAAGGCGAGGGGACACATCATCACTCCCCAGGATGCGGCCTCGACGTACCTCAACTGATCCGTCTGCCCCCTGTCCCCTGCGTTTATCGGCATCGAGACGCTTTTGATCGGCATCCCGCAAGCCGAAGGCCATGGGCCAGGCCCGCTCGAAGACGCCACCGGTTTCCAGTACCTGGTCCAGGCGCTGGGCCACCTCCCGCTGGCACGAGGGGTACTGACCCTTCTCAATCGACAGGATCATGTCGTCGCTGACCTGCACCAAGCGTCCCAAGGCCCTGGCCGAGAGTCCTTCCGCCTTGCGCCGTAGACGCAACTCACTGCCGAACCACTCCCGCGGTGAAGCTCCGGGGTTGAGTGCCTTCTCTGGCTGCGGCATTTTCGCTTCCCGTTCTCGCGATGCCGAACACTTCGGCTCTCGGCATCAGGACCTGCACGACGAGCGCGTGCTCTGCCTCAATGGTTGCCGATCGGTTCGGTCCCAGTACACACCGCGACCGTCCCTAGTTGTAGGGCTTCCGGCGCAACGAACGGAGCATCGATGAGCACGATTCTTGAAACCCCCGACGCGGGCCGCCCGATCCGAGCGGCGTCGCGAAGCAGCCGGGGGCAACTCGACATGCGATTTCAGCTCGAAGCCAGGCATTTGAGTCTCATCCGCGGTGTGGTGCGCCAGCACCTCGCCTGGTGGGAGGTCAGTCGTGAAGTCGCCGAGGTCGCGCTTCTCGCCGTGAACGAGCTGCTGACGAACGTGTTGGTGCACACCGACCCGGGCAAGGAAGGCTGTCAGCCGGCGAGTCTGCTCCTCCAGCACGTTCCGGGAGGCGTCACCGCGGTCGTACACGATGAGGATCCGCGACCGATCGTACGGAGGACAGCGGCGCCGTTCGACCTCGGTGGCCGCGGCCTGGATCTCGTGCGGGCGCTGGTCGACGAGTTCTCCGTAGCGACCTCCGGCCAGGGGAAGGACGTGTGGTTCTTCGTCTGTGACCCCGGATGCCAGGTTCCGCAGCAAGCGCAGCCGGAGGAGGCGTGAAGTGCACGGCGTCCGGCACCTGCCCTCCACTCTCGTTACGTAGCGCGCTCCGAGGGCCGTTCGCTCGCCCTCGCCCAGTAGTGGGGTTCGAGCATCTCTCCGGGCCACGCGGGCTGGCGGACCGGGCCTCGGGGGCCCATCTGCTCGAAGAACGGAGCCAGGTCGATCACAGGCGTTCCGTCGACGGCGTCGAGATCGGTGACGTGGAGGTCCCGTCCTTCGACCTTGAGCAAGCGCGGGTAGCTGATCGCCAGTTGGTTGGGACGCCGGTGGTTGCGATGAACGAATGTTCCTGTGGCCGGCCAGCTCTGGTTGCCCCGAGGGCTGCGAGCGTGGAGCTGGACGTCATCGGCTCGCGCCAGGTGGAAATGCCAGACCACCGTGAGGTGGGAGAACTCCTCGATGCCCTGCAACGTTTCGAGCGGGTACGCGGCGTCGATCCTGATGATCGATGCGACGCCGCCCTGGTAGTCGTCCTGAACGCGGGGGTGACCTCCGACGACCGTCGCGATCGACTCCACCTCGTATGCCGCCATCGGTGCTCGCTCCACTCCCTGGACGTGGCGTGCACGGCGTCCTCCGGCCGGCGCCGTGGTCGTGCTCTGCGGTCACCCTATGGCGCGCAGCATGTCTCGCGCCCGACGGTCCAGTGCAGCGACGTGGCGACCGCCGCGTTGCCGGACGGGCGAGAGGTCACTCCGCATGCGGACGATGACGTTGCGGGCGCGGCCGGACTGGACACCGGTCATCGCGTCGAGGGCCTGGTTCCAGGTGGCACACGCCTCGTCGAGATGTCCCTGCTGGACCTGAACGGCCCCGAGGTAGCCGAGGGTCACGCTGTGCGTTCGGGCGTACTGCTGGCGACCGCGGGTCGCGACGCTGCGCTGGAAGTGGGTTTCCGCGTCCAAGGGCCGGCCCAAGTCGCGCAGGGCGCAGGCGGTCTCGTGGGCGAGGGAGGCTTCCTGGAAGAAGCCCACCCGGCTGGGCGCTTCCTCGTTTTCGGCACGGGAGAGGTCGCGCTCAGCGCGGTTGATGGCCCTGACGGTGCCGACGCGGTCGCCCCCTACCGCGAGGGCTCGGGCGTGAACGATCCCGAGCAGGGCCCTCTCTCGATGGCCGGCTTGGCCGTAGCGGTCTTGGCTCATCGTGGCGTCGGTCAGGGCGAGGGCGCGGCGGGGGTGCCCGAGGTCCACGGCTTGGTGTGCCAGGGCGCGCAGAATGTGGCCGCCGAGCGGCCCATCGTCTGCTTCCGCCGCGATGCGCGCGGCGAGAGTGAGGTAGCGCTGGGCAGTGCGGTGTTCGGAGGCGTCGAAAGCCATCCACCCCGACAGATACGTCATCTCCGCCACGGCCGAGTACGCGTCCCTGCGAAGCTCCTCCGTGGCGAACCTGCTGCCCAGCAGGGGCACCGCCTCGTCACGAAGGTGACCGGCAAGGGCCGAACGTCCTGCGGCTCCACCGCGCTGCTGGTCCCGTGCCGAGTAGAAGGTCGTCAGGTCGCGGACATCGTCGATGTCTGCCTGTGCCACAGGACAGGAGGAGAGCGCTGGGCGCTTCTCGGCTGTGGCGGGGGCGGCTGCCCACCACGAAGCGGCGGGCAAGGGGAGGCCGGCGGCCGAGTAGGCAGCAGTCGCCAGCAGCTTGCGTCGGTGCTATGGGACTGCTGCACCGCCTGGGCGTTCCCACCACAGCCGACGAGGACTTCGACGACCTGGCCCGGGACATGGCCACACAGGCCGGGTTCCTCTACGGGGTCGTCAACCTATTCCTGGAGCAGCAGACCTTCGTCGGGCTGCACCAGCCCCCAGCGGACAGCGGGTTCGTGATCGTCGATCGCACCATGAGCCGCGACCACGGCTGGTGCCCGGAGGTCATGGCGCGCCGGAAGGCCCTGCCGCTGCACGACGTGCACGCCAGCCCGCGCTTCAGCGGCAACACGGTGGTCGACGCCGTCGGGATCCTTTCCTACGTCGGCGCCCCGCTCATCCACGACAGCGGCACCGTGCTGGGCAAGGTCCGTTGCATGATCGGTTCTGTCTGGAACGTCGGGTTGGTTCGCAGTTGAGGTGGGGCGCCCCAGTCCAGGCGGAGGGCGAACGCAGTGCAGGCACGGTCTCAGTGATCATGTGAGTGTCGAAGTCCCATGAACGCTTGGTGAGTCCGTGCCTGCTCCTCCACCTTCTCTCATGCCCTCCGCGCTGGATCAACTCGCTCAGGCCACTGCACCGGCCCCGTTGACGGACGCGCTGTGTCTGTCGCAGTCCCTGGAAACGATGCCCGACCCGCGAGGTCTTCGCGGACGACGCTACCTGCTCTTGCCCTGCTCGCCGCGGCCGCGGCGAGCGTCCTGGCCGGCGCCCGCTCGCTGACCGCGATCACTGAATGGGTCACGGATGCCCCGGCCTGGGCCTGCCGGGCCCTCGGCTTCCCCGTCGACCGGCTGACCGGCACCGTGTCGGTCCCGCATCCCCACACCCTGCGCCGTCTCCTGGTCCAGCTCGACGGCGACGCCCTGGACCGGGCGATCGGCGCTTTCCCCACCGCCCGGGCCACCTCGACCGATCCGGGCTGCAGGCGATCGCCGTCGACGGCGAGGCCCTGCGCGGCTCGCGCACCGCCACGGCCACGCACGTCACCCTGCTCGCCGCGATGGACCACAGCGGCAGCACTCTCGCCCAGTGTCAGATCGCTGACAAGAGCAACGAAATACCCACCCTCCAGCACCTGTTGGACAACATCGGTCTCACCGACAGCGTGCTCACCGCCGATGCCCTGCACACCCAGCACGCCCACGGCGCCTACCTCCGCGCCCGTGGCGCCCACTACATCGCCCAGGTCAAGGCCAACCACCCCGGCCTGTTCGACCGCGTCCGCCGCCTGCCCAGGCAGGAGATCGCCCTCGACCATTACGAGCGCACCCGCGCCCGCCACCGCAAGGAAATCCGGCGCTCGAAGACGGCCTCCTTCGCGCACGTCGACTAACCCGACGCCCGCCAGGCCCTCCAGATCGTGCGCTGGCGCCAGGACTTCACCAGCGGAAAGCTCACCATCGAGCGCGCCTGCCTGATCACCAGCCTGCCGCCGGGAGCCGCGAGCGGCGCTCAGCTCGCCGCGTGGACCAGAGGGCACTGGAAGATCGAAAATCTTCCGCACCACGTCCGGGACCGCACCTTCCGCGAGGACGACTCCAAAATCCATGCCGGCCGGCTCCCGCGCGTCATGGCCGGCCTGCGCAATCTCGCCATCGGCATCCACCGCCAGGACGGCCACACCAACATCGCCGCCGCGCTACGTCACGCCGCCCGCCACTGCCACCGCCCCCTGACTGCCCTCGGCCTCGCCGGATGAACCCGGACAGAACTGATCATGCAACGGACCCTGGGTCGCAGGGGCTACACGTGACCCCGGTTTGCGATTTCGGCAAAAAAATTGCCGCGTTCCCCAAGGGTGGGGCACCGTGGCATCCGCGCGGGGCAAGCCAACCGCCGCCGAGGAACCGACCGAGGAACAGGGAGCACATCCGTGGACGCCGAGTACTGGGACGAGAGGTACCGCAGCAGCGATCAGTTGTTCAGCGGCAACCCCAACGGAGTGCTGGTCACCGAGGTCGGCGGCCTGCCACCGGGCCGGGCGCTCGACGTGGGCTGCGGGGAGGGGGCCGACGCACGCTGGCTCGCCGGACGGGGGTGGCGGGTCACCGCGATCGACGTCTCCGCCGTCGCTCTGGAGCGTGCGGCCGCCGCGGCTGCGGACGTCGCGGAGCGGGTGGTGTGGGAGAAGACCGACCCGACAGCCACGCCGCCCTCGCCCGGTGCCTTCGACCTGGTGTCAGCCCAGTACTTCCCGCTCCCCCGGCAGCCGGACCACGCCGGGCTGCGGGGCCTGCTGGCCGCCGTCGCCCCCGGTGGCGCGCTGCTGTTCGTCGGCCACGACCTCGACGGGTTGACCCCGCAGCACAGGGAGGAGTTCCGCGTCGCCGACTACTACGGGCACGAGGACGTCGCCCGGCTTCTCGGCCCCGACTGGACCGTGCAGGTCAACGAGGTCCGCGCGCGTACCACGGCCGCGCCGGCCGGAAGCCACCACACCCACGACACCGTCCTGCGCGCGCTGCGGAGGCGCTGAGGCCCCGCGACCCCGGCGGCACTCCGGCTGCGGACATCACGCGAAGCGGGAGGGGTCGCCGGCACCCCGGCGCACGATCTCCAGTTCCCCGCCGGAGAAGTCGACGACGGTGGTCGGCTCGGTACCGCAGTCACCGGAGTCGACCACCACGTCCACCACGTGGTCGAGCCGCTCCTTGATCTCCCAGCCCTGCGTCATCGGCTCCTCCTCGTCGGGCAGGAGCAGTGTGCTGGAGAGCAGCGGCTCGCCCAGCTCGGCGAGGAGCGCCTGGGTGACGACGTGGTCCGGGATGCGCACCCCGACCGTCTTCTTCTTGGGGTGCATGAGCTGGCGCGGCACCTCCCTCGTCGCGGGGAGGATGAAGGTGTAGCTGCCGGGTGTCGCCGCCTTGACCGCCCGGAACACGTCGTTGTCCACGTGTACGAACTGGCCGAGCTGCGCGAAGTTCTGACAGACCAGGGTGAAGTGGTGACGGTCGTCGAGGTTGCGGATCGACCGGATCCGGTTGATGCCGTCACGGCTGCCGAGCTGGCACCCGAGCGCGTAGCAGGAGTCCGTCGGATAGGCGACGAGCGCACCGGACCGGATACTGTCGGCCACATTGCTGATGGTGCGCCGCTGCGGGTTCTCGGGGTGCACGTCGAAGTACTTCGCCATCCGGAAAGTCTACGGGCTCCCTTCCGGGATTCCCGGGATCGCGCGCCGACGGCACCGGGAGAGCGACGGCGCCCCCGGCGACCGGTTTCCGGTTGCCGGGGGCGCCGAGGCCGCGTCCTGCCGCGGGGCCGCTCCGTGCCTGCCCGCGCGGGGTGCACTCCCCCTTGCGGACCGTCGGCGGCGACGGTCGGTGAGCTCAGTCGCGGGCGGGAACGAACCGGCGCAACTCGGCCGCCAGCTCCTGGTGCACCCGGGCCTTAAGCAGGGTGCCCTCCTCGGTGTGCTCCTCGGAGAGCAGCTCTCCCTCGGTGTGCACCCGGGAGACCAGGCCGCCCTCGGTGTAGGGCAGCAGGACCTCCAGCTCCACCTCCGGGCGGGGCAGCTCGCTGTCGATCAGCGCCAGGAGCTCGTCCACCCCCTGACCGCTGCGGGTGGAGACCACCCGGGCGTGCTTCTCGGTGCGCAGCAGCCGCTGGAGCACCAGTGAATCGGCGATGTCGGCCTTGTTGACCACGACGATCTCCGGTACGTCGGCGGCTCCGACGTCCCTGATCACCTCGCGGACCGCGGCGAGCTGCTCCTCCGGGACGGGGTGCGAGCCGTCCACCACGTGAAGGATGAGATCGCTGTCGCCGACCTCCTCCATGGTGGAGCGGAACGCCTCGACCAGATGGTGCGGCAGGTGCCGTACGAAGCCGACGGTGTCGGCGAGGGTGTACAGCCGGCCGCCCGGGGTCTCCGCCCGGCGGACGGTCGGGTCGAGGGTGGCGAACAGCGAGTTCTCCACCAGGACGCCCGCGCCGGTGAGGCGGTTGAGCAGCGAGGACTTGCCCGCGTTGGTGTAGCCGGCGATGGCCACCGAGGGGACCTTGTGGCGTCTGCGCTCCTGCCGCTTGACTTCGCGGCCGGTCTTCATCTCCGCGATCTCCCGGCGCATCTTCGCCATCTTCTCGCGGATGCGGCGCCGGTCCGTCTCGATCTTGGTCTCACCGGGGCCGCGGGTGGCCATTCCGCCGCCGCCGGAACCGCCGCCGCCCATCTGACGGGAGAGCGACTGGCCCCAGCCGCGCAGCCGGGGGAGCATGTACTGCATCTGCGCCAGCGCGACCTGCGCCTTGCCCTCCCGGGACTTGGCGTGCTGGGCGAAGATATCGAGGATCAGGGCGGTGCGGTCGACCACCTTGACCTTGACGACGTCCTCCAGGTGGATGAGCTGGCCGGGGCTGAGCTCACCGTCGCAGACGACGGTGTCGGCGCCCGTCTCCAGGACGACGTCGCGGAGTTCCTCGGCCTTGCCGGAGCCGATGTAGGTGGCCGGGTCCGGCTTGTCGCGGCGCTGGATCACGCCGTCGAGCACCTGGGCGCCGGCCGTCTCGGCGAGGGCGGCGAGTTCGGCGAGGGAGTTCTCGGCATCGCGCGCCGTTCCGGACGTCCAGACGCCGACCAGCACCACGCGCTCCAGGCGCAGCTGCCGGTACTCGACCTCGGTGACGTCCTCCAGCTCGGTGGAGAGTCCCGCGACACGACGGAGAGCGGCCCTCTCGGAGCGGTCGAGCTGGTCGCCGTCCCGTCCTTCGGCGGCCTCGGGGCTCCAAGCGACGTCCTCTTCCATCAGGGCGTCGGCTCGGCGGTTCGTCTCAGCGATGCGCTGGCCGGAAAACGGAAGGGAAGAAGAGGAGGTCATTTGGTCCTTACGTTGGTCGAGTGTGCCGTTGCCGGTGACAACGCCTACGGGAGGGCAATCATTCCCCGCCAGGGGCGGTCCGACGCTGACGATGGTCGCACGGGGTCCGCCACCCGTCACCCGGATTTCCCGCCGCCGCGCGCCGCGCGCGTCTCCCCGCCTGCGGACGCCGAGCCGTCGGGAGTGGCTCTCCGGCCGCCGGAGCCCGTGAGGTGCGGGGCGGACCCGTGCCGGCCGTGCACCCCGTGCGGGCCGTGGAGGCGGAGCGGGTCGGGGCGCCGTTCCGGGCCGCCGGGGGCGGGGGCGCTGTCCGGGCCGGATGCGCTAGGCGCCTCCGGTTCCGCACCCGGGTCCGGAACCGGCTCGGCACCGGCCGCGCCCCCGTCGGAAGGAGAAGGCACCGGGTCCGTCTCCCACTCCGGGTGGCCCGGCATGGGCGGGGTGGAGTCGCCGTACAGCCAGGGTCGCAGGAAGGAGGTGAGGTCCTCCCCCGCCACCTCGCCGGCCAGGACGACGAAGTCGTCGGTCCCAGCGACGCCGTGCCGGTGCCGGGCGACCCAGGCGCGCTGGAGCCGTTCGAAGGCCTGCGCCCCGATCCGCTGCCGCAGTGCGTACAGCACCACGGCGGAGCCGCTGTAGACGATCGGCTGGAAGATGGTCATCCGCCCGTCGACGCGCGGCGGATCGAGTGCGGCGGGGGCTCCGTGGGCGTCGCGCCACCGGTCGGAGGCGCGGTAGGCGGCTTCGACCCGGCGGGTCAGGTCCTGCCCGCCCGCCTCGTGGGCGTGGGTCCACTCGTACCAGGTGGCGTGCCCCTCGTTCAGCCAGAGGTCGGACCAGCGGCGCGGCGTGACACTGTTGCCGAACCAGTGATGAGCCAGTTCGTGGACCATGACCGACTCCCGGTACCAGTCCGGGTAGCCCGGAGCGGTGAAGAAGCTCCGGGAGAAGAGCGACAGCGTCTGCGTCTCCAGGGCGAAGCCGAGGTCCGCCTCGGCGGCGAGCACCCCGTACGTTTCGAACGGGTAGCGGCCCACTCTCTCCTCCATCCAGGAGAGCTGGTCCGGGGTGCGTGCCAGCCACGGTTCCAGCGCGGCGCGGTGCTGCTCGGGGACCACGTCGCGGAGCGGGAGCCCGTGCGGGCCGGTGCCTCGGAGCACGGCCGAGCGGCCGATCGAGACCTGGGCCAGTTCGGTGGCCATCGGCTCGCGCTGCCGGTAGGTCCAGGTGACGCGGTCCCCGCGCTCCGTCCGGCCCACCCGCCGTCCACCGGCCACGGCCGTGTACTCCTTCGGCGCGGTGATCCGGAAAGTGAAGCGCGCCTTGTCGGAGGGGTGGTCGTTGCCGGGGAAGACCCGGTGTGCGGCGTCCGCCTGGTTCGCCATGACAAGGCCGTCCCGGGTGCGGATCCAGCCGCTGGGCAGGTCGCCGTCGTCCCCGGTCGGGCTGGTGTGCCGGATGTCGACGTGCAGCGGGTCGCCGCGACGCACCGGCTCGGCCGGGGTGACGACGAGGTCCTGGCCGGCCTGCACCGCCTCGGCACTGCTGCCGTTGACCCGGACCGAGCGCACCGTTCCGGCGGAGAAGTCCAGGTTGAAGCGCTCCAGGCAGGGTTCGGTCACCGCTGCGGTGATACGGGTCCGGGCTGAAAGGTCAGCGGTGTTGTCCCCCTCGTAGTGGAAGGCGATGTCGTAGGCCCGTACGTCGAGGCCGGGGTTGCCGAGGTGCGGGAAGAGGCGGTCGCCGATGCCGAGCGGGGCCGGGCCGGGTACGGCTGCGGCGAGCAGCGCGAGGGAAGTGACGGCGACGGTGGTGCCGGTGGCGAGGCGGCGCAGCGTGGTGCGGCGGGAAGGTTCGACCATCGTCCACGGCTACCAGCCCGTCCGCCGCCCGGCCGTGCGGCGCGGACGGCGCACACCGCGTCCACCCGAACGGCGGAGCCGCCCCTCAGACGGCGGGGCGGGCGGCCCGGATGACGTCGTAGACGCCCGGGACCCGGCGCATCGCCCGCATCAGCGCGGGCAGCGCGGTGGAGTCCGGGAGCTGGAGCGTGTAGGTGTGGCGGACGCGCTGCTGCCGGGGCGGCTCGACGTCGGCGGCGATGACCGCGGCGCCCTCCACAGCGATCACCTCGGTGAGGTCGGCGAGCAGCCGGGGACGGCCGAAGGCCTCCGCGAGCAGCGTGACCCGGCAGCCGGTCGGGTCGGCCGTCCAGCGCACGGCGGTGGCCGCGCGGCCGGCGGCGGTCATCCGGGCGACGGCGGAGCAGCTCTCGCGGTGCACGGTCACGGTGCCGCCGCGGACGGGGAAGCCGGTGATGGCGTCCGGCGGCACCGGGGTGCAGCAGCGGGCCAGCCGCACCAGGCTGTGGGGCAGCTCCACGGCCACCGCGGCCCCGTCCTCGGCCGGGCCGCCCGTGCGGGGCGGGGCGGTCTGGCCACCGGAGCCGGGCGCGCTGCCCGCCTCCTCGGTGCGCGGCGGGAGTCCCGGGGCCTCCCGGTGGGTGTCCAGCCACTGCCGGATCGCGATCCGTGCTCCCGGGGTGCGGGCGTGCTCCAGCCACTGGGGCGAGGGCCCGGACGCTGGGCCGCGTCCGTTCTCGGCCGCCATGAGCAGGTGGAGGGCGTCGCCGTCCCGGAGCACGGTGCCGAGGCTGGTGAGGCGGCCGTCCACCCGGGCACCGAGGCAGCGGTGCCCGCCGCTGCCGTAGCGGGCGTACGCGGCGTCGACGCAGGTGGCGCCGGCCGGCAGGTGGACCGTGCCGGACTGCGCGGGGGAGGCGGTGTCCGTGCAGTACACGGTGATCTCGCGGTCCTGGGCGAGCTCGTCCTGCAGTTCGGCCCAGAAGGTGTCAGGGTCGGGAGCCTGGCTCTGCCACTCCAGCAGCCGGGAGAGCCAGCCGGGCCTGGTGGGGTCGGCGCGCTCGCCCTCGGGGACGGGTTCGTCCGAGCCAGGCACCGGGTCCGGGTCGCCGAGCGCGATCACCCCCGCCTCCGCCACGGCGTGCATCCTGCGGGTGCGGACCAGCACCTCGACGATGCGCCGCTCGTCGTCCGCGAAGGCGGTGTGGAGCGACTGGTAGAGGTTGAACTTGGGGACCGCGATGAAGTCCTTGAACTCCGGGATCACCGGGACGAAGCAGGTGTGCAGCTCGCCGAGCACGGCGTAGCAGTCGGCGTCCTCGGCGACCAGGACGAGCAGCCGGGCGAAGTCGCAGGGGCCGAGTTCTCCGCGCTTGACCCCGGCCCGGTGCACCGAGAGGAAGTGCCGGGGCCTGATCAGCACCTCGGAGGAGATCCTGGCCTCGCGCAGCACGACGCGGACGGACTCGGCGACGGCCTCCAGCGGTTCGCGGCCCGCACGGTGTCTGCGGATGAGCTCCTCGGTGCGGGCGTACTCCTCCGGGTGCAGGATCCGGAAGGCCAGGTCCTCCAGCTCCGTCTTGAGCGCCTGCACGCCCAGCCGCTCGGCGAGCGGGATCAGGACGTCACGGGTGACCTTGGCGATCCGGGCCTGCTTCTCGGGCCGCATCACGGTGAGCGTGCGCATGTTGTGCAGCCGGTCGGCGAGCTTGATGGACATCACGCGGACGTCGCTGCCGGTGGCGACCAGCATCTTGCGGAAGGTCTCCGGTTCCGCGGCGGCGCCGTAGTCGACCTTCTCCAGTTTGGTCACACCGTCGACGAGGTAGCCGACCTCCGCCCCGAACTCGGCCCACACCTGCTCCAGGGTGACCTCGGTGTCCTCGACCGTGTCGTGCAGCAGGGCGGCGGTCAGCGTGGTGGTGCCGGCGCCGAGCTGGGCGAGGATGAGGGTGACGGCGAGCGGGTGGGTGATGTACGGCTCGCCGCTCTTGCGCATCTGGCCGCGGTGCGAGGACTCGGCGAGGACGTAGGCGCGGCTCAGGGCATCGATGTCGGCGCGCGGATGGTGCCGGCGGTGCGCCTGCGCGACGTGCTCCAGAGCGTGCGGGAGGCCGCCGCGGGGTGTGGTGCCGAGCAGCGCCGCACGGCTGAGCTTCCGCAGGCTCGTCACCGCGCTCATGGCAGCCCCCTTGAGGTGTCGCACCGTCAGTTGCCCGATGGTACAGACCCGGTCGGGTGCCGCGGAGCCGCTTCCCGTCCGGGGTGGTACGGATCACCCCAACGAGCGAGCGCGCCTCGTTCAGCCCTCGAACAGCGACGGGGCCAACGTCCCCTCGGCGACGATCACCGCGGGGCCGGTCATGTCGATCAGGCCGTCGGGGTGCTCGGTGACGACGAGCCGCCCGCCGGGCAGGTCGACCGTGTAGGTCACCGGTTCCCCGTCGGCCGCCGGGTCCGCCCCGTCGCGGCGCGCGGCGGCCACCATGACGGCGCAGGCACCGGTCCCGCAGGAGCGCGTCTCGCCCGAGCCCCGCTCGTGCACCCGCAGCGCCACGTGCCGGGGTCCGCGGTCCACGACGAACTCGACGTTGACGCCCTCGGGGTACGCCGCGGCAGGCGTGACGACGGGAGCCTCCCGTAGCGGCCCGGCCTCGTCGAGGCCGTCCACGAAGACGACGGCGTGCGGGTTGCCCATGCCGACGTTCCGCGCCGGACGGGACCGCCCGCCGACGTCCACAGCGACCTCGCCCTCGGGGAGCGAGGCCCGTCCCATCCCCACCGTCACGTCACCGGGGCGGCCGTGCTCCGGCGGCGCCAGGCGGACGCGGCGGACGCCCGCCCTGGTGGCGACGGCGAGTTCACCGGGCGCGGCAAGACCCGCGTGCTCCAGGTAGCGGGCAAAGACGCGGACCCCGTTGCCGCACATCTCGGCGATGCTGCCGTCGCTGTTGCGGTAGTCCATGAACCACTCGGCGGTCGTCGCCATCGACCGGGCGTCCGGGTGGGCGGCCGACCGCACCACGCGCAGCACACCGTCGGCGCCGACGCCGGCGCGGCGGTCGCACACGGCGGCCACCCGGCCCGGGGTCAGCTCCAACAGGCCGTCGGGGTCGGGGAGGACGACGAAGTCGTTCTGGGTGCCGTGCCCCTTGAGGAAGGCGATCGGCGACTCGGCGGTGTTCACGTGCCGCATGCTACGGCAGCGGGCACCGGCCGCCTCATCTGAGCCGGGCCACCCGCCACACCGCCAGGGCGATCAGCGTGACGACGATGACCGTGTACAGCCCGACCACCCGCCAGTTCGGACGCTCGCCCGAACCGCGGGCGGGCAGGCCGGGCCAGGTGTGGCCGACCCGGCGGGCGGCCATCATGCCCCAGCCCGCGGCGCAGCAGCTGATCAGCAGGCCGAGCATCGCGACGACCGCTCCGCCGTCGCCGAACTCGAAGGCGAGCGGGAAGGCGAACATCAGGGAGCCGGCAGCCGCCAACCCGACGATCGGGGCCAGCTGCCAGATGCGCAGCCGTCGGGGCGGCCGGAGTTCGCCGTAGGACTCGCCACCGTCGGCGAAGGGGTCGTCGGGGTCGCCGCCGAGCGGCTCCAGAGCGGGCTCCTCGCTCTTCTGGGGGCCGGCCTCCATCGCCACGCACCCTCCCGACTCCCGACTCCCGACAACGCGGCTGGAGCGTCGATGATGGCACGCGCGAACGGCCGTCCACGCCGTCCGGTACGTCCCGATGCCATCACGTGATCAGGCTGTGACCGGTCGTTCGAGGTGGAGAAGCGCCTGCCGGGTCAGTTCCTCGGCGCGGCCCGCCGCGGCGCGGAGCCAGTGCACCCGCGGATCGCGGCGGAACCACGAGTCCTGCCGCCGGGCGAAGCGCTTGGTGGCGCGTACCGTCTCCGCACGGGCCTCGACCATGGTGCATCCGTCGGCCAGGGCTGCCAGCACCTGCTGGTAGCCCAGCGCCCGTGAGGCGGTGCGGCCCTCGCGGAGGCCGTCGCGCTCCAGCGCGCGCACCTCCTCGACCAGGCCCGCCTCCCACATCCGGTCGACGCGGAGCGCGATCCGGCGGTCGAGTTCCGGCCGCTCCACGTCCACCCCGAACTGCACGGCGTCGTAGACGCCGCGCTCGGCCTCGGGCCCGGGGAGGTTCGCGGTGAACGGTCTGCCGGTGATCTCGATGACCTCCAGGGCGCGGACGATGCGCCGCCCGTTGCTGGGGAGGATCGCCCGCCCGGCGTCCGGGTCCGCGGCGGACAGCCGCGCGTGCAGCCGTCCGCTGCCGTGCTCGTCCAGTTCGCGCTCCAGCCGGGCGCGGACCTCGGGGTCGGTGCCGGGGAACTCCAGCGCGTCGAGGGCTCCGCGCACGTAGAGGCCGGAGCCGCCGACCAGGACCGGCGTCCGTCCCGCGGCCAGCAGCCGGTCGATCTCCGCGCGGGCCAGCCGCTGGTACTCGGCCACGCTGGCGGCGACGGTGACGTCCCAGATGTCGAGCAGCCGGTGCGGGACGCCCCGCTGCTCCTCGGCGCTGAGCTTGGCGGTGCCGATGTCCATGCCGCGGTACAGCTGCATGGAGTCCGCGTTGATCACTTCTCCGTCGAGGTGCCGGGCCAGCGCCACCCCCAGATCGGACTTGCCGGCCGCGGTCGGCCCGACCACGGCGATGACCCGAGGGGCGGTGTGTGGGTGTCGTTCGACGGTTTTCACACCCGCCAGTCTCGCAAAACCCGAGGGTGCTTCACGAACGGGCGACGTGACGCGGGCATGCGGGGTCTCGTTCCCCGTGGCGAGTGTGCCCGGTCCGGTCGCCGGACCGGCTGCCGACCCTGAACGGCGGCAGGGGAGGCGCAACCGTCCGCATCGGCAAGGATCTGGAGCAGGGGATGGGCGTGTATTCCTGGTTCCGCGGCAGGGCCGCGGGCACTGCCGCGGAGGCGGATCCCGGCGAGGGCGGGCGGGCCGCCACCACGGCCGGGGAGCCGGAAGGAGTGCCGCCGGAGCCGCCCCCGGCGCTTGCGGCAACGGCCCCGATCAAGAACCCTGGGGAGAGGGCGGAGAGCACCGCCTCCGCGGAGCCCGACGAGGACGGGGCCCGGACGCCGGAGCAGCGGCCGCACCCGACACCGCGGAGTCGGCGGCGCCCGCGCCGGAGAAGGCCGGGGACCGCGCGGGGACGGCACACGAGGCCGGGACGCCCCGGCGGGCCGAGGTGCCCGCCGGTGGGACCGCACCCAACTGACCCCACAACGGAAGGCGACCGCCATGAGTTTCATGAACAAGGTCAAGGACCTGCTGTCCAAGCACGACGACAAGGTGCACAAGGCCGTGGACAAGGCCGCGAGCACCGTGGACACGCGGACCGGCGGCAAGTACAGCGACCAGATCAGCAGCGGCAGCGAGAAGGCGAAGGACGCGGTGAGCCGCTCCGAGGACGACCCGGCGGACGGGACGGGCAGAACGGGGCAGGGCCCCGCTGACGAAACCGACGGCAGGGGCGAGCAGGGCCGCGGCGGCGCCTGACCGCGCCTCCCCGGCCCGCCGGGGCGGGCGGTGCCGTCCGGCTCAGAACCAGGAGGCGACCAGGTAACCGACGCCGTAGGGGGCGCTGTCGTACAGCAGCCTGCCGCGCAGCGGCGCCCCCTCCCCCGCGCCCGCGAGCACCTGCCAGCACGCCCTGCCGGAGGCCTGGAGCGCCCGGGCCAGTTCCGCGTCCAGTCCCGCCAGGGCCACGGTGTCCGCGGTGCCGAGCGCTTCGGCCACGCCGGCGTCGAAGGCGGGCGCCCGCTCGTCGAAGTATCCGGGGGCGCGCAGCGATCGGCAGGCGCTCCCGTCCCCCATCACCAGGAGGCCGAGCCGTTCCGCCTCACCGGCGAGTTCCCGCCCGGTCTCCAGGCAGCGCTCGGGGCGCGCGGCGTTCCCGACGGCCAGTCCCTCCACGGGGGCGGCCGACCAGTGGGTGCGCTCCAGCAGCCAGCCGGCGAGCGTCAGGGCGGTCGGCAGCGGACGGTCGCCGCCGGGGCCGGTTCCGAGCGGCAGCTCCACGTCCACGCCCAGCCCGCTCAGGCTCCCGCGGCTGCCGCCCGGGTAGGTCCCCAGCTCCGGCTCGTCCGCGGGCCCCAGGACAAGCAACCGGTCGGGCCGGGCCTCGACCAGGTTTTGGAGCGCGTCGAAGCAGGCCGAGCGGGCGGCGTCCATCTCGTGGGCGGCCCCGGCCGCCACCTCGGGGACAAGCAGGGGCGGGCACGGGCAGACTGCGGCGGCGACAAGCATTCTCGCAGCTTAGGCGCCACCTGCCGGGCCGTCGTCCCCGGAACGCTCCCGGAACGCTGACGCCGCAGGCGTCGTGCGGCACGTCCGGGGCCGCCGCGGACCGGGCCGCGGTGGAACCCGGGACGGCGGCGGGGCGGCAGGGGCTCAGCAGGTGCCGCAGCCGTCAGCCGCGGGCAGCGGCTCGGGCGCGCCCACCCGTGGCAGTCCGAGCAGCACCCCCGCCGGACGCTCGGCCGGTGCCGCGTTCCGCGCCTCCCAGGCGTCTCCGGCCCTGGTACGGCGGACCGCCAGCGGCGTGCCCTCGGCCAGCAGGTGGTGCGGAGCGGCGTAGGTGACCTCCACCGTCACCATGTCGCCCGGTCGCACGGGTTCCGCGGGCCGGGTGAAGTGCACCAGCCTGCTGTCCGGCGCGCGGCCGGAGAGGCGACGGGTGGCGTCGTCCTTGCGGCCCTCTCCCGCGGCGACCATCAGCTCCAGGGTCCGGCCCACCTGCTTCTTGTTCTCCTCCCAGGAGATCTCCTCCTGGAGCGCGACCAGTCGCTCGTAGCGCTCCTGGACGACGGCCTTGGGAAGCTGGCCCGGCATCTCGGCCGCGGGCGTGCCGGGGCGCTTGGAGTACTGGAAGGTGAACGCCTGAGCGAAGCGGGCCTCCCGCACCACGTGCAGGGTCTCCTCGAAGTCCTCCTCCGTCTCCCCGGGGAAGCCGACGATGATGTCGGTGGAGAGGGCCGCGTCCGGCATCGCCGCGCGGACCTTCTCGATGATCGACAGGAAGCGCTCCTGGCGGTAGGAGCGGCGCATCGCCTTGAGTACACGGGAGGAGCCGGACTGGAGCGGCATGTGCAACTGCGGCATCACGTTGTCCGTCTCGGCCATCGCGGTGATCACGTCGTCGGTGAAGTCACGCGGGTGCGGCGAGGTGAAGCGCACCCGCTCCAGTCCCTCGACGCGGCCGCAGGCCCGCAGCAGCTTGGCGAAGGCCTCGCGGTCGCCCATGTCGCTGCCGTAGGCGTTCACGTTCTGGCCCAGCAGGGTGATCTCGGTGACGCCCTCAGCGACGAGTGCCTCGACCTCGGCGAGCACGTCACCCGGCCGGCGGTCCTTCTCCTTGCCCCGCAGCGCGGGCACGATGCAGAAGGTGCAGGTGTTGTTGCAGCCGACCGAGATCGAGACCCATCCCGCGTAGGCGCTCTCCCGGCGGGTGGGCAGCGTCGAGGGGAACGCCTCCAGCGACTCCGCGATCTCGACCTGCGCCTCCTGCTGGACGCGGGCCCGCTCCAGCAGCACCGGCAGCTTGCCGACGTTGTGGGTGCCGAAGACCACGTCCACCCACGGCGCCTTGCGGACGATGGTGTCCCGGTCCTTCTGCGCCAGACAGCCCCCGACGGCGATCTGCATCCCCGGCCGGGCCGACTTCTTCGGGGCGAGCTGCCCGAGGTTGCCGTACAGCCGGTTGTCCGCGTTCTCGCGCACGGCGCAGGTGTTGAAGACGACCACGTCCGCACCGTCCGCGCCCTCGGGCGCCCGGACGTACCCGGCCTGCTCCAGCAGTCCGGCCATCCGCTCGGAGTCGTGGACGTTCATCTGGCAGCCGAAGGTGCGGATCTCGTAGCTTCGCTCAAGGGCGTCCTGCGCGGTCATGCCACCAGGGTAGGCCGTGCGCCGGACCTCCCTCGACGCCGGACCTCCCTCGACGCCGGAGCCCCCGAGCGGACCCGGGCGGCCCGAGCGGGGGTGCGGACAGCCTGGGGCAGGGGCCCGGGCCGGGCTGTGGGGACGCCGGGGGCGGCCGGGACCGGCAGGTGGTCGAACGGACAGACGGGCACCTCGAACAGCGAGGGCGAGTTCCGGCCACACACGGTGGGTGCCGGACGGCCGGTTCTGTGCCCTCGCCCCTGGCGGCCGACGGACGGCGGAAAGGCGCGCCGGAGCCTTCGTCCTTGCCGGTGTGCGCCCCCGGCGGCCGGGACGCCAGGCCGTCGGGCCGCGGCACGGCCGCCCGCGGCGGGGCGCACGCGCTCCGACCGCCCGCTGAGCGGCGCTCGGGCGGGCGCGCGGGCACCAGCCTGTGCGGCGGGAGCGACGCGGGGTGACTCGTGCTCCCCACGTCCTGGGGCCGGCCCGGTCCCAGGACGGCCAGGACACGGCTGTTTCTGCCATTGGGTTGGTCAATAACCTTGTGTGCGTTGTCCGTTATCGAACGAGGGAGCTCCATGGCCACCGCGCACCAGGTCCCCGACATCCTGTCGCCGGAGTTCGCCGCGAACCCGTACCCGGCGTATCGCGTCATGCGGGAGAGCGCCCCGCTGATCTGGCACGAACCCACCGGCAGCTACGTCATATCCCGCTACGAGGACGTGGAACGGGTCTTCAAGGACAAGGAGTCGGCCTTCACGACCGACAACTACGACTGGCAGATCGAGCCGGTGCACGGCAAGACGATCCTTCAGCTCAGCGGGCGCGACCACGCGGTCCGCCGGGCGCTGGTCGCGCCGGCCTTCCGCGGCGCGGATCTCCGGGAGAAGTTCCTGCCCGTGATCGACCGCAACTCACGGGCACTCATCGACACCTTCCGGCACACCGGTTCGGTGGACCTGGTGGAGGACTACGCCACCCGCTTCCCGGTCAGCGTCATCGCCGACATGCTCGGTCTCGACAAGGCCGACCACGGCCGCTTCCACGGCTGGTACACCGCCGTCATCGCCTTCCTCGGCAACCTGGCGGGCGACCCGGAGGTCGCCGCCGCGGGCGAACGGACCCGGGTGGAGTTCGCGGAGTACATGCTGCCGATCATCCGCCGACGCCGCGACAACCTCGGGGACGACCTGCTGTCCACGCTCTGCGTCGCCGAGGTCGACGGAGTGCGGATGAGCGACGAGGACATCAAGGCCTTCTGCAGCCTGTTGCTCGCGGCCGGCGGGGAGACCACGGACAAGGCGATCGCCAGCATCTTCGCCAACCTGCTGATCCACCCGGAGCAGCTCGCCGCGGTGCGCAGCGACCGGAGCCTGATCCCCCGGGCCTTCGCCGAGACGCTGCGGTACACGCCGCCGGTGCACATGATCATGCGCCAGTCGGCCACCGACGTGGACCTCAGCGGGGGGACGGTGCCGGAGGGCGCCACGGTCACCTGCCTGATCGGCGCGGCCAACCGCGACAGCGACCGCTACGCGGACCCGGACAGCTTCGACATCTTCCGGGACGACCTGACGACCACCACCGCCTTCTCCGCCGCGGCCGACCACCTCGCGTTCGCCCTCGGCCGTCACTTCTGCGTGGGAGCGCTGCTCGCCAAGGCGGAGGTGGAGATCGGGGTGGACCAGCTCCTCGACGCGATGCCCGACATGCGGCTCGCCGAGGGATTCGACCCCGCGGAGCAGGGAGTGTTCACCCGGGGTCCGCAGTCCCTGCCGGTCCGGTTCACCCCGGCGTGAGCGGCCGGTCCGTGCCGGGCCCGTCCAGGCGCCCGGCACGGATCCCGCGGTCGCCTACTGGACGACCGGGGTGAACTGCACCGGTAGCTCCACCAGTCCACGCATCCAGATCGACGGCCGCCAGGTCAGCTCGTACGTCTCGACCGACAGGACGACGTCCGGCAACCGCTCCAGCAGCGTCTCGACGGCGGTGCGGGCGATCACGTCGGCGAGCAGCGGAGCCGGATAGGGGCAGCGGTGCTCGCCGTTGCTGAACGACAGGTGTGCCGAGTTCTCCGCGCCGACGTGCGACTCGGGCCAGATCTGCGGGTCGGTGTTCGCCGCGGCGAGCCCGAGCACCAGGCAGTCGCCCGCACGGATCTGCCGACCGCCGAGCTGGGTGTCGCGGACCGCCCACCGGCCGATGAAGTTCTGCGTCGGGGTGTCCAGCCACAGCACCTCGTTCAGCGCCTGGCCGACGCTGACCCGACCGCCCGACACGTTCAGCGCGAACCGGTCGTCGGTGAGGAGCAGGCGGAGCGTGTTGCAGATCCAGTTGGCGGTCGGCTGCTGCGCCGCGGCGATGATCGAGATGAGATCCTGCACCACCTCCTCGTCGGTGAGGCCCGCGGGGTGCGTGAGCATCCGCGACGTGACATCGGGCCCCGGCGCGTTCCGCTTGTCCTTGACGAGTTGCTGGATGCGCTCCTGCACCCGGAGGTAGGCGGCGACCGGGTCATCACCCTCCGCCGCGTCCAGGGAGATCCGCAGGTCGCGGACGAACTGCTCGGTGTCCTCCGCGCCGGCCGGCATGCCGCACATCTGGACGGCGGCCCGCATCGGCAGCGCGTGGGCGAAGCTCTCCATCAGCTCCGCGCGCCCGCTGCCGGAGAAGGAGTCGATCAGCCCGTCGGCGAGTTCGGCACAGTCGTGCGCCAGCTCGAACTGGTCGACGGCCTCCAGCGCCTCGGTGATGACACCCGCGCGGCGCTGGTGTTCCGCGCCCTCCGCGAAGAGCACCGACGGCTGGTAGCCGACGAAGGGCATCAGCGGCCAGTCCGGCGGGATGGAGTCCCACTGGTTCCACCGGCGCGAGTCCCGGGCGAACAGTTCGTCGTGGCTGGTCACATAGGTGACCTCGGGGTAGCCGAGCACGAGCCAGGCGGGGATGTCCCCGTCCAGCAGGACCGGCGCGATCGAGCCGTGCTCGGCGCGCAGGGCACGGTAGAGCTCGGCGGGCGTCTGCTGGTACTCCAACCCGCCGAGGCGGACCGCACCGTGGTGCGCGGGGCAGCCCGCCGGTGCTTCCTGAGCGGTCGAAGGTCCGGTGGGGTCGGTCACAGTGTCATCTCCCGGGCCATGGCCATTCGGTACAGGTGGTCCACGAGCGTGATCAGGACGTTCTTGCCGGACGATCTGACCCGCGCGTCGCAGTCGACCACCGGCACGTCCTCGGGGATCGCCAGTGCCTGGCGTATCTCGTCGAGCGAGAAGGCGGTGGCGTCGTCGAACCGGTTGACCGCCACCACAAAGGGCGTCCGGTGGTGCTCCAGCCGGTCGATCGCGTACCAGGACTCGCTCATCCGCCGGGTGTCGACCAGCACGATCGCGCCGAGCGTCCCGGAGAACAGGCGGTCCCACAGGAACCAGAACCGCTCCTGGCCGGGGGCCCCGAACAGGTACAGGACCATGCGCTCGTTGAGGCTGATGCGGCCGAAGTCGAAGGCGACCGTCGTGGTGGACTTCCCCGCCACTCCGGTGGTCTCGTCGACGCCGACCCCCGCCTGGGTCATGACCTCCTCGGTGTTCAGCGGGCGGATCTCACTGACCGAGCGGACCAGTGTGGTCTTGCCGACCCCGAAACCGCCCACGACGACGATCTTGAGGCCGGTCTCGGCGGTGTCGTCCAGCGGCGTACGAGCCGGTAGCTCAGAGGTTGCGGAGTCCATGGAGCACCTCCTTCAGAAGATCGATGTCGGGGTTCGAGGGGGACGAACGGGTCGCGGGAGGCATTCGCGCGGTGATCTGGCCCATGGCGAGCAGATCGCCCAGCAGGATGCGCACCACCGTGATCGGCAGCTGCATCTCCGCGGCGATCTCGACCACCGCCGCAGGGTGCCGACACAGCTCCAGAATCCGGACGTGCTCGGACTGCATGCCCGACCGGGGCTCGCACTCGCTGACGATGAGCGTGACGACGTCGAACGAGTCCTCGTCGGCCCGGCTTCGACCGCCGGTGACGATGTAGAGGCGGTCGGGGTCTCCGGTGTCGACGGGCCGGCGGATCACGAGGAGGGATTTCCCTCGGCGGACGACCGGGGCTCGGCCCGGAGGTGCTCGCCGATCTGCTCGACCATCTCGGTCATCTGGTGCCCGACGACTCCCGGGTCCGTCCCCTCGGACGCCACGACGCCGAGGTGCGCTCCCTCGCCGGCCTCCACGATGAAGAGCAGACCGCCGTGGAACTCGGTCATCGAGTGGCGGACTCCCCCCGAGCCGTCGCCGAACTCCACCGACGCGCCCTGGGCGAGCGCCTGGAGCCCGGAACAGATCGCGGAGAGCTGATCGGCCTGGTCCAGGGAGAGGTTGCGGCTCCAACAGAGCTTCAGCCCGTCCCGCGACAGCACCAGGGCGTGCCGAGTGCCGGGGGTGCGTTCCAACAGGCTCTGCAGGAGCCAGGTCAGGCTGTTGTCAGTGGTCTGCATGGTGTGCGTGGGGCAGGGTGTGCGCGGTAACCCGGTCACCAGCCCGTGCCTCCAATCTCACGTTTTCGAGCGGGGAAGGGCGCCGGAGCTCAAGGCGCCCTACGGGTGCTGCACCGCCTGGTCGGCGGGGGTCCCTCAGTCGGCGGGGATGCCGGGCGCGTTGCCGTGCCGATTCCCGGCGTCCCCGGCGTTCTCGGTGTTCTTGACGTGCTCGGCGTGCTCGGCGTGCTCGGCGTGCTCGGCGTGCTCGGCGTGCTCGGCGTGCTTCTCGTCCCGGACGTCGTCCTGGGCGTTGCGTCCCCGGTGGAACGCCCCGAACTGGGTGCCCGCGTTCCGCCCGGGCGGAACCGGCCCGGAGCGGGGTGCGGACGTCCGGGGTGCCGGCTGCGGCCGCTCCCGGTTCGCGGCGGCCATCGTGTGGCCCGGCGGACGCACCGGGAGCCCGCCAGGGGTGGCCGGGGCGGTGTCCGACTGCGGCGGTGCGCCGTCGTTCCGTACCGGCAGCGGTTCGCTGCGGGCCGGCGGCACCGGAGGTGCCGAGTGCTCGGGCCGCGGGGCCGGTGGCACCTCGCGAAGCGCCTCGGGTGCGGGGGCCGGGGCCGGTTGCGGTGCCGGGGCTGCGGGGGCCGCCGGGCGGACCGCCTGCTCCGGCACAGCGGACCGCTGCTGGGAGAGGAGCTGCGGCGGCACCAGGACGACCACACCGGTTCCGCCACGCGAGGACGGCCGGAAGTTGACGCTGATGCGGTACTTCGCGGACAGCCGGCCCACGACCGCGAGGCCCAGTCTGGTCCCCTGGAGCATAGCGAGGTCGGTGGTCCGGCCGGAGACCGACTCCTCGGCGCGCCGCATGGCCGCGTCGGCCATCTTCAGGCCGCTGTCCTCGATGGTGACGACGATGCCCGCGCTGCGCTCCTCGACGTAGACGTGCACCACGTCGATGGGCGGCGAGAAGTTCGCGGCGTTGTCCATCAGCTCGGCGAGCAGGTGCATCACGCTCTCGGCGGCGAACCCGGCCACCGCGGCGGTGCTGGCGCAGTGCAGGCGGACCCGCTGGTAGGCGACGATCCGGCCGACCGCGCCGCGCAGGATGCTCTCCATCCGGATGGGCTTGTTCCACGCCCGGCTGGTCCGACCGCCCATCAGCAGCGCCAGCCGGTCAGTCATCAGCCCGAGCTGCGAGGTGTTGTGGTCCAGGTGCAGCAGGTCGCCGAGCACGTCCTCGCCGTGCCGCTCCTGCATCTCGCGCAGGTCGGCGAGCATACTGACCGCCTTCGCCTGTACCCGGCTCAGCGCCTTGGCGCTCGCCGCCTGGGCGGCCGCGGCGCGGCGCTCGCTGACCGCGAGCTCCCGTACCGACATGTCCACCAGGACGCGCAGCCGCTCGTCCGAGGGCATTTCGAGCCAGGTGAGCACCGTGTTCGCCGAGGCACCGGTCCGCAACCCGGCGACGGCGGTCGGCAGGATCACCGACTTCATCCGGTCCAGGTCGGCGTCGGTACGGGTGAGCTGGAGCTGGGCGGCACCGGCCGCCGCGGACGCGGCGGAGGCACGTTCCTCCGCGGCGTCGACGGCGGCTGCCGCACGCTCCTCGGCGGTGCCCACCGCGATGACGAAGGACTCCAGCACCTGCCTGAGCTGCGTGTCCGCGGGCGGGGTGGTGGCGGCGAGCGTCTCGGCGACCCCGGCACCGTCCCGCAGCCGCTTGAGCACGGTCGGCAGCGTGACGTTGACGAGGTGCGCGGCCTCGGCGCCCTGCTGGGCGGCCTGCGTCTGAAGGGTCTGCACCTCGCGATATGCGGCGTTGGCGCTGCTGCGGGCACGGTGCACGAGCAGCGAGACGGTTCCGACGGCGATCGCCGTGCACAGCCAGGCGCCGAGCACGACCGGGAAGACCCAGGGCCGCGCCGACACAGGGGCTGCGGCGATCACCGCGCCTCCTACCGCTCCGGCGGCCACGAGCAGTACGAGAGGCACCGCGAGTGCTGAACCGCGTATCGGGTTCATGCGGCGCGGGCGGGGGGAGACAGGCACTGACATTCCGCGGTCCCTCGGTCATGAGTGCGGTGAACAGACAGGCTGACCGGTGCATATCGGCCGTGCGGGCGGACATGCTCCCGTACGGGGGGACGCTCTTCCGGCCGCACACGTGGCGCTCATGCTAGTCACGCCGCAAGGCCGTCACGGCCCAAGTCGCAGCGGAGTACGTCGTACGAGGGAGTTCGTCGCGAACTCGCCGTCACCAGCGCATTGCGTGGTAATGACGTGACACCCCGTGCGCCCCCTCCCCAGTGGGGTACGCCCCACCGTCGGGCACGCTCCCCACCGGAGCGTGCCCGACGGGGAGCCGACGCACCGTCAGCGGGGCCTTGCACAGTCTGTTTCCAGCCAACCACGACCCCGCTGGCCGCTTGCTTCTGATCGGTAGCGGTGCGTCATGACCCTCGGCCGCCCTCCGGCGCAGCAGGTCCGGGCCACCGGTCGCACACGTCGCCGCGCGCCCGCGGACGGGCGGGGTCATGGGCGGAGCCCTCCGGACCCGCTGCCGGGATGGCAGGATCGGTGCATGATGGCTCTCGGAATCCGCCGTCCCACCGGGCGGCGCGCGGTGACTGCGGCAGTGGCAGCCGCGGTGGTGCTCGGGCTGCTGCTGTGGTGGATGGTCCCCACCGGCGGCAAGACCCCCGAGGGCAGGGCGACCTTCGCCACCGGCGTCCCCAGCGGCGTCTACGAACGCTACGGCGCCCTGCTCCGGGACCGGCTCCGCCAGGACCTCCCTCGGGTCGAACTGGAGCTGGAACCCAGCCAGGGCTCGGTGCAGAACATCGAACGGCTCGTCTCCGGTGAGGCCGACTTCACCATCGCCCAGGCGGACGCGGTGGCCGCCTACCTGGAGGACGGCGGGAAGGACGCGGACCGGCTCCGGGCCTGCGCCCGGCTCTACGACGACTACGTCCAACTCGTGGTCCGGTCCGGCTCCCCGGTCCGGGAGGCCGCAGACCTGAACGGCCTGCGGGTGGGCGTGGGGGAACGGCGCTCCGGGGTCCGCCCGGTCGCCGAGCGCCTGCTGCGCGCCGCCGGGCTGGACGCGGAACGCGACGTCACCCCCGTGTACGAGGGCATCGACCGGATGCCCGCACTGCTGGAGGACGGCAGCCTGGACGCCTTCTTCTGGACCGGCGGCCTGCCGACCTCCGCCATCCAGGAGCTGGCCGAGCGGTCCGACATCCGTCTGGTGGAACTGGGCGGCCTCGTACCGGCGCTGCACGACCAGGAACCGCAGGCCCGGCACTACCGCGCGGCGGTGATGCCAGCCGACGCCTACCCGGCGGTGCAGCGCGGCGAGGCGGTCGAGACGGTCGCCGTGGCCAACCTGCTCGTCACCACCGACCGCGCGGACGCCGCCCTGACCGAAGGGCTCACCCGCTCGCTGATCAGCAGCCGGGACGAGATCGGCCGGCGGGTGCACGCGGCACAGCGGGTCGACCTGCGCACCGCGATCTACACCGACCCGCTGCCCCTGCACGAGGGGGCCCGGCGCTACTACCGCGCCGTCAAGCCCTGACCCGAAGCCCCTCGCGAACGCAGGGCCCCGGGCCCGGCTCCGCGGCCCGGCGTCACTCCTGCGCCGGCTCCGGTGCGCCGAGGCCCAGCAGCGCGTCGGCGCAGGAACGCAGGGCCTCGGGACGCACCCCGGGCAGCGCGGCCGCCAGGTGCCCGTCGGGGCGGACCAGCAGCACCGTGTGGGGAGCGGCCCCCGGATACCGCTCCGCCACGAGCAGTTCGGCCGGCAGCGGCAGCCGCCGCACGGCGGCGGCCAGCTCCGGCATCACGCCCGCGTGCAGCCAGTGCCGGCTGTCCCACACCCCGGTGCCGGGTGCGATGAGCACCACCAGCAGCTCGCGGCCGAGGCGCAGCCGCAGCGGCCCCCCCACGCCGTGCAGGTCGGTCACCGGCACATCGGCCACCGGATCGCCCGCGTCCGTGGCCACCTCCGTCATCAGACGCGGCGCCGGTGCCAGCGGTGAGCGGCGGTGGCCCGCCGGTGCTCCCAGCGGTCCCCGGCCCAGGTGGCCGTCCGTGAGCAGGGCCAGCGGCGTACGCGCCGCGCCGGGCAGCCGGGAGCGGAGTCCGCTGCCGTTGCGGACCAGGGGCAGCGCCTGGTCGGTCGCCCGGAGCCGGGCTCCGACCGCACTGCGCCGCTCGGCCTGGTAGCTGTCCAGGAGTTCCTCGGTCGCACCCTGGTGCCAGGCCAGCGCGAGCTTCCAGGCCAGGTTGTCCGCGTCCCGCAGCCCCTCGTCCACCGGCTGGGTGCCCAGGGCGCCGAGCTGGTGGGCGGCGTCGCCGGCCAGGAACGCCCGCCCGGAGCGCCAGCGCCTCGCGAGCCGCTGGTGCGCGGTGTGGACCCCGGTGTCCAGCAGCTCGTACGAGGGGTCGGCCGTCCCCGTCCAGCCCCGCAGCGTGGTCCCGACCCGGTCCATCAGCTCCTGCGGGGTGACCAGCTCGCCACGGGCCGGGAGCAGCCAGTCCAACCGCCACACGCCGTCCGGCAGGGAGCGGGCGCAGACCTCGGGCTGCCGGTCCGCCGGCTCCCGGTGCAGTAACGCCTCCTCGGGCCAGGGCAGGTCGACGCGGAGGACGGCGACCGCGTGGCGTTCGACGGAGGTGCGGCCGGGGAAGCGCACGTCGAGCAGCTTGCGCACCGTGGAGCGCGCGCCGTCGCACCCGACCAGGTAGCTGCCCCGCCAGGTCGTGCCGTGCCGTCCCCGGGTGACGGCCGAGACGCCTTCGTGGTCCTGCTCCAGTTCCGCCAACCGGTTGTCCTCGGCGAAGTGGATCAGGTCCTGCCGCCGAGCGGCGGCCCGGAGGGCTTCGGTGAGGTCGTGCCGGCAGAAGTGGAAGGGCGCGCCGCCGTCGGCGAAGTCCACCTGCTGGACGGTCTGTCGGCGGTGCAGCGTGCGCCACACCGTCCAGCGCAGGCCCGCGGGCGCCAGGGCGCCGGTGAGCCGGTGCACCAGGACCGTCGTGTCGTCCCGCAGTACGCAGCTCCGGGCGCGGCGGGGCGGTGGTTCGCCCTGCTCGCTCTCCAGCAGCACCGTGGGCACGTCCTGGCGCGCCAGCGCCAGCGCCAGCGCCAGGCCCACGGGGCCGGCACCGACCACGATCACCGGGTCCACGGCCGGCTGCCCCCCACGGCAGGGCCGAAAGCGAAGTGCTGATGCTCCGTGCACGGAGCGGGAGTTGACGCCGGACGCCGGGCCTGATGCGTGATCACACCTGGTATGCAACCCACTGCCCGTTCACCCGTCAAGTGAGGGTGGAACGGGCAGTGGGTGCCGAACGGTCCGTTCAGGCGCGGGTCTTCCGTACCGGCGGACCGTCGGGGCCGGCTGGTCCGGGCTCCGTCTGCTGCACTGGCGTCGGGCCGTCGGCCTCCGGGGCCGCGGACTTGCGCCGGGTGCGGAGCTTCGCCTCCAGCCAGCTCGCGAAGGTGGTGAGCGCGAAGTTCAGCAGGATGAACAGGGCTGCGATCACCAGGAAGCTGGGAATGGTGTTCGCATAGTTCGCGTTGAGCTGCCGCACCGAGTTGAGCAGTTCGGGGAAGCCCAGCAGGGCACCGCCGAGCGCGGTGTCCTTGACCACCACGACGAGCTGGCTGACGATCGCCGGCAGCATCACGGTGACCGCCTGCGGGAGCAGCACCTGGGACATCGTCTGGCCCTTGCGGAGCCCGATCGCCTTCGCCGCCTCGGTCTGGCCGCTGGGCAGTGACAGGATGCCGGCCCGTACGACCTCGGCGAGCACCGAGGCGTTGTACAGCACGAGGCCGGTGACCACCGCGTACAGCGGGCGGACCTCGGGGCTGACGTCGGTGAAGCGCGCGTACAGCTCGTTGCTGAACAGCATCAGGATCAGCACCGGGATGGCGCGGAAGAACTCCACGACGGTGCCGGCCGCTCCGCGTACCCAGACATGGTCCGACATCCGCGCGATGCCGAGCACGGCACCGAGCGGCAGCGCGATGACCATGGAGAGCCCGGCCGCCTTCAGCGTGTTGCCGAGCGCGGGAAGGATGTAGGTGGTCCAGGAGCGGGAGTCGGTGAAGAACGGGCTCCACTTCTCCCATTCGAACTGCCCCCGGTCCGTCATCGTGCCGACGACCCACCATGCGGCCAGGGCGAGCACGAGGACGAAGAGCACCGTGTACAGGATGTTGCGGGACTTCGCCCGGGGGCCCGGTGCGTCGTACAGGACCGAGGTCATCGCTTCACCGCCACTCGCTTGCTGACCCAGCCGAGCAGCAGCCCGGTCGGCAGCGTCAACAGGATGAACCCGAAGGCGAAGATCGCCGAGATCAACAACAACTGCGCCTCGTTCTCGATCATTTCCTTCATCAGCAGCGCCGCCTCGGCCACTCCGATCGCGGCCGCGGTCGTGGTGTTCTTGGTCAGGGCGATCAGCACGTTGGCGAGCGGGGCGACCACCGAGCGGAATGCCTGCGGGAGGATGATCAACGTCAGCACCTGCGTGAAGTTCAGGCCCACCGCGCGCGCCGCCTCCGCCTGGCCGAAGGGGACCGTGTTGATCCCGGACCGCAGCGACTCGCACACGAACGCCGACGTGTAGGCCGCCAGGCCGAGCACGGCGAGGCGGAAGTTCTGGGTGTCGAAGTCGTCCGCGGCACCGAGGTAGATCTGCAGCGTCTGGGCGAGCCCGAGCGAGGTGAAGAGGATGATGACCGTCAGCGGGATGTTCCGGACCAGGTTCACGTAGGCGGTGCCGAAGCCCCGCATCAGAGGAACGGGGCTGACCCGCATACCGGCCAGTGCGGTGCCCCACAGCAGGGCGCCGACCCCCGAGAGGACGGTGAGCTTCACCGTCATCCAGAAGGCCCCGAGCAAGTCGTAGCCGTCAAGAAAGTCGAACACGATTTCCCGTGCTTCCGCGTGTGTGGATGACGCGGCGCGCCGCCCCGTGCGGGGCGGCGCGCCGCCGTGCCGTTGTGGCGCTCTCGGTCAGCGCGTTCAGCTGACGATGTCGCCGATCTCCGGGGCCGGCTCGTTGTCGTACTCGGCCGGGCCGAAGTTCGCCTCGACGAACTCGTCCCACGAGCCGTCGTCGACCATCTTCGTCAGGGCGTCGTTGACCTCGTCCTTGAGCTCGGTGTCGCCCTCCTTGAGGCCGATGCCGTAGTTCTCGTTGCTCAGGTTCAGGCCGGCGAGCTCGAACTTGCCCTGGTACTGCTCCTGCGCGGCGAAGCCGGCCAGGATCGAGTCGTCGGTGGTCAGCGCGTCCACCGCTTCGCTGTCCAGGCCGCTCAGGCACTCGGAGTAGCCGCCGTACTCCTGGAGCTGGGCGTCGGGAGCGAAGCCGTTCTTGACGTTCTGCGCCGAGGTGGAGCCGGTGACCGAGCAGAGCTTCTTGCCGTTCAGGTCGTCTCCCTTGGAGACCTTCTCGCCGCTGCGGACCAGCAGGTCCTGGTGGGCGAGGAGGTAGGGGCCGGCGAAGTCGACCTTCTCGTCGCGCTCGTCGGTGATCGAGTAGGTGGCGACCACCAGGTCGACGTCCCCGCGCGAGATGAGGTTCTCCCGCTCCGCGCTGGGCGCTTCCTTCCAGGTGATGTCGCTCTCCTCGTAGCCGAGCTCCTTGGCCACGTAGGTCGCGACGTCCACGTCGAAGCCCTCGAACTCGCCGTCCGGGGTCTTCAGGCCGAGGCCGGGCTGGTCGTACTTGATCCCGATCGTGATCTTGTCGGCGCCGCCGCCGTCGCCGCCGTCACTGCCGGAGTCGCCGCCGCTCTCACCGCCGCAGGCGGTGGCGGTCAGGGCAAGGACGACGGCAGCAGCGGCAGCGGCGTAACCGGTCTTGAGTCTCATGACTGAACTTCCCTCGCGTTGTGTGTGGTGCGTGTGTCTGAAGCGGCCTGGGGGTGCGGCGGGTGTTGCTAGTGCTGAAGGATCTTCGACAGGAAGTCCTTGGCCCGGTCGCTGCGCGGGTTGCTGAAGAACTGCTCCGGAGTGGCCTCCTCGACCACCCGGCCGTCCGCCATGAACACCACCCGGTTCGCGGCGGAGCGCGCGAACCCCATCTCGTGGGTGACGACGATCATGGTCATGCCTTCCCGGGCGAGCTGCTGCATGACCTCCAGCACCTCGTTGATCATCTCCGGGTCGAGCGCGGAGGTGGGCTCGTCGAAGAGCATGACCTTGGGGTCCATCGCCAGCGCGCGGGCGATCGCCACCCGCTGCTGCTGACCGCCGGAGAGCTGGGCGGGGTACTTGTCCGCCTGGTTGCCGACACCGACGCGGTCCAGCAGCTCGCGGCCGCGCTTGTCCGCCTCGGCCTTCGACTTGCGCCGGACCTTCACCTGGCCGAGCGTGACATTCTCCAGGACCGTCTTGTGGGCGAAGAGGTTGAAGGCCTGGAAGACCATCCCGACGTCGGCGCGCAGCCGGGCCAGCTCCTTGCCCTCGGCGGGCAGCGGCTTGCCGTCGATGGTGATCGAACCGGACTCGACGGTCTCCAACCGGTTGATGGCGCGGCACAGCGTCGACTTGCCGGACCCGGAGGGCCCGATCACCACGATCACCTCGCCGGGGTCGATGGTCAGGTCGATGTCCTGGAGCACGTGCAGCGCACCGAAGTGCTTGTTGACGTTGTCCAGCACGACCAAGGGCTCCGTCTCCGGCACCTCTTCCTTGGTCACCGATACTTCGCTCATCGGCGTCACTCGCTCCGTCCTCATCGGTTGTGGGGACCCTAGTGACCAGCGGGAACCCGCGTCATCACATCTGAGCTGAACTTGAGCATCACGATCAGGCCACGATGCTTCACCCAGAGTGACCAGTCCGGTGAGTAGCGTACCGGCTGCATAACGGAAACCCGGAGACGAACGGAATGCGGTTGACTCGTCCGGTCGCTTCCGCGTGTATGCAGGGGGTGAAGAGCGGAACGTGGCACCGTCCGAACGACGAGAATCGGCCACCGCACCCCCGCGCCGCGAACAGGGAGGAGAACCTCGGATGCGACTGCTGCTGGTCGAGGACGACGAACACGTCGCCGCGGCCCTGTCCGCGGTGCTCACCCGCCACGGCATCGAGGTCGTCCACGCCCGCGACGGAGCGTCCGCACTGGACCACCTGCTGCCGGGCGACGCCGCGGAGTCCTTCGCCGTGGTGCTGCTGGATCTCGGCCTGCCGGACCAGAACGGCTTCGAGGTGTGCAGCCGGATCCGGCGCCGCACCGCGACTCCGGTGATCATGGTGACCGCCCGGGCGGACGTCCGCTCCCGCATCCACGGCCTCAACCTGGGCGCCGACGACTACGTGGTCAAGCCCTACGACACCGGGGAACTGCTGGCTCGGATCCACGCGGTGAGCCGGCGGGGCGGCGGCGAGGACCGCGCCGACCACCCGGAGCGCCGTGAGGAGTCCGCGGGCACGGCGGAACCGATGCGGTTCGGCAGCGTGGTCGTCGAGCCGGACACCCGGCGGGTGAGCGTGGCGGGCGAGGAAGTGGCCCTCACCCGCAAGGAGTTCGACCTGCTCGCTCTGCTGGCCCAGCGGCCGGGAGTGGTGTTCCGGCGCGAGCAGATCATCAGCGAGGTGTGGCAGACGAGCTGGGAGGGCACCGGACGCACCCTGGAGGTGCACGTCGCCTCGTTGCGCGCCAAACTGCGGATGCCCGCGCTGATCGAGACCGTGCGCGGAGTCGGCTACCGGCTCGCCGTGCCGGCCGACTGACCGGCACGGGGGAAGAACCGTGCGCTCCCGCCTCCTGCCCCTCCTCATCCTGCTCTTCGCCGGGGTACTGCTCGCCCTCGGCTTCCCGCTCGCGGTCAGCCTGGCCGCCGCCGAGCAGCAGCGCGTGGTGGTGGACCGCATCGACGACACCGCCAGGTTCGCGGCGCTGGCCCAGTTCGTCACCTCTCGGCCGGTCTCCGGTTCCTTCGCCTCCGCGGAGAAGCGCGCCGCCCGGGAGGAGCAGGACGAACGGTTGGCCACCCTGACCGAGGAGCTCGCCCGCTACCACCAGCTCTACGGCATCCGGGCGGGTGTCTTCTACCGGGACAGCCGAGCGATGGCCGCATCGCCGGACGGCTGGAGGGTGCCCGGCAGCGGCGCGGGCGCCGACGCCTTCGCCGAGGCCCTGGCCGGACGGCGCAGCCACGATCCGGCCCAGGTCTGGCCCTGGCAGGAGCAGCGGGTCGCCGTCGCCTCCCCCGTGGTGCGGGACGGGGACGTCGTGGCGGTGGTGCTCACCGACTCCCCCACCGACCAGTTGCGCTCCCGGATTCTGCGCGGCTGGCTGCCGCTGGCCACCGGCGAGGCCGCCGCGATGCTGCTCGCCGTGGGAGCGGCGTTCCGGCTGACCGGCTGGGTGTTGCGACCGGTGCGGACACTGGACAAGGCGGCCCACGACATCGCTACCGGCCAGCTCGCCTCCCGGGTGGTCGCGTCCGACGGCCCGCCCGAGCTGCGCAGGCTCGCGCGTTCGTTCAACGAGATGGCCGACCACGTCGAGGAGATCCTGGAGCAGCAGCGGGCCTTCGTCGCCGATGCCTCGCACCAACTGCGCAACCCGCTCTCCGCGCTGCTGTTGCGCATCGAACTGCTGGGCCTTGCGCTGCCGGAGGGAAGTGCCGACTTCGCCTCGGTGGAGGCCGAGGGGAAGCGGCTCGCCCGGGTGCTGGACGATCTGCTGGGCCTGGCGCTGGCCGAGCACAGCTCCGCCGACCTGCGGGTGACGGACGTCGCCGCGCTGGCCGCGGAACGGGTGGCGGCCTGGCGGCCCGTCGCGACCCGCGGCGGGATCGAGCTGCACGCCGGGGGCAACGCGGCCGTCACCGCATGGGCGGACCCCGTGGCGCTCTCCAGCGCGCTGGACGCGGTGGTGGACAACGCGATCAAGTTCACCCCGGAGGGAGAGGCGGTGAGCGTGTCGGTCCTTCCGGCGGGTGAGCAGGTCACCATCGAGGTGGCCGACGGCGGGCCGGGGCTGACCGAGGAAGAGTTGGAACGGATCGGCGACCGCTTCTGGCGCAGCGGCCGGCACCAGAACGTCCAGGGGTCGGGTCTCGGGCTCTCCATCACCCGCGCGCTGCTGGCGGCGGGCGGTGGGAGCATCGACTACTCCCCCAACGAGCCGCGAGGCCTGCGGGTGACGCTCACGCTGCCGCGTACAGGGCCCTGAACCCCGTGGTTCGGTGCGCCGCCTCCGCAGCAGAAACACCGCGCCCGGAAGGAAGGAGGCGACGGGATCGGGCGAGGGGCGTCAGATCGACTCCTCCCAGGCCGCGAGTTCCTCCCCCTCTTCCGCCAGCGCCTGCCGGACCACGCTCAGGGCGAGCCCTTCGGAGTAGCCCTTGCGCGCGAGCATTCCGGCGAGCCGCCGAAGGCGCTTGTCCCGGTCCAGCCCCCTGGTGCTCCGGAGCTTGCGCTCAACCAGACTCCGGGCCGTCTGCTTCTCCTGATCCGGCTCCAGCCGGCCGACCGCCTCGTCGACGACCGCGGAGTCCACGCCTTTGGTGCGCAGCTCGCGAGCGAGCGCGCGGCGGGCCAGACCGCGACTGCGGTGCCGGGACTCCACCCAGGCGTCGGCGAAGGCGGCGTCGTCGATCAGACCGACGGCTTCCAGGCGGGACAGGAGCTCTGCGGCAGCGTCCTCCGGAATCTCCTGTTTGTGCAGTTCGTCGGCCAATTGCTGCCGGGTGCGCGAACTCCCCGTGAGCAGGCGCAGGCAGATAGCCCGCGCCCGCTCCACCGGGTCCTTCGGTACCTGCGGTGATCCCCGCTCGGCCCTCGACGAGGAGGGATCACCGCTGCTCTGCTGGACGCCTTCGCTCTCCGGCCAGTCGGTGCGCCGCACCACCGGTCAGCCCTTCGTCGCTGCGGCGGCGGTCTTGGCTGCCCTTCCCTTGGCGGCAGGCGCAGGGGCCGTCTTCTCCGGGGCTCCGGCCGGCACCTCGGGGGCCACCGCGGCGTCCTTGCCGGGCTCCGCTTCCGGCTTCTCGGTCCTCGGGCCGATACCGAGCTTCTCCTTGATCTTCTTCTCCACCTCGTTGGCGAGGTCGGGGTTGTCGCGGAGGAAGTTGCGGGCGTTCTCCTTGCCCTGCCCGAGCTGGTCGCCCTCGTAGGTGTACCAGGCGCCGGACTTGCGGATGAAGCCGTGCTCGACGCCCATGTCGATCAGGCCGCCCTCGCGGCTGATCCCCACGCCGTAGAGGATGTCGAACTCCGCCTGCTTGAAGGGCGGCGCGACCTTGTTCTTGACGACCTTGACGCGGGTGCGGTTGCCGACCGCGTCGGTGCCGTCCTTGAGGGTCTCGATCCGGCGGATGTCCAGGCGGACCGAAGCGTAGAACTTGAGCGCCTTGCCACCGGTCGTCGTCTCCGGGGAGCCGAACATCACGCCGACCTTCTCCCGGAGCTGGTTGATGAAGACCGCAGTGGTCCTGGACTGGTGCAGCGCGCCGGCGATCTTGCGCAGTGCCTGGCTCATCAGCCGGGCCTGGAGGCCGACGTGGGAGTCGCCCATCTCGCCCTCGATCTCCGCCCGGGGGACGAGCGCGGCCACCGAGTCGACCACGATCAGATCCAGCGCACCGGAACGGATGAGCATGTCGACGATTTCGAGGGCCTGCTCACCGTTGTCCGGCTGGGAGAGGATCAGCTGATCCACGTCGACGCCGAGGTTCTTGGCGTACTCCGGGTCCAGGGCGTGCTCGGCGTCCACGAAGGCGACGGTGCCGCCGGCCCGCTGGGCGTTCGCGACCGCGTGCAGGGTGAGGGTGGTCTTGCCGGAGGACTCCGGGCCATAGACCTCCACCACCCGCCCGCGCGGCAGGCCGCCGACACCGAGTGCGACGTCCAGAGCGGTCGAACCGGTGGGGATGACCTCGATGGGTTCGTTGGGACGCTCGCCAAGGCGCATGACGGCGCCTTTGCCGAACTGCCGCTCGATCTGTGCGAGCGCCGCGTCGAGCGCCTTCTCGCGGTCGTTTCCTGCCATGGGTGCCACCCGATTTGCTTGAGTCGATCGCTTCACGTCCATGACGTTAGCGGCTGCCACTGACAATCGGCCCTGACACGGCTCCGGACCGCTTCAGACCGACTCTGCTCCGCCATGGGAATCCACGTTCGAATGATGTGTCAAGTGACCCCGCCGAGCCCTTCTGGACGAGAATCCGCAGGTCAGCATGTGTTCTATGACCTCTGTGGACAACTCGCCCCCTCGAAGGGATGACCGCCCGCGGCCGGAAACGGGAGGTGCGTCACACCGCAGCACCCGGGGCCCGTGCAGGCCACAAGCGTCGGAAAAGCCGGAGGCGCCGGGCATCCGCCGTGCCGCGTCGCTGCTCAGCGCAGTTCCGCCGGTACGTCGACCGCCGCGCAGACCGCCCGCCAGACCGACTTCGCGTCCCACCCGGCGTCGAGCGCCTCGAGCACCGTCCGTCCGCCGAGTTCGGACATCACGTAGTCGCGTGCGAAGGAGTCGGCGTACGCCGCACCGAAGTGGGCCGTCATCCGTGCCCAGAAAACCGTCAACCGCATGCGCCCAGTATCCCGCCTCCGCGGGCCGGACGGAGCCGCCACCGCCCCGGGACCCGCCCGCGCCTGCTCGGCAGGAGCGGCCGGGCCGCCCCGGTTCCGCGGGTGTCGGCTCAGGCTCCCAGCGCCCGGACGGCCGCGGTGACGGCCACGGCCGCGGCGATCACCAGCAGGAACGGCGCCCGTAGCAGCAGGGCGCCCGCCGCGGCGGCCAGTCCGGCCGCCCGGGCGTCGAGCACGAGTGCGCCGCCCTCCCCCTCGAAGGTCTGCACAGCGGCCAGGGCGGCGAGCAGCGCGAGCGGCAGCAGCGCGGCCAGTCGCCGCACAGCGGGCTTCTCCAGCACCTGCGCGGGCACCGTGAGCCCGAGGAACTTGATCAGGCAGCAGCCGACCGCGGCGGCCGCGACGGCGATCCAGACCGTCATCGGCCCTCCTCTCCGGGTGTGCCGCTTCCCGGAACGGCGGTCTCCTCGAACGCCGCCCCCGGACCGGTCGCGCCCGGCGCCCCGGGGACGACCGGTCCGGGCGGCGTCGCCGCGTCCTCCCGCCCGGCGACACCGTCCGCAGGCGGCGCCGACCGGCGTCGCACCCGTTCCGCGAGCAGTACCGCGGGGGCCGCCAGCCCCGCCGCGAGGACGGGCACCCCGGCGGGCAGCAGGGGCAGGCACACCAGCGCGAGCAGCACGGCGAGCGCCGCGGTCGCCCGTGCGCGGCGGAGTCCAGCATCGGGGCGAGAAGCGCCAGGAACACCGCGGGTCCGGCCGCGTCCAGCCCCCAGGACGCCGGGTCGCCCAGCGCGCCGGCTCCGAGGGCGCCGAGCAGGGGTGGTGAGGTTCCAGAGCAGGTACAGGGAGAGTCCGGTGACGAGGAAGCCGATGCGGGCCGAGCGGCGCCCGTCCTGGCCAGGGCGACCGCCGAGGTCTCGTCGATCACCCAGTGCGCGGCCCAGGGCCGCACTCGGTGCGGCAGCCGGAGCAGCTCCGACAGCCGGAGGCCGTAGAAGGCGTTCCGTGTCCCGAGGAACAGCGCGCCCAGCGCTGCCGCTACCGCGCCCCCGCCCCTCGCCAACGCTCCCACCAGGGCGAACTGCGAGGCGCCAGTGAAGACGAAGAGGCTCAGGGCACTGCTCTGCGCGACGCTGAGCCCCGCTCCCGCCGCGGTGACGCCGAAGGCGAAGCCGGACAGCCCGACCGCGACGCCCACTTCGAGCGCGTCCCGGACGACGGTCCGCTCCGCCACCGAGAACCGTACCGCTCCGGCCCGGAGGGACGTCCGGCCCGGAGGGGCTCCCGGCCCGCTCCGGTCCCGATGCCCCTTCCCTTCCCTTCCCTTCCCTCTGCCACCCTGCCGACGCTATCCGAGTACCGTCTCCGGACGGGCACCGGTTCGCCTCCGGCCGGTCCGGGCCTGCGAGCCGTTGTCGGTGCTGGGGTGCACGATGGGGTGCATGGGCCCGACCTCCCCTGCTCTCGCCGCGTTCGCCCCGGCCACCCGTGCGTGGTTCACCGGCGCCTTCCGCGCACCGACGGCTGCCCAGGAGGGCGCCTGGCAGGCGCTGGCGCAGGAGTCGGACGCCCTGGTGGTCGCGCCCACCGGCTCCGGCAAGACGCTCGCCGCCTTCCTCGCCTCGCTGGACCGGCTCGCGGCCGAGCCGCCGCCGGCCGATCCGGTGCGCCGCTGCCGCGTGCTCTACGTCTCACCGCTGAAAGCGCTGGCGGTGGACGTCGAGCGCAACCTGCGCAGTCCGCTCACGGGCATCCGCCAGGAGTGCCTGCGCCGGGGCCTGTCCGAACCGGACATCAGGGTCGGCATCCGCTCCGGGGACACCCCGGCGGTCGAGCGCCGGGCGATGTCCCGGCGCCCGCCGGACATCTTGATCACCACCCCCGAGTCGCTGTTCCTGATGCTGACCTCGTCGGCGCGGGAGGCGCTGCGCGGGGTGGAGACGGTCATCCTGGACGAGGTGCACGCGGTGGCCGGCACCAAGCGCGGCGCGCACCTCGCGCTGTCGCTGGAACGGCTCGACGAACTGCTGGACCGCCCGGCCCGGCGGATCGGGCTCTCCGCAACGGTCCGGCCGGTGGCGGAGGTGGCCCGCTTCCTGTCCCCGCAACGCCGGGCGACGATCGTGCAGCCCTCGGCGGCGAAGGAGTTCGACCTGCGGGTGGTGGTTCCGGTCGAGGACATGGGCGAGCTGGGTTCCTCACCCGCCCAGGACTCCGGCTCCGGGGCCGCGGAGGGGCCGTCGATCTGGCCCTCGGTGGAGGAGCGTATCGCGGACCTCGTGCAGGCCCACCGCTCGACGATCGTCTTCGTGAACTCCCGGCGGCTCGCCGAGCGGCTCTGCAACCGACTGAACGAGATCGCCTACGAGCGCGCCACCGGAGAGCCGCTGCCCGAGTCGCACGCGCCCGCCGAGCTGATGGGCGGTTCCGGGGCGGCCGAGGGAGCGCCGCCGATCCTGGCCAGAGCACACCACGGTTCGGTCTCCAAGGAGCAGCGGGCCCAGGTGGAGGAGGAGCTGAAGGCCGGGCGGCTGCCCGCGGTGGTGGCCACCTCCAGCCTGGAACTGGGCATCGACATGGGCGCCGTCGACCTGGTCGTCCAGGTGGAGTCACCGCCCTCGGTGGCCTCCGGGCTCCAGCGGGTGGGGCGCGCCGGCCACCAGGTCGACGCCGTCTCGGCGGGGGTGGTCTTCCCGAAGTACCGCGGCGACCTGGTCCAGTCGGCGGTGGTGACGGAGCGGATGCAGCAGGGTGCCATCGAGGCACTCAAGGTGCCCGCCAATCCCCTGGACGTCCTCGCCCAGCAGGTGGTGGCCATGACGGCGATGGACACCTGGGACGTCGACGAACTGCTCATCCTGGTGCGGCGGGCGGCACCGTTCAGCGGACTGCCCGAGTCCGCCTACACCTCCGTGCTCGACATGCTGGCCGGCCTCTACCCGTCCGACGCTTTCGCCGAGCTGCGCCCCCGGCTCGTCTGGGACCGCGTCGCGCACACCGTCACCGGCCGTCCGGGAGCGCAGCGGCTGGCCGTCACCTCCGGCGGGACGATCCCCGACCGCGGGCTGTTCGGCGTCTTCCTCGCCGGGGGCGACGAGCAGCGCGGCGGGCGTCGGGTGGGCGAGCTGGACGAGGAGATGGTCTACGAGTCCCGGGTCGGCGACGTCTTCACCCTGGGCACCAGCTCGTGGCGGATCGAGGACATCACCCGGGACCGGGTCCTCGTCACCCCGGCCCCCGGGGTGACGGGGCGGCTCCCGTTCTGGAAGGGCGACCAGCTCGGCCGGCCACTGGAGCTGGGCCGGGCGCTGGGCGCCTTCCTGCGCGAGCTGGGAGCGCTGGAACGTCCGGCGGCCGAGGAGCGGCTGGCCACGGCCGGACTGGACGAGTCCGCCGTGCGGAACCTGCTCGCGTACCTGGCGGAGCAGCGCGCCGCCTGCGGGCACGTCCCGGACGACCGCACGATCGTCGTGGAGCGCTTCCGCGACGAGCTGGGCGACTGGCGGATCGTGGTGCACTCCCCCTTCGGGGCCCAGGTGCACGCGCCCTGGGCCCTCGCCCTAGGAGCCCGGCTGGGCGAGCGCTACGGTCTGGACGCCCAGGTGATGCACGCCGACGACGGCATCGTGCTGCGACTGCCGGACGCCGACCTGCTGGGCCTCGACGCCGGTTTCCCGGCGCCGGACGGCGACCCGGAGGCGGGCGACCCGTGCTCCGTCCCCGTGACCGGCTCGCCGGAGGCGGGGCAGCCGCCGGTGGGGGCCGGGGACGTCCTCCTCGACCGGGACGAGGTGGAGCGCACCGTCACCGATCAGGTCGGGGGTTCGGCCCTGTTCGCGGCCCGGTTCCGGGAGTGCGCAGCCCGGTCCCTCCTGCTGCCGCGCCGCAACCCGGGCAAGCGGACACCCCTCTGGCAGCAGCGCCAGCGCGCCTCGCAGCTCCTCCAGGTGGCGAGCGGGTTCGGTTCCTTCCCGATCGTCCTGGAGGCCGTCCGCGAGTGCCTCCAGGACGTCTTCGACGTGCCCGGCCTCACGGAGCTGATGGGGGACGTCGAGGCCCGGCGGGTGCGGCTGGTGGAGGTCTCCACCCAGGAGCCCTCGCCGTTCGCCCGCTCGCTGCTCTTCGGCTACGTGGCGCAGTACCTCTACGAGGGCGACTCCCCGCTGGCCGAGCGACGGGCCGCGGCGCTCTCCCTGGACTCCCGGCTGCTGGCGGAGCTGCTGGGCCGCGCGGAGCTGCGGGAGCTGCTGGACGCCGAGGTCGTGGCGGAGCTGGAGCGGGAGCTCCAGTGGCTCACCGAGGAGCGCCGCATCAAGGACGTCGAGGGGGTCGCCGACGCGTTGCGCCTGCTCGGCCCGCTCGACGCCGGGGAGCTCGCCGACCGCGGGGCCCGATCCGGTTGGGCCGCCGAGCTGGTCGCCGCCCGCCGGGCAGTGGAGGTCCGCATCGGCGGCCTGGTCCGCTGGGCCGCGGTGGAGGACTCCGGACGACTGCGGGACGCCCTGGGCGCCGCGCTTCCGGTGGGGGTGCCGGAGGCCTTCACCGAGCCGGTGATGGACCCGCTGGGCGACCTGCTGGCCCGGTTCGCCCGTACGCACGGCCCGTTCACCACCCAGCAGGCGGCCGTGCCGTTCGGGCTGGGCGCCGCGGTGGTCGAGGGAGCGCTGCACCGGATGGCCGCCGAGGGCCGTCTGGTCCGCGGCGAGTTCCACCCCGCCGGGAGCGACCAGGAATGGTGCGACCCGGCGGTCCTGCGGCGGTTGCGGCGCCGCTCGCTCGCCGCGCTGCGGCAGGAGCTGGAACCGGTGCCGGGCCCGGCGCTGGGGGCCTTCCTTCCCCGCTGGCAGCACCTGGACTCCGGCGGTATGCGCGGCCTGGACGGGCTGGTGCGGGTCGTCGAGCAGTTGCAGGGAGCACTGGTGCCGGCTTCCGCTCTGGAGCGGCTGGTGCTGCCGGGCCGGGTGGCCGGCTACACCCCGGCCATGCTCGACGAGCTGACCACCGCGGGCGAAGTGCTCTGGGCGGGCGGGGGCGCGCTGCCGGGCAAGGACGGCTGGGTGGCGCTCCACCCGGCCGACCACGCCCCGCTGCTGCTGCCGCCGCCGCATCCGCTGGAGCCGACCGCCCTGCACCGGGCGGTGCTGGGCGCGCTGAGCGGCGGCTACGGCCTGTTCTTCCGGCAGATCGCGGACCAGGTGCGGGCGGCCGGGCCGGAGACGGCCGAGACGAGCGACGCGGCGCTGGCCGAAGCCGTGTGGGAGCTGGCCTGGTCCGGAAGGCTGACCAACGACACTCTCGCTCCGCTCCGCAACCTGCTGGGGTCGGGGCGTACCGCCGGTTCGACCGCGCACCGGGCCCGCCGCTCGGTGCCGCGCGGCCGCTACGGCTCCCTCGGTGTGCGGACGGCCTCGCGGAACGGCCCCCCGACGGTCGCCGGGCGCTGGTCGCTGCTGCCGGAGCCGGCGGAGGACGCCACCGTCCGCGCGCACGCCCTCGCCCGCACCCTTCTCGACCGGCACGGCGTGGTGACCCGCGGGGCGGTCGCCGCGGAGGGCGTGGCGGGCGGTTTCCCCGCGGTCTACCGGGTGCTGTCGGCGTTCGAGGAGAGCGGGCAGGCGCGGCGCGGATACGTCGTCGAGGGCCTCGGCGCCGCCCAGTTCGCCATGGACGGTGCGGTGGACCGCCTGCGGGCCGCGCACACCGCCCGGGAGCGGCAGCAGGGGCACCGGGCCGTCCTGCTCGCCGCGGCGGACCCGGCGAACGCCTTCGGCGCCGCGCTTCCGTGGCCGGAGTCCCCCGAGGGGGCGACGCACCGGCCGGGCCGCAAGGCGGGCTCGCTGGTGGTGCTGGTCGACGGAGAGCTCCTGCTCTACCTGGAACGCGGCGGCCGGACCCTGCTCGCCTGGGGGAACGGAGGCCCGCGGCGGGAGGCAGCGGTCGAGTCCCTGGCCGGCTCCGCCCGGTCCGGTGCCCTGGGCGGCCTGACGGTGGAGCGGGTCAACGGCGCTCCCGCCCTGGGGTCGGACCTCGGCACCGAACTGGAGGCGGCGGGCTTCCACGCCACACCTCGCGGTCTGCGGCTGCGGGGGTGACCTGATGCCCGAGGGAGACACCGTCTGGCGGACGGCCCGGTTGCTGCACGAGTCCCTCTCCGGCGAGGTGCTGACCCGCAGCGACCTGCGGGTGCCGGCGTTCGCGACCTCGGACCTCCGCGACCGGGCGGTGCGGGCCACGGTGGCGCGCGGGAAGCACCTGCTGACGCGGGTCGAGGGGGGATTGACCCTGCACTCGCACCTGGGCATGGAGGGGGTCTGGCGGATGCAGGCGACGGGCGATCGGTTGCGCGGCGGCCCGGCACACGAGATCCGGGCCGTGCTGAGCACGGTCGCCCGCACGGCGGTCGGGTTCCGGCTGGCCAAGCTGGAACTGCTGCGCACTGCCGACGAGGAACGGGTGGTCGGCCATCTCGGGCCGGATCTGCTGGGGCCCGGCTGGGATCCGGCCGAGGCGCTGCGCCGGCTGCGGACCGACCCCGGTCGGCCGCTCGGCGAGGCGCTGCTGGATCAGCGCAATCTGGCGGGGATCGGCAACGTCTACCGCTCGGAGCTGTGTTTCCTGCTGCGGGTGCGGCCCTGGCTGCCGGTTGCGGCGCTGCCCGCTCCGGAGCGGCTGCCCGCGCTGGCGCGACGGCTGCTGGCGGTCAATCGCGACCGAACGGCCCGGAGCACCACCGGTGAGCTGCGCAGGGACCGATTGTTGTGGGTGTACGGCCGCCACCGCCGGCCCTGCCTGCGCTGCGGCACGGCAGTGCGCCGCGCCGAGGTGGGACCGCCCGAGGCGCTCAGGCCGGTCTACTGGTGCCCGCGCTGCCAGCCCGAGCCGCCGCGCTGACCGGGCGCACGACGCGACGGCGCTGCAGCGGAGCACGGTGGGCCGGCCGACGCGGTCGGGCCGCCCCGGCCGGTCACGGCGTGGGTGGACGGGGTGTCAGGCGGCGACGACGTCGACGGCCTCGGCGGGCCGCTTGATCGTGACCCGCTCCTCCGGACGGCCGGTGACGGAGACGGGGTTCAGCATCGGACGCATCGGCGCCGGCACCGTGTCGCTCGCGGCGGACTGGGCGAGTTCGGCGAGGGCGAGCTCATCGCTCACCTCACGCATCAGTTCGGACATCCGTACTTCGAGCGCGTCGCAGATCGACGACAGCAGTTCGGAGGAGGCCTCCTTCTGCCCCCGCTCCACTTCGGAGAGATAGCCGAGCGAGACGCGCGCGGAAGCGGAGACTTCGCGCAGGGTACGGCCCTGACGCTGGCGCTGCCGACGCAGCACGTCACCCAGCAGGCGACGGAGCAGAATCATCGGTGGCTCCCTCCTCGGACCGCGGACCTGAATCCTTCATGCCCCACCGTACCGCCTACAACCACGACCGTGCGGGGAGCTATGTCGTGTTCACTCAGGGCTGCAAACATCCAGGCCCTCCGGTGTGTTCCCGCAAGTCCTCCGGGCATTTGCCGCCAGCTCACGGCAGAGCAACCGGAGCACGGCGCGCACGCTGCGCTCGCGGATTTCCGCCCGGCCGCCGTCGAGCGTCAGCCGGAGGGCCACCGGCGGCCCCTGCGGGCCGGCCACGGCCACGTGCACCGTCCCGACCGGATGGCCGCCCTGCGGCTCGGGGCCGGCGACTCCGGTGGTGGCGAGTCCCCAGTCGGTGCCCAGGAGTTCCCGCACGCCGACGGCCATCCGGCGCGCGACCTCGGCGTCCACCGGGCCGCGTCCGGCCAGGAGGCCGGCGTCCACCCGCAGGAGCCGGTGCTTGAGCCCGGTGGCGTAGGCGGTGACCGAGCCTGCGAAGGCGGCGGAGGCTCCGGGCACGGACGTCAGCTCCGCGGCGACCAGCCCCCCGGTCAGCGACTCGGCGACGGACAGGGTCTGCCCCGCCGCGGTCAGTTCCTGCACTGCCAGGGCGGCCGGTGCCTCGTCCTCCGTCATCCGCGGTCGCCCTGCGCGGATCCGGAACGCCGGAGCACCACGGCCTGGCGCACGTAGTCCGCGGCCGTGCCGACCGTGAGGACGACGGCCACGGCCATCACCCACCAGCGCAGGGAGGCCAGCGCACCGGTGATCACCAGGATGTACATCCCGACGGCAACCCCCTGGGCGAGCGTCTTCATCTTCCCGCCCCGGCTCGCCGGGATCACGCCGTGGCGGATCACCCAGAACCGCAGCAGGGTGATGCCCAGCTCCCGTGCCAGGATCACCGCGGTGACCCACCAGCTCAGGTCACCCAGCACAGAGAGGCACACCAGCGCCGCTCCCATGATCGCCTTGTCGGCCAGCGGGTCGGCGATCTTGCCGAAGTCGGTCACCAGGTCGTAGCGGCGGGCCAGCTCGCCGTCGAAGAGATCGGTGATCATGGCGATCGTGAACGCGGCCCACGCGAAGGCCCGCCAGACCGGCTCCGTGCCGCCGTCGACGAGCATCAGAGCCACGAATCCCGGCACCAGGAGCAGCCTGATCATCGTCAGGATGTTGGCGATGTTCCACAGGCCGGCCTGCTCGCGCGGGGCGGCGCGGTCCGCCCCCGCCATCGGGCCGCCTCCGGCCGCGGCGGCCGGGATGCCGGTCATGTACCCGCCTCCTCGCCTTCCAGCAGTTCGGCGATCAGATCCACCCCTTCGGTGTCCACCGCCCTGGCCTCGACCATACGTCCGGGGGCGAGACCGGACGAGCGTTCACCGACCAGCCGGATCTGCCCGTCCGTCTCGGGCGCCTGGTGGGCCGCCCGGCCCCGCACGCCGTCCTCCTCGTCGACCGACTCCACGAGCACCGTCAAGGACTCGCCCAGCCGCTCCTCGGCGCGCTGCGCGGTCAGCTCCTCGGCCAGCCGGGAGACCCGCGCGAGCCGGTCGGCGACCTCGTCCGGGTCGTTCTTCGCCGCGTACCCGGCGGCCTCGGTACCATCCTCGTCCGAGTAGCCGAAGACCCCGATGGCGTCCAGCCGGGCCTCGGACAGGAAGCGCTCCAGCTCGACGAGGTCCGCCTCGGTCTCGCCGGGGAAGCCGACGATGAAGTTGGAGCGCACACCGGCCTGCGGCGCCCGGTTGCGGATGGTGCCCAGCAGCTCCAGGAACCGGCCGGTGTCGCCGAAGCGGCGCATCGCCCGCAGCACCCCGGGGGCCGCGTGCTGGAACGAAAGGTCGAAGTAGGGCGCCACCTTCTCCGTTCCGGTCAGCACGTCGATGAGGCCGGGGCGCATCTCGGCCGGCTGCAGGTAGCTGACCCGGACCCGCTCGATGCCGTCCACCGCGGCGAGTTCCGGCAGCAGGGTCTCCAGCAGCCGGATGTCGCCCAGGTCCTTGCCGTAGGAGGTGTTGTTCTCCGAGACCAGCATGACCTCCTTCACTCCCTGCCCGGCGAGCCAGCGGGTCTCGTCCAGGACGTCGGACGGACGCCGCGAGATGAAGGAGCCGCGGAAGGAGGGGATGGCGCAGAACGAGCACCGCCGGTCGCAGCCGGAGGCGAGCTTGACCGAGGCGACGGGGCTGCTGCCCAGCCGGCGGCGGAGCGGGGCGCGGGGCCCGGAGGCGGGGGCGACTCCTGCGGGGAGGTCGGCCGGGGCCGGGGCGGGCTGCTCCCCGTGGCCGGGGAGGGCGACATCGCCGTGTCGGCGCTCGACCGGGCTGACGGGGAGCAGCTTGCGCCGGTCGCGCGGCGTGTGGGAGGCGTGCACCCCGCCGGCCAGGATGGTCTGCAGGCGGTCCGAGATGGCGGAGTAGTCGTCGAATCCCAGGACTCCGTCGGCCTCGGGCAGCGACTCGGCAAGCTCCTTGCCGTAGCGCTCGGCCATGCAGCCGACGGCCACCACCGCCTGCGTTCTCCCTTGGCCCTTGAGGTCACCCGCTTCCAGCAGGGCGTCCACGGAGTCCTTCTTGGCGGCTTCGACGAATCCGCAGGTGTTGACGACGGCCACGTCGGCTTCGGAGGCTTCCTCGACGAGGTCCCAGCCGTCCGCCGAGAGACGGCCGGCGAGCTCCTCCGAGTCCACCTCGTTGCGGGCACAGCCAAGCGTGACTAGGGCGACGGTACGGCGTTCGGGCATGGGCTCAGCGTACTTCGTCCCCGGAGCCCCACCGGTCAGCGGGAGCCGGTGACGCCGGCCGGCCCTGCACGGGCGGACGCCGACGGGTCCGGCGCCGGCGAACGCCGATCAGCCCTGTGCCGGGTCACCCTTGGTGTAGCTCACCCGCTGGACCTGGCCGACGTCGCCGACCTTCTCGACCTTCCTGCCGTTGACGAAGAGTTCGACGGCACCGGCGTTGCCGAGCACCAGATCGATCTGCTCCTTGTCGGTGAAGCTCTTCGACTCGCCCTCCGCCAGCACGCCCTCGTGCATCAGCCGCCCGGTGTGGTCCTCGGCCGAGATCCAGCTGTTGCCGCCGTCCGCGACGAGCTTGACCGTCACCTTGTCCGCCGGGGCGGCGGCGATGGCGCTGTCGGACGGTTCCGGCTTGGCGTCGGAGGGCTTGCTCGGACTCGGCTCGGGCTCGGAGGGGCTGCTGCTCGGCTCCGACTCGGCGACGGTCCTGCCGTTGCCGGCCTCCTCGTCGCTGAAGACGGTGAAGCCGACGAAACCGACCACCGCCACGATCGCGGCCACCATCGCTGCCGTCCAGTTCGGACGGCGCGGCTCCGGCCGAATCCGTTCCGCCTCGAACGCCGGAGCGGCAGGGGTCGCCGCGGGACGGCCGCCGTGCTCCTCGTCGTACTGCGCCACGAGGCCGTCGGAGGCCAGCCCCACGGCCTTGGCGAGGGTTCGGATGTGCCCGCGGGCGTACACGTCGCCGCCGCACCGCGAGAAGTCGTCCTGTTCGATCGCGTGCACGATGGGAACGCGCACACGGGTGGACGAACTGACCTCGTCAACGGTCAGTCCGGCGTCGATTCGGGACTGCTGGAGAGCTCGACCGACCGAGGGCCGGTCTTCTTCGGGGGAGTTGCCGATGGACACGTGAGCGCCTTTCGAGCGTGCAGCCACCTGCTGGACGTTCAGTCTAGGGGGGGTCGTTCGGGGGCGGGCAACCGGACGGGGGGACCTTGTCGGCCATCGGGATGGCGCAAGCCTTCCGATGGCTCAGCCGGCGCGGCACCCGAGCAGCGGCACCACGCGCTCGATCTTCCGCCTACCCATTCAACTGGACGTATCACCTGACGAAACGGTTGCCCGCCGGATCGTTACGGCTCGGTCTCGCCGCGGATCACGGCCAGTACGCCGTCGATCTCGTCCGGTGTGATCAGCACATCCCGCGCCTTGGACCCCTCCGTGGGGCCGACGACGCCCCTGCTCTCCATCAGGTCCATCAGCCGGCCCGCCTTGGCGAAACCGACCCGGAGCTTGCGCTGGAGCATCGAGGTCGACCCGAACTGGGTGGAGGCCACCAGTTCGGCCGCCTGGCAGAGCAGGTCCAGGTCGTCGCCGATCTCCTCGTCGATCTCCTTCTTCTGCTTCGTGCCGACCGTCACGTCGGCCCGGAAGACCGGGGTCATCTGCGCCTTGCAGTGCTCGACGACACCGCGCACCTCGTCCTCGGTGACGAAGGCGCCCTGCATCCGGATCGGCTTGTTCGCCCCCATCGGCAGATACAGGCCGTCGCCCTTGCCGATCAGCTTCTCGGCGCCCTGCTGATCGAGGATCACCCTGCTGTCGGCGAGCGAGGAGGTGGCGAAGGCGAGCCGGGACGGCACGTTCGCCTTGATCAGGCCCGTGACGACGTCCACCGACGGACGCTGGGTGGCCAGCACCAGGTGGATACCGGCCGCCCGGGCCAACTGGGTGATGCGGACGATCGCGTCCTCGACGTCCCGGGGGGCGACCATCATCAGGTCCGCCAGCTCGTCGACGATCACCAGCAGGTACGGGTACGGCGCCAGCTCGCGCTCGCTGCCGGCTGGCGGCGTCGCCTTGCCGCTGCGCACCGCGGCGTTGAAGTCGTCGATGTGCCGGTAGCCGTAGGCGGCCAGGTCGTCGTAGCGCAGGTCCATCTCGCGCACCACCCACTGGAGCGCCTCTGCGGCCTTCTTGGGGTTGGTGATGATCGGGGTGATCAGGTGCGGGATGCCCTCGTAGGCGGTGAGCTCGACCCGTTTCGGGTCCACCAGCACCATCCGGACGTCCTCCGGGGTGGCGCGCACCATCACGGAGGTGATCAGGCAGTTGATGCAGGAGGACTTCCCGGAACCGGTCGCCCCGGCGATCAGGATGTGCGGCATCTTGGTCAGGTTCGACGAGACGTAGCCGCCCTCGACGTCCTTGCCGAGCGCGACGAGCATCGGGTGCTCGTCCTCGACCGACTCCGCCGAGCGCAGCACGTCGCCGCAGTTCACCATCTCGCGGTCGGTGTTGGGGATCTCGATGCCGACGGCGGACTTGCCGGGGATGGGGGAGATGATCCGCACGTCGGGACTGGCGACCGCGTAGGCGATGTTCTTGGTGAGCGCGGTGATCTTCTCGACCTTGACCGCGGGGCCCAGCTCGACCTCGTAGCGGGTGACCGTCGGACCACGGGTGAAGCCGGTGACCGCGGCGTCCACCTTGAACTCCCGGAAGACCGTGCTCAGCGACTCCACGACCGCGTCGTTGGCGGCGCTGCGGGTCTTCCCCGGGCCTCCCCTGATCAGCAGATCGGTCGGCGGCAGCGTGTAGGTGACATCTCCGGCGAGCTTGAGCTGCTCGGCCCGCGAGGGCATCGGGTCGGCGGCCGGGGGCGGGCCGGGCTTCGTCAGGTCCGGCACCGACCGGGAGTGCTCGTCCGCTCCCGCGGCGCGCGACGCGCTCGCCGGGCGGGGCACCGGCCCGGCGTCCGGGCTGCTGTCCTCCGCCCCGTTCCCGCGGCGCCGCGGGATGCCGCTGGTCAGGTCGGCGACGAGGGACGAGGGGTGCACCCCGTGCAGGACCGCGCCGTCCAGGTCGGTGGCCGCCGCGGCGGCCAGATCCACGGCGTCCGGGGAGCCCCGCCGCCCCCGCGGTTCGGCACCGGAGTCCTGCCGGGAACGGCTCCCGGACCTCCGGCGGTCCAGCGCCTGCTTCTCGGCGTGGTACGGGCCGTCGTCCTTGCGCAGGTCGGCCCGCGCCCTGCGCCGGAGCGCACGAGGAGCGTCCCTTGAGGTCCCCGCGAGGTCCTCGGCCTCTTCGGCTTCCTCGGCCTCCGGGTCGGACACCACGCCCAGGCGCACACCGAGCTGTCGCAGGCGCTGCGGGACGGCGTTCACCGGCGTGGCGGTCACCACCAGCAGACCGAAGACCGTGACCAGGACCAGCAGCGGGTGGGCGAGCACCTCGCCGACGGTGAAGACCAGCGGACTCGCCGCGGCCCAGCCGATCAGGCCCCCGGCGTCGCGCAGCGCGTCACTGCCGGCCCCGCCGCTGCGCGCCGGAGCGCCGCAGGCCAGGTGGACCAGCCCCAGCACACCGACGGCGAGCGCGGACAGGCCGATGACGATGCGTCCGTTGGCGTCCTTCTTCTCCGGGTGCCGGATGAACCGGACCGCCATGGCCCCGAGCAGAATCGGCACCACCAGGTCCAGGCGACCGAAGGCACCGGTGACCAGCATGGTGACCAGATCACCGACCGGGCCGCGGAGGTTGGACCAGGTCCCGGCCGCGACGACCAGGCCGAGGCCGAGGAGCAGCAGCGCGACTCCGTCCTTGCGGTGTGCCGGATCCAGTCCTCTCGCTCCTTGTCCTATCCCCCGGAACACCGCTGCCACGGTGTGCGCGGTGCCCAGCCAGACGGCGCGCACCAGGCGGTAGACACCGCCGGTGGGCGAGGGCGCGGGCTTGGCGGGCGCCTTCTTCGCCGGGGCCTTCTTGGCTGCTGCCTTCTTCGCGGGCGCCTTCTTGGCGGCCTTGCCGGGCGTACGTGAGGCCATGAGGCGAGATTACCGCCGTCCGGTGCCCGAGGCACGGATGGATACGCGTGCGGCCGGTGGTGACGACGGGTCAGCCGTGAGGCCGCGGCTCACGACGGGGAGTGCATCGCCGGGTGGGACGCGCCCTCGGTTCCGGGCTCCAGGGCGTCCAGCGCGCGACGCAGACCGGTCAGCTTGCGCTCCAGATGAGCGGCGGTGGCGACCGCGGAGGCGTCCGCGGTGTCACCGAGCTGCTTGGAGAGCGACTCCGCCTGCTCCTCCACGGCGGCGAGCCGGGCCGAGAGTTCGGCGAGCAGGCCGGTGGCCTCGCCGCCCGCTCGCGCCGGGTCCCCGGTGCCCTCGGCGGGCTCGGGACGGACGCCGTCGGCGTGGCCACCGTTGCCGTTCTCCAACTGGAGGCGCAGCAGCGAAGCCTGCTCACGCAGCTGCACGTTCTTCATGTACAGCTCGACGAAGACCGAGACCTTCGCGCGCAGCACCCACGGGTCGAAGGGTTTGGAGATGTAGTCCACCGCACCGGCCGCGTAGCCGCGGAACGTGTGGTGCGGGCCGTGGTTGATCGCCGTGAGGAAGATGATCGGGATGTCGCGGGTCCGTTCCCGGCGCTTGATGTGCGCGGCGGTCTCGAAGCCATCCATCCCTGGCATCTGGACATCCAAAAGGATCACTGCGAAATCATCGGTGAGCAGTGCCTTGAGTGCTTCCTCCCCTGACGATGCCCGCACCAGCGTCTGATCGAGCGCGGAGAGAATCGCCTCCAGCGCCAGCAGATTCTCCGGTCGGTCATCGACCAGGAGGATCTTGGCCTTCTGCACCATGGCCCGTCCTCCTCGCCCCGGTGGCGCCGCTGACGCCACCCCTGGGGACGACTTCTTTGCGCCGCCCGTTCCTTGTGCCGGTCATGGTAGCCGCACCTCGACTCCCACCACACCCTGTCACCGGGATGTCACTGTGCACGTTCCGATAACGTCCCCGGAACCGGGCTGGTTCCCGTCATCCGGCACTTCCACACGCAACCGGCCACAACAAGCCAACATACCTGCCCGCGGCGAAGCTGCGCATATCAGCCCTCCCGCATCCACTGCCGCATCACGGACAGCAGGTGGTCGGTGTCCACCGGCTTGGTGACGTAGTCCGACGCGCCGGCCTCGATGCTCTTCTCCCGGTCGCCCTTCATCGCCTTCGCCGTCAGTGCCACGATCGGTAGCCCCGCGAACTGCGGCATCCGCCGGATCGCGTTCATCGTGGCGTAGCCGTCCATCTCCGGCATCATGATGTCCATCAGCACCAGCGCGACGTTGTCGTGCTGCTCCAGGACCTCGATGCCCTCGCGGCCGTTCTCCGCGTACAGCACCTGCAGGCCGTTCTGCTCCAGCACACTGGTGAGCGCGAAGACGTTGCGGATGTCGTCGTCGACGATCAGCACCTTCTCCGAGTTGAAGCGCTCCACGCCGACCGACGACGTCCGGCCGTTCTGCTCGGCCTGCTCCGCCGACGTACGCGCCGACCGCCGGGAGCGCTGACCGGAGGCGGAGGCCGCCCGCCGGGCCAGCATCGCAGCCGCCTGCTCCGCGTCGAGCTCGGCCGGCGAGCGCGAGGTCAGCGGCTCCTCCTGGGTCGGCGCGGCGGCGCCGCCGTCGCCCGGGACCGGGGCGTCCCCGGAGTCCTCGGGGGCCGGGCGCTCCTCGCGCACCGGCGCAGCCTCCAGCGCCGCCCGCTCCAGCGCGACGCCCTCCCCGGCGGGCGCCTCCAGCGACCGGCCGGGACCCGAGGCCGGCACCTCCGCGGGGTTCAGCGGGAGGTAGAGCGTGAAGGTGGAACCCCGGCCGGGCTCGCTGACCGCGTCGATCTCGCCCCCCAGCAGGCGGGCGATCTCCCGGCTGATCGAGAGTCCGAGACCGGTGCCGCCGTACTTGCGGCTGGTCGTGCCGTCCGCCTGCTTGAACGCCTCGAAGATCACGCGCATCTTGCTCTGCGCGATCCCGATGCCGGTGTCGGTCACCGAGAAGGCGATCAGCTCTGCGTCCGCGTCGCGCAGGGAGCCGTGCTCCAGCATCTGCTCCCTGATGGTGACCGGGACGTCGTTCCGGGCCGAACGGATCACCAGCTCCACCGCCCCGCCGTCGGTGAACTTCACCCCGTTGGAGAGCAGGTTGCGCAGCACCTGGAGCAGCCGCTGCTCGTCGGTGTGCAGGGTGGCCGGCAGCTCGGGCGAGACCCGTACCGAGAAGTCCAGGCTCTTCTCCGCCGTCAGCGGGCGGAACGTCGCCTCGACGTAGTCGACGAGCTGCACCAGCGCGATCCGGCTCGGACTGACGTCCATCTTGCCCGCCTCGACCTTCGACAGGTCCAGGATGTCGTTGATCAGCTGGAGCAGGTCCGAGCCGGCCCCGTGGATGGTTTCCGCGAACTCGACCTGCTTGGGCGAGAGGTTCTCCTCCGCGTTGTCCGCGAGCAGCTTGGCCAGGATCAGCAGCGAGTTGAGCGGGGTGCGCAACTCGTGCGACATGTTCGCCAGGAACTCGGACTTGTAGCGCATCGAGACCGCGAGCTGCTCAGCGCGCTCCTCCAGCACCTGCCGGGCATCCTCGATCTCGGAATTCTTGATCTCGATGTCCCGGTTGGTCTGCGCGAGTTGCGCCGCCTTCTCCTCCAACTGCAGGTTGGAGTCCTCCAGCGCCTTCTGGCGGCTCTCCAGCTCGATGGACCGCTCCTGGAGCTGTTCCGTCAACTCCTGCGACTGCTCCAGCAGCACCTCGGTCTTGGTGTTGACGCTGATGGTGTTCACGCTCGTGGCGATCATCTCGGCGATCTGGCTGAGGAAGTCCTTCTGGATCTGGGTGAACGGCTGGAACGCCGCCAGCTCCACCACGCCGAGCACCACGTCCTCGAAGACCACCGGCAGCACGACCACATGGGCGGGCGGCGCCTCGCCGAGCCCCGAGGCGATCTTCAGATAACCGGGCGGGGCGTTCTCCATCAGGATCGTGCGCCGTTCCACCGCGGCCGTGCCGATCAGCGAGTCCCCCGGCGCGAACGTGGTGGGCATCGACGAGCTGGTGTAGCCGTACGAACCGAGCAGCCGCAGCTCGTACGAGCCGTCCGTGCCCTGCCCCACACCGACGTCCTCGGCACCGCCACCGGTCGGGACGGCCAGGAAGAACGCCCCGTGCTGCGCCGACACCGCGGGCGTCAGCTCGCTCATGATGAGCTGCGCCACGTCCTTGAGGTCCCGGCGGCCCTGCATCAGTCCGGAGATCCGCGCCAGGTTGCCCTTGAGCCAGTCCTGTTCCTGGTTGGCGAGAGTGGTCTCGCGCAGGTTGCTGATCATCTCGTTGATGTAACCCTGCAGCTCCAGGATCTCCCCGGCCGCGGCCACGTCGATCTTGACGCCGTGGTCGCCGCGGGTGACCGCGGTGGCCACCGTGGCGATGGCCCGCACCTGACGGGTGAGGTTGCCAGCCATCTCGTTCACCGACTCGGTCAGGTCCTTCCAGGTGCCGGCGACGTCGCGCACCCGGGCCTGGCCGCCGAGCTGCCCCTCGGTGCCCACCTCGCGGGCGACCCGCGTCACCTGCTCCGCGAACGACGAGAGTTGATCCACCATCGTGTTGATGGTCGTCTTCAGCTCCAGGATCTCGCCCCGGGCCTCGATGTCGATCTTCTTCGTGAGGTCGCCCTTGGCGATCGCGGTGGTGACCTGGGCGATGTTGCGGACCTGGCCGGTCAGGTTGTTGGCCATGCCGTTCACCGACTCGGTCAGGTCCTTCCAGGTGCCCGAGACGCCCGGCACCCGGGCCTGGCCGCCCAGGATGCCCTCGGTGCCCACCTCACGAGCCACCCGGGTCACCTCGGCCGCGAACGAGGACAGCGTCGTCACCATGGTGTTGACCGTGTCCGCCAGTTGCGCCACCTCGCCGCTGGCCTCGACGGTGACCTTCTTCGTGAGGTCGCCGTTCGCGACCGCCCCGGCGACCTGCGAGATGTTCCGCACCTGCGAGGTGAGGTTGTTCGCCATCAGGTTGACGTTCTCGCTCAGGTCCTTCCAGATGCCCGTCACCCCGGGCACCTGCGCCTGACCGCCCAGCCGGCCCTCGGTGCCCACCTCGCGGGCCACCCGCGTGACCTGCTCCGCGAACGACGAGAGCTGGTCCACCATCGTGTTCACCGTGGTGACCAGGGCGAGGATCTCGCCCTTCGCGTCCACCGTGATCTTCTTCGACAGGTCGCCCTGAGCGACGGCGGTGGTCACCTCCGCGATGTTGCGCACCTGGGACGTCAGGTTGTTCGCCATGCCGTTGACCGACTGGGTGAGGTCCTTCCAGGTGCCGGAGACGCCCTTCACCTCGGCCTGGCCGCCCAGGATGCCCTCGGTGCCCACCTCGCGGGCCACCCGGGTCACCTGCTCCGCGAACGACGAGAGCTGGTCCACCATCGTGTTGATGGTCGTCTTCAGCTCCAGGATCTCGCCCCGCGCGTCCACGTCGATCTTCTGCGACAGGTCGCCGCGCGCGACCGCCGTCGCCACCTGGGAGATGTTCCGCACCTGGGCCGTCAGGTTGCCCGCCATGCCGTTCACCGAGTCGGTGAGGTCGCGCCAGACGCCGGCGACGCCGGGGACCTGGGCCTGACCACCCAGCCGGCCCTCGGTGCCCACCTCGCGGGCGACGCGCGTCACCTGGTCGGCGAACGCGGAGAGCTGGTCCACCATCGTGTTGATGGTGCTCTTGAGCTCCAGGATCTCGCCCCGCGCGTCGACCTCGATCTTCTGCGACAGGTCGCCCCGCGCCACCGCCGTCGTGACCTGCGCGATCTGCCGCACCTGGGAGGTGAGGTTGCCCGCCATGAAGTTGACGGAGTCCGTGAGGTCCTTCCAGGTGCCCGAGACGCCGTCCACCCGGGCCTGCCCGCCCAGCCGGCCCTCGGTGCCGACATCCCGCGCCATCCGGGTCACCTGCTCGGCGAACGAGGAGAGCTGGTCCACCATGGTGTTGACGGTGTTCTTCAGCTCCAGCATCTCGCCGGAGACGTCCACCGTCACCTTCTGCGACAGATCACCGTTCGCGACGGCCGTCGTCACCTGCGCGATGTTGCGGACCTGCGCGGTGAGGTTGCGGAAGGCGGTGTTGACGGAGTCCGTCAGATCTTTCCAGGTACCCGCGGCGCCCGGCACCTGCGCCTGCCCGCCCAGCTCCCCCTCGACGCCCACCTCGCGGGCCACCCGGGTCACCTCGGCACCGAACGAGGAGAGCTGGTCCACCATGGTGTTGACGGTGTTCTTCAGCTCCAGCATCTCGCCGGAGACGTCCACCGTCACCTTCTGCGACAGATCACCGCTGGCGACGGCCGTCGTCACCTGCGCGATGTCCCGCACCTGAGCGGTGAGGTTGCGGAAGGCGGTGTTGACGGAGTCCGTCAGATCTTTCCAGATGCCCGCGGCGCCCGGCACCTGCGCCTGCCCGCCCAGCACCCCCTCGGTGCCGACCTCGCTGGCCGCACGCGTCACCTCGTCGGCAAAGGTGCGCAGCGTCTCGGTCATGGTGTTGATGGTGTCCGCGAGCTGGGCGACCTCGCCGCGGGCGATCACCGTCACCTGCTTGGAGAGATCGCCGTTGGCGACCGCCGTGGTCACCCGCGCGATCTCCCGGACCTGCGAGGTCAGGTTGCCGGCCATCAGGTTGACCGAGTCCGTCAGGTCCTGCCAGACGCCCGCGACCCCCTCGACACGGGCCTGGCCGCCCAGCTCTCCCTCGGTGCCCACCTCGCGGGCGACCCGCGTCACCTCGGACTGGAAGGAGGAGAGCTGGTCCACCATCGTGTTGACGGTGTTCTTCAGCTCCAGCATCTCGCCGGCCACGTGCACGGTGACCTTGCGCGACAGGTCGCCCTTCGCGACCGCCGTGGTGACGAGCGCGATGTCCCGTACCTGGGCCGTCAGCCGGGAGGCCATCGTGTTGACCGAGTCGGTCAGGTCCTTCCAGGAACCGGACATCCCCCGGACCTTCGCCTGCCCGCCGAGCTTGCCCTCGGTGCCGACCTCGCTGGCCACCCGGGTGACCTCGTCAGTGAACACGGAGAGCTGGTCCACCAGGCCGTTCACGGTCCGGCCGACCTTGAGGAACTCCCCGCGCAGCGGCTGGGCGGCGCCGTCCGGTCCCTGGGCGCGGAGGTCCATCCGCTGTTCCAGGTCACCGTCCGCGACGGCGGTCAGCACCCGGCCCACCTCGGACACCGGCCGGACCAGGTCGTCCACGAGCGCGTTGGAGGCGTCGATGGCGGAGGCCCACGAGCCCTCGGCGGCACCGGCCTCCAACCGCTCGGTGAGCTTCCCGTCCCGGCCGACCACCCGGCGGACCCGGCTCAGCTCGTTGGCGAGGTGAAGATTGCGGTCGGCGACCTCGTTGTAGAGGGCCGAGATCTCGGCCATCGGCCCGTCACCCGTGACGGTGAGCCGCTTGCGGAAGTTCCCCTCCCGCATCGCCAGCAGCGCGAACCGCAGCCTGTCCACCGACGCGGCGTCGACTTCGACAGTCCCCGTCCGCCGGGCTCGTCCGCCTTTCGAGCGCGCGTTCGTGCCCCGCGCTGATACGCCAGACTCCACCGTGTCCCTCCCGCAGGGTCGACCATTGCGCCCGGGTACTTCTTCGAGCGTTCCCAGTGTTTCACCCCGACCGAACCAGGCGATAACAGTTCGGCAGCATCGCACATCGCAGACCAGGAGGGTCCAGGGGGAAACACCCGCATCCGGCACCCACACGCACCGCGAACGTAAGTAACCTGGCCTCCGGCTGTCTACCCCGACCCGCGGCACGCGGCGCGGCGGACGGCCCGGTCGGCAACGGGGAAACGTCGGCGGACACGGCACAACGGGCAACGGAGAGGCGCCGCGGTGGACAGGCAGAGCGCCGAGCGAGCACCACTGACGCAGGTCGTCGGACAGCGCACGCCGAGCGACGAAGCAGACACGGACGGCGACGTCGAGAAACCCATGGGGAGACCAGTGATCACCGCACGGGCCGCGGCCACCTTCGAGCCGGCCGGACGGTCGGTGGCGACCGCCCGCGGTTTCGTGCGCGACACGCTCCAGGGCTGGGGACTCGCGGACGTCATCGACGACGCCGTGGTCCTCACCAGCGAACTGGTCACCAACGCGGTGGTGCACGCGGGCACCACCGCGGAGGTCTTCTGCCTGCGCGACGAGGAGGGCGTCCGGATCGAGGTCGCCGACCACTACCCCGAGCGGGAACTGCCGATGCACGACGCGGCCCGCGGCCTCTACCCCGGACCGGACCGCGAGGGCGGCCGCGGCCTGCTGCTCTGCGCCTCGCTGGCGAGCCACTGGGGCGTCGACTACAGCTCCACCGACAAGCGCGTGTGGTTCCGGCTCGACCTCCCCGAGCGCCCGGTGGGGATGCGCAGCTCCGGCCCCGAGCTCCCGGACGCCGCACTCCCGCTGGCCGCCACCCGGGTCCGGGTCGCGGTAGTCCAGGTGGGCACCGGAGGAGTCGTCGCCGCCTGGAACGAGGACGCCCGCCAGTTGTTCGGGCACCGGACACGGCAGGTGCTCGGGAAGCCGTTCAGCGACTTCGCGGCCTGGCCACACACCCCGGGCACCGGCACCGGCATCGCCGAGGCACTCACCCTCTCGCGCTGGGAGGGCACCTACGGCTTCCGCGACTCGGCCGGGAGGACGGTGCCGGTCTACGCCTCGCACCTGCGCATCCGGGACGCCGGCGGCGAGCCCTCGACCGTGTGCCTGCTCGTCCGGGACCACGAGCGCGCCGTCCTGCAGTCACCCCAACGGGTGCCGCAGACCGAGTCCGCGGCCGACCAGCGGGAACGCCAGTCGACCGATCCGTTCGAGATGTTCATCGGCTCCCCGCCGCCGGAGGACCTGGACGGGCTGCTCCAGCGCACCGTGGAACGGGCCCGCGACATGCTCGACGGCGACGCCGCCTACCTGCTCCTGGCCACCGATGACGAGACCGAGTTGGAGGTCCGGGCCTCCACCGGCCTCCCCTCCGCCCGGCAGCGGTTCGCCCGGGTCCCCGTAGAGACCGGCAGCGGCCGCTACGGCAACGCCCGGATGCCCAGCGTGCACGAGGATCTGACGGCGGTTCCGGGCGCGGTGCCGCTGCTGGCCGGAACCGGCATGCGCTCGGTGGTGACCGTCCCGCTCAAGGTCGAGGGACGGCTCACCGGCGCGGTGGGGGTCGCCGCGGAGACCGCCGGCCGCTACACCAACGAGGAGGCCCTGCGCCTCCAGTTCGCGGCCGACCGGATCGCACTGGCCGTGGAGTCGGCCCGGTTGACGGAGCTCGAACGGCTGCGCCGCGGCTCGCTCTCCTTCCTCGTCGAGGCCTCCGACCTGCTCGCCGGCACCCTGGACCGCGACCAGACGCTGGCCCTGATGGCCCAGATGACGGTGCCCACGCTGGCCGCCTGGTGCGCCGTCTACACCATCGCGGACCAGGCCTCCGACCCCGAACTCTCCTACGTGCTCCACGAGGACGAGGACCGCATCGACGGACTCAAGGCACTGCTCTCGAAGGTCGATCCGCCCGAGCCGGTACCGGCCCCGGGAGCCCGGTCGTGGAGCGCACCCAGCGATGCCGCCCACTCCAGCGCCCTGCGCACCTCCTTGCGCAACCTGCTGCTCGGGGACCCGCCCTCGCACACGCCCGGTACCTCGCTCGCCACCGCCTCCGCGGTCGGCGGGGAGACCGTGGTGCTCCCGCTGGTCGCCCGCAACCGGGTGATCGGGATGCTGACGCTCGGCAAGCCCACCGACGAGCGGTTCCGGCAGGAGATCCTCGAACTCGCCGAAGACCTCTCTCGCCGGGCGGCCCTCGCTCTCGACAACGCCCGGCTCTACTCGGAGCGGACGGCCATCAGCCAGTCCCTCCAGCGGAGTCTGCTGCCCCCGGAGCTGCCCGAGGTCCCCGGGGTGGAAGTCGAGGTGATCTACCGGGCCGCCGGCGAGGGCAACGAGGTAGGCGGCGACTTCTACGACCTCTTCCCGATCCGGGACGGTGCCTACGGCTTCGCCATCGGCGACGTCTGCGGCACCGGGCCCGAGGCGGCCGCCGTCACCGGACTGGCGCGCCACGCCCTCCGGCTGCTGGCCAGGGAGGGGTTCAGCGGCCCGGCCGTACTCGAGCGCCTGAACGCGGCGATCCTCGACGAGGGGGCGCGCAGCCGCTTCCTCACCCTGCTCTACGGCGAGCTCTGGCCGCAGGAGAACGGCGGCGCGGTGCTGAAGGTGGTGTGCGCCGGCCACCCGCTGCCCCTGCGGCTGCGGCCGGACGGCAGCGTCGAACCGGCCGCGGAGCCGCAGCCGCTGCTGGGCGTGATGGAGGACCTGGAGCTCTACGAGCAGACGCTGACGCTCGACCCCGGGGACGTGCTGCTGTGCGTCACCGACGGGGTGACCGAACGCCGCGAGGGCACGCGGATGCTGGGCGACGACGGGCTGATGGACTGCCTCGCCGCCTGCACCGGTCTCACCGCCGGCGCGGTCGCGGCACGCATCATGCGGGCGGTGGAGCGATTCGCCGCTGACGCCCCGTCCGACGACATGGCGATCGTCGCGATGCGCGTCCCCGAATAGCGGGGAGAGCGTGGGAAAGACTGAGGGCCACACCGTCCGGTGTGGCCCTCAGTCTTTCTCGGAGCCCCAAAACGGAATCGAACCGTTGACCTTCTCCTTACCATGGAGACGCTCTGCCGACTGAGCTATTGGGGCGCATCGACGTCACAGAGCATACCTGATCACCAGGGCCCCGAGGCACATCGGCACCGTCTCGCGGAGCAGGACCCGACCGTCCCCGGAACCGCCGGGGCCGTCGTCAACGGGCCCGAACGGCCTCCCGCGTCAGGCCGGTTCCAGCAGAAGCCCGCCGAGCGCGCGACAGGCCGCCACTATCCGCTGCAGGTCCCGTCGCGAGGTTCCGGCGTGTACCGGCAGCGCGAGGGACTCGGCTGCGGCGCGCTCCGTTTCCGGAAGCCGGAGCTCGCTGCGCAGGCCGTGCGTCCGGTGGGCCGGGGTCGGTATCGGGACCCTGCACGCGACCCCGCGCGAGCGCATGGCCTGCTTGAAGGCGTCCCGGTCCGGCCGTCCGTTTCCCGGTACGCGCACCACGTACTGCTCATAGGTGTGCTCCACCCCCTGTGCCACGGTCGGGACGACCACTCCGCGCAACCGCTCGTCGAGGTGGGCAGCGCAGCGCCGGCGGTGCAGGGCCTCGGCCGAGAGGGAACCGAAGGGCGGCCGCTCCCCCGCCTCCAGCACCCGCAGGCCGCGCCGCTGGGCCAGCTCGTGGAACCCGACGAGGTCGGCCGGGTGACCGAAGAGGTGGACGGGCATCACGGCGGTGGTACGCGGCGTCAGAGCAGCTTCGGCGGACCGCGGGTCGAGGCAGAGACTTCGGGCGTCGATGTCCGCGAAGACCGGTACCGCGCCGATCTCCAGCAGCGCCCGCGCCGCCTGCTCGCCGCCGTACGAAGGAAGCACCACTGCGTCCCCGACCCGCAGGCCGGCTGCCCTCAACTGCGCTGTCGTCCCCATGCCTCGGATGGTGGAGGTGCAAGGTGAACGCGGGGTGACCGCACAAGAAAAAGCCCGGCCCCCCGAAGAAAACTTCGGAAGACCGGGCTCAAGAATTGTTCGGCGGCGTCCTACTCTCCCACACACTCCCGCATGCAGTACCATCGGCGCTGAAAGGCTTAGCTTCCGGGTTCGGAATGTGACCGGGCGTTTCCCTCACGCTATAACCACCGAAACACAATGAAACACACACCACCCGCACACACACCCCACCCACCCGAAAACGGGGAATGACATGTGTATGGGGTCTGGTTGCTGTCTCAGAACCAACACAGTGGACGCGAGCACCTACGGACAAGCCCTCGGCCTATTAGTACCAGTCAACTCCAACCCTCACAGGTCTTCCATATCTGGCCTATCAACCCAGTCGTCTACTGGGAGCCTTAACCCCTCA
>NZ_AUKR01000014.1:0-176561 GCF_000424845.1 Streptomyces sp. TAA040 | reverse complement strand
CTCAGGCATACGCCTTGTGCCAGCTCGACGCGCTCGCGGAGAAGATGGAGCAGAAGACCAAGATCGGTGACCTCACCGCGACGGCCAAGGACGCCGAGTCCGAGGTGCGTGAGTGGCTCGCCGTTCTGGCCCGGTGTTTCCAACTGCAGGACGCGGGCGTCGTGCTCGAACTGGACCGGGTGCTGGACGCGTCGCCGGACGAGTTGAACGGACACCGTCTCGGGCTGAAGGCTGCCCGGAAGGCCCGGATGGAACACATCTCGCGGACCACCGAGCGTCTGGTGGCCAGGATGAATACGGCTGCCGGTACGGCCAACGCCAAGGTGCTGCTGAATCCGAACAAGTCTCCGACCCTGGTCCGGTCGATCAATCACGTCACTACGGACGTCCACGGCTTTCATGCCCGACTCGGGATCGAGTCCGGTTATCAGCCGTCGGAGGCCAGGCGATGGGCGGACGCAGCTACCGAGGCGAGGGACAAGGCGCTTGTGACAGGTGCGAGGCGTGTCGATGCCGCCGTGAGCCTCGGCAACGAGACCCTTGGCCGGGCCGGCTCGGTCACGGAGAAGCTCTCCACAGGTCTCGCCGAGCGAGCCCGCCGTCTGTTCGGGGACAACGAACAAGGCGACAAGAAGAGCGAGTAAAGACGTCGAATTCTCTTCTCGCAGCATCGAGGAGGCCCCCGGCCATGACCTCGGCAGGGGGCACACCGCCATACCGGACCCGGGGGCCAGGCACCCCATCGCGGGGCCACAGAAACGGTAACGGGGGAACGCCGTGTGCTCACGTGGCGCTCTCCGGTTCCGTGGAGTGCGCGGCCTGGGCAGGGTCGTCCGCTTCGTCCTGCTGCGTCTGCTCAGCCAGCTTGAACGCCTCCTCGATGAGCGTCTCGACGATCTTCGACTCGGGTACGGTCCTGATGACCTCGCCCTTGACGAAGATCTGCCCTTTGCCGTTTCCGGAGGCGACGCCCAGGTCCGCTTCCCTGGCCTCCCCGGGGCCGTTCACCACGCAGCCCATGACGGCCACGCGCAACGGGATGTCCATACCCTGCAGTCCGGCCGTGACCTCCTCGGCAAGCTTGTAGACGTCGACCTGGGCGCGTCCGCAGGAGGGACAGGACACGATCTCCAGGCCACGCTGCTTGAGGTTCAGGGACTCGAGAATCTGCAGGCCGACCTTGATCTCCTCAGCGGGCGGAGCGCTCAGCGAGACGCGGATCGTGTCGCCGATGCCCTGGGACAGCAGCGCGCCGAACGCGACAGCCGACTTGACTGTGCCCTGGAAGGCCGGACCCGCCTCCGTCACTCCCAGGTGCAACGGATAGTCGCACCGCTCGGCGAGCTGCTCGTACGCCTCGACCATGACGACGGGGTCGTTGTGCTTGACGGAGATCTTGATGTCGCGGAAGTCGTGCTCCTCGAACAGCGACGCCTCCCACAGCGCGCTCTCGACCAGCGCCTCGGGGGTGGCCTTGCCGTATCTCTTGAGCAGCCGACGGTCGAGCGAGCCCGCGTTGACCCCGATACGGATCGGAGTGCCGTGATCCTTGGCGGCCCGCGCGATCTCGCGGACCTTGTCGTCGAACTGCCTGATGTTGCCCGGGTTCACACGCACGGCCGCGCACCCGGCCTCAATGGCGGCGAACACGTACTTCGGTTGGAAGTGGATGTCCGCGATCACCGGGATCTGCGACTTGCGCGCGATCGTCGACAGCGCGTCGGCGTCGTCCTGCGTCGGGCAGGCGACGCGGACGATCTGACAGCCGGAAGCGGTCAGTTCGGCGATCTGCTGGAGTGTGGCACCGATGTCGGACGTAGGGGTCGTGGTCATGGACTGGACCGAGACCGGGGCTTCGCCGCCCACGGGTACGGCCCCCACGTGGATCTGACGGCTGACCCGACGACGTACCGCTCGGGTCAGCCTCGACGGCACCGTCGGCACTCCGAGATCGACAGGCATGACAGTTCCCCCATGTGATCGGCCGGTCCGGGCCGGACCGGATGCTGGCTGATGACCGCGTGCCGTGTGAAGCCGTGGTTTCGTGGGAGAGCGGCAGCGCCCTCAAGGGTGTGCTCGACGTCAGCCGACGGCGAGGGAGGTGGTGGCTCCGTTCCGGGTCCGCCGTCTGGAGGGCAGAGCCTCCAACAGCGCGTCGGTGAGGTGGCCCGGGGTGAGGCCGCTGGCCTCCAGGACGTCGCCCCGCGAGCCGTGGTCGAGGAAGTGCTGCGGGATGCCGAAGACGTGCACCGGCAGGCCCGCCGAACTGGTCCCACTCAACTCCTGGGCGACGCGTGCCCCCACGCCACCGACCCGACCGTTGTCCTCGACCGTGGCGACCAGCAGGTGATCGAGGGCGAGGCGGGTCAGCTCGGGCGGTATCGGCTTGACCCAGCGGGGGTCCACGACGGTGACACCGATGCCTCGCTCCCCCAGCCGTGCGGCGACCTCGAGACAGGTGGTGGCCATGACACCGACGGAAACCAGCAGAACGTCGGGACGCTCGCCGAGGTGCAGGATGTCCATCTCGCCGAGTGTCTCCACCGCCGGTTGGTCCGCACCGCTGGACCCCTTGGGAAAGCGCAGGGCGGTGGGGCCGTCGTCGTGGGCCACGGCCTCCCGCAGGGCGTGCCGCAGGGTGGCGGCGTCACGCGGGGCCGCCAGCCGCAGTCCGGGCACCAGGTTCAGCAGCGACAGGTCCCACATGCCGTTGTGCGAGGGACCGTCGTCTCCGGTCACCCCGGCCCGGTCCAGGACGAAGGTGACCGGGGCCCGGTGCAGGGCCACGTCCATCAGAAGCTGGTCGAAGGCACGGTTGAGGAAGGTGGAGTACAGCGCGACGACCGGGTGCAGCCCACCGAAGGCGAGTCCGGCCGCGGCGGTCACGGCGTGCTGTTCGGCTATGCCCACGTCCATGATGCGCTCGGGGTGGCGACGGGCGAACTCCCCGAGCCCGGTCGGATCGAGCATGGCCGCAGTGACGGCTACCACGTCCGGTCGTTCGACTGCGAGCTCGGCGAGCTCGGCACCGAACACGGACGTCCAGCTGGGCGCGCTCCCCGGTTTCTGGGTGACGGTGGCACGCACGGCGTGGAAGCGGTCGATGTGGTCCTGCTCCGCGGGGAGGTGACCACGGCCCTTCTCGGTGACACAGTGGACCACCACAGGCGTGCGCAGAGCGACGGCCGCCCGCAGTGCCGTCTCCACCGCCTCGATGTCGTGGCCGTCCACGGGGCCGAGGTAGTCCAGCCCCAGGTTCTCGAAGAGGGTGCGCGGACCGTCACCCGCGCGCAGGTCGGCGAGGTGTCCGGCGACGGCGCCGGCTGTGGGGGCGTAGGAGCGGCCGTTGTCGTTGAGCACCATCACGACGGGGCGTTCCGGGGCGGCCGCGATGTTGTTGAGGGCTTCCCAGGCCATACCACCGGTGAGCGCACCGTCGCCGAACACGGCGACCACGGCGCGGTCACTTCGGCCAAGCAGGGCGTCGGCGCGGGCGAGGCCGTCCGCCCAGGACAGGGAGGTCGAGGCGTGCGAGTTCTCGATGACGTCGTGCGCGGACTCCGCGCGGGAGGGGTAGCCCGACGTGCCACCGGTGCGGCGGAGCGTGGCAAGCGCTTCGGTACGGCCGGTGAGGATCTTGTGGACGTAGGCCTGGTGGCCGGTGTCCCAGAGGATCTTGTCGCGCGGGGAGTCGAAGACGCGATGCAGGGCGATGGACAGTTCGACGACTCCGAGGTTGGGGCCGAGGTGGCCGCCGTTCGCGGTGCAGGTGTCCACCAACAGCTGCCGGATCTGCGGCGCCAGTGTGCGGGCCGCGTGCGGGGAAAGGGCTCTGAGGTCCTGCGGTCCTCGGATCTGCTCCAGGCGTGCCATGACGCGATCCCCCTTGTGCGGTGGTTGATTCATCGCACCCCGTCGGGTGCGGGCGAGACCTCGCCGGCCAGCGGGGTCCGCGGGACGCGGCCACTGACCGGGTCGGCCAGCCGGCCGGGCATGGAGAACACGACGTCCTCGGCGATGCCACGCTGGAGCTCGACCTGGCCGAAGCCGAGTTCGGCCAGCCGGGCGAGGAGCCCCTCGACGAGCACCTCCGGAGCGCTGGCTCCCGCGCTGATCCCGACGGACGACACGTCCTTCAGCAACACCTCTTCGAGGTGTTGTTCGTCGGGCACCAGATGCGCAGCGGCACCGTGGTCACGGGCCACCTCGACCATGCGCAGCGAGTTGCTGGAGTTGCGTGAGCCGACGATCAGAACCAGGTCGTTGTCGCGTGCGAGGTCCTTGACGGCGTTCTGCCGGTTCTGGCTCGCGTAACAGATGTCGTCGCCGGGGGTGATCAGGTCGGGGAAGCGGGCACTCAGGGCCTCGACCACACGCGCGGTCTCGTCGAAGGACAGGGTGGTCTGGGTGAGGACGGCGACCGGTGTGTCGTCCGGCAGTTCGAGGCGCCGTACGTCGTCCTCGGTCTCGATGACGACGATCCTCTCGGGAGCCTCGCCGAGGACGCCTTCGACCTCCTCGTGATCCTCGTGCCCGACGAGGAGGACGGTGCGGTCATCACGGGCGAAGCGCACCGCTTCCTGGTGGACCTTGGCCACCAACGGACAGGTGGCGTCGATGACGTCGAGCTGCCGGCTGGCAGAGGAGGAGCGCACCTCGGGAGAGACACCGTGTGCGGAGAAGACGCAGACCGCGCCCGGCGGGACCTCCTCCTCGCTGTCGACGAAGACCGCGCCGCGCTTCCGCAGTTCCGAGACGATGTGGTGGTTGTGCACGATCTCCTTGCGCACGTACACCGGTGCCCCGTGCAGGTCCAACGCCCGCTCGACGATGCCGATGGCGCGCCGCACGCCCGCGCAGAAGCCGCGCGGCTGGGCCAGGACGACGTTTGCCCCGCTCACGTCGCGTCGCCCCCGGCCGGTGCGGGGACGGTCGTCCGTCGAGGGGTACGCGCGTCCAGCCTCAGGCGCAGCCGGCGCGGATGGTAGACGGTGGTCAACGGGACCGGGCGTATGTCCATACCGGGCTCGCACGTGACCCGCCAGCTACCGAGGATGGTGGCGAGCCCCAAAGTAGCCTCGGTACGTGCGTAGAGGTCGCCGATGCATTTGCGGGCGCCGGTGCCGAAAGGCACGAAGGCGTGCCGGGAGGCCGGCGCGACACGGTCCGGAAGCCAACGGTCGGGGTCGAAATTCGTGGGGTTGTCGAAGGCGCCCTCGTACTGGGCGACGGCGGCGGGGCTGAAGACCACGGTGGAGCCGGGCGACAGCTGACGGCCCGCCAGCTCGGTCGGTGAGACGGTGAGGCGCGTGAACAGCCAGGCCGGCGGGTGCAGCCGCAGCGTCTCGGAGATGATCCGGTCGGCCAGGGAGAGCTTCGGCAGGTCCTCCCACTCCGGGGCGCGGCCGTCGAGGACCGTGTCGATCTCGTCGTAGAGCGCGGCCTCAATCTCCGGGTGCTGGGAGAGAAGGTAGAAGACCCAGGTCAGGGTACCGGCCACGGTCTCGGTACCGGCAGCCATGACAGTGATGACCTGATCGTGGATCTCCTTGTCGCCGAGCCGGCCGCCGTCGTCGTCGCGCGAGGCGATCAGGGCTGCGAGCAGGTCGTCGCGCTCGCCTTCGGAGCTGCGGTAGTCGTCGACGAGCTGCTGCGTGGTCTGGTGCAGGAAAGCCAGGTTGCTCCGGTAGCGGCGTTGTGAGGGCAGGGGCAGACGACGGATCGAGGCCGGCATGAACATCTGCCGGAACAGGCCGTTGAGCACGACGTCGAAGGAGCGTTCCACCTTCGCCGTGAGCTCGGGGCTGACGGGCGTGGAGTACAGGGTGCGGCCGACCGTCCGCAGCGCCATGCCGTACATCTCCTGGAACGCGTCGACGACCGTGCCGTCCCGCCAACGCGACGCGGTGTCCTCGATCTCAGCCCGCATGGCCTCGGCGTACCGCTTGAGTTGGCCTCGGGTGAACGCGGACTGCATCAGCCGGCGTTGGCGGCGGTGGTCGGAGAAGGGGCAGGTGACCAGGCCGTTGCCGGCGATGTCACGCGCGCGGTCGTAGAAGACGCCACCCTTGTCGAAGACGCTGTCGTTGGTCAGGACGTGGCGCAGCAGTTCGGGGTGGGTGGGGACGTAAGCCGTGATGGGGCCGATCCTGATGTCGACCAGGTCGCCGTGGGCTGACAGTGAGGTCATGAAGTTCACGGGGTGACGCATCATCTGGAGGGCGTGCCCCACGACGGGGAGCGCCCCGGGCGCCGTTCCCGCCGAGAAGGTGGTCTGCTCGGTCATTTGGTCCTCAACTTCCTGTCTGTGCAGGTCTGTTGGCGACTGCTTGCGGACCGTCGACAGCTGTGCCGCCGCTCGGGCGCGTACGCTGCTCTCGTGCGGTCCCGCGGTCGCTAGCGGGCGGTGCTGCCGAGCTCCTCCAGGTAGCCCTGGGCACCGGCGGCGAGCGCGAACTCGGCGTCGTAGCGGCCCGAGGAGCGGTGCCAGTCGTAGGAACCTCGGATCACGGTGCGCACCGCGTCGTCGCGGTAGCGCTCCAGGGCATGGCGTTCGGCCTCGTCGAGGCGGTAGGTGTCGGCGACCCGCGGCAGGCAGGACTCCAGCACGAGGTACTGCTCCAGGCGTACGCGCACCTCGTTCTGGATGTGGGCGACGCTGCGGTCCGTGGACCACCCGTGCTCCCGGCGCAGGATCATGACCATGTTGTTCTGCTCGCCGCGCGCCTCTTCCTTCTCCAGCGAGGCGATGTCGTTCAGCAGCAGGTTGACGTCGGCGGCGATCTGGAGCACCGCGGAGAGCACCGCGCTGTCAAGGACCCGGTGCGGCACTTCGAAACGGCCCGCGCGCTCCGCGAGGTCGACCGTCGGCTGCACTCCGATGGTCTGCCGACGCATAACCAGGTATTGGGCGGCGGAGTCGTACGGTGCGTCCCTGAAGCGGCTGTCCGTCTCGACGACGTAGCCGTCGAAGTAGCTGCGCCAGTGTCGGGCGCTGCGCGCGCACCAGGCGGGCGTCATGCCCTCGCAGGTGCGCCGCCAGAGGTCGGCGAAGCCGTGTGCGATGGGGGGCGCGGTGTCGGGGAGGGGGCCGTCCAGAGCCGCCGCGACCGCGTCGGTGAGCTTCCTGGTCTCCTCCGGGTTCTCACCACGCGGCCCGTCGAAGAGGTCGTCGAAGAGGAAGAACCAGGACATCAGGTCGACGCCAAGGTCCAGCTCGGCTCCAGTGGCGTGGGGGTAGAAGCGGGAGGCCAGGTCGGCGTAGCCGCCGCGCAGGTGACGTGTCGCCGCCTCCTCGGATTTGATCAGTCCCAGCGAGCGTGGCCATACGAGCTGTTCGGTGTCTGCGCGGACGTGATCCGGGCTCTGCCGAGTCGGCAGGGGTATGTGGAAGTCGATGTCCTGTGGCATGGCAAATCCTTGGTGGTGGGTGGGAGTTCAGAGGGATCGGTGGGGCCCTTGTCAGGGGGCCTCGCCGGTCGGAGGTCGCGGGGCGGATAGGCGGGGGCGGGGGCGGAGGTAGGCCTGGGGATCAGACCTCGCGGTCGACGACGAACCGCCCGAGCGCGAGGAGTTCGCCCCGCGCGCCGGTGTCCAGCTCGACGCCGCGCAGCGCGTCCTCGGCCAGCGCCATCCGCCGGGCGGCCTCGGTCAGTGCCCAGTCCCGGCCGCCGGCGGCCTCGATCAGGCCGGCCACACGCCGCAGTTCTCGCTCGTCGGGCTCGCCGGGGGTGTTGAGCCAGGTGTCCAGCTCTTCTCTGAGCGGACCGTCCTGGTTCAGCGCGTGGCTTACCGGAAGGGACTTCTTACGGGCACGCAGATCGGAGTGGACCGGCTTGCCGGTGACGGCCGGGTCGCCCCAGATGCCGAGAACGTCGTCGACGAGCTGGAACGCGACGCCGACCTGGTCGCCGTAGAGCGCCAGCGCCTCCACCGTCGTCTCAGGTGCTCCGGCGAGAACGGCGCCGATCGAGGCGCTCGCCGACAGCAGTGCGCCCGTCTTGCCCGCTGCCATGTCGACGCACTGCTCGACCGTGACGTGGCGGCGCTGCTCGAATGCCAGGTCCTGGACCTGGCCGCGGATCAGGTGCCGGGTGGTGCGTGCCAGTAGCCGGGCGGCCGGCGCCGCCGTCGGCAACTCGGTGTCCAGCAGCACCTCCTGGGCAAGCGCCAGCATCGCGTCACCGGTCAGGACGGCGCTGGAGGTACCCCACAGCTTCCAGACCGTGTGCCGGTGCCGGCGCTCCTCGTCACCGTCCATCAGGTCGTCGTGCACCAGGGAGAAGTTGTGCACGAGCTCCACGGCCACCGCGCCGGGCAGAGCGACCTTGGGCGGCGCGCCGACCGCCTCAGCCGACAGCAGCGCGAGCGCCGGCCGCACGGCCTTGCCGGCGTCGGCCGTGGTGGGCACACCGCTGGCGGTGACCCAACCGAAGTGGTAGGCCGCCTGGTGACGTGAGCGGCGGTCGAGCCGGTCGACGGCGGCACGCAGCGCCGGGGTGATCGTGAGTCGGCTGTGGCTGAGGCAGGCGGGAGCGGCGCTCATAGGGTGACCTCCGCGTGCCAGGGGGCGTTCGGGTCGTTGAAGATGCTCACGACCTGGCGCATGACGCGCCGTTCGGCCGGGTCGAAGGGCTGCTTGGCGTGGACGGTGCCGAGTTGGTCCCACATGACGATGTCCCCGGGCTGCCAGGTGTGGGCGTACGTGTGCTGGGGCCTGCCCGCGTGCGACAGCAGTTCTTCGAGCAGCTTGCGGCTGTCGTCGGGAGTGAGGTCCACGATCCGTTTGGTGTTCAGGGTGCTGACGTAGACCGACTGACGGCCTGTGCGGGGGTTGCGGGCGATGAGGGGATGGATGGTGGAGGTGCCGTCCTCGGGCTGGATGTGTGCGGCACCCTCTTCGAGGGACACCTCCCCCTGGAGCTCCTCCTCGATGGTCTCCTCGTACCCGGTGCGCAGGGCGTGCCGGACCCGGAGGGGGTGCAGACGCAGGCGCTCCTCGGGCGAGAACGACTCGTACAGGGCGTACATGTCGGTGAAGTGCGTCTGTCCGCCGCCGGAGGCCGGCACTTCCATCGCCTCCAGAAAACCGAGCTGGGAGACACGGGGGCGGAAGGAGTAGTCGGTGTGCCAGGCCATCCACTCCGCGTCGCCCACACCGATCTTGCGGCCGTCCTCCACCAGGTTGGAGACGATCAGGATCTCGTTGTGGTCGGGGTGTGCGCCCCTGGTCAGACCGGTCTTCGGGATGTGCCCGAAGAGGCGCCCGAAGGCCAGGAACTGCGCATAGGTGGGGGTTTGGTGGCCACGGAAGACGAGCACGAGATGTGCGTCGAGCGCTGCCCAGATCTCCGCTAGTCGATTCTTGTCCATGTCGCCTGTGACACGGGCGCCGTGCACAACAGCGCCGAGAGCGACGCCGGGTAACGGCGTGATGTCCATGGGCGTTGCCGCCTTTCGCCGAGGGGATGGGGTCAGCGCAGTTCGAGCCCAGCGAGGTCGCCCGCCTCACGCCAGCGCCTGAGGATGTTCACGAACTCCACCGAGCCGCCGCCGTAACTGGAGTTGAGCAGGGGGAGCCCGTTGGGGTCGCCCTCGTTGTTGTAGAGGCCGGGTGTACAGTTCTCAAGGAAGTCGTTGTCGTTCGCGGCGAGCCGGAGGATCTCCTCGACCCACTCCTTCTCGCCGGCCTCGGAGGCTTCCACCACCTGAGAGCCGCGCTCCTCGACGGACTTGACGATGTGTGCCAGATGCCGGGTCTGCTCGCCCAGCATGTAGGCGATGTTGACGTGCCGGCCGGCCTGGACCTTGGACAGGATGAAGCAGTTGGGAAAGCCGCTCACCTGCAGCCCATGCAGGGTGTGCGCTCCCCCCACCCACTTCTCCGACAGCCTCCCGCCATCCCGGCCGACGATGTCGTAGCCGGCGCGGTCGGTGTACGGGACGGCGAACTCGTGCTCGTAGCCGGTGGCGAAGACCAGGCAGTCGACCGGGTACTCCTGGCCGTTCGCGACCACCCCGGTACGGGTCAGCCGCTCCACGCCCTGCCCCTGGGTGTCGACGAGCGTCACGTTGGGCCGGTTGAAGGTCTGGAGGTAACCGTCGTGGAAGCAGGGGCGCTTGCAGTACACGCGGTAGTACGGCTTGAGGGCTGCGGCGGTCGCTGGGTCGGTGACGACGCTATCAATGCGGGCGCGTAGCTCCTCCATCTTGTGGAAGTCCGCCCGCTCGGCCGCGAGAGCCCGCTCCTTCGGGTCGCCCTCGGTGTCGCCGGTGGGCAGAATCGCCGCTGCCAGCTGTGCCGTTGTCTGGGTCCAGCGGTCCTGGACCAAGTCCTCCTCCTGCGGGACGCCGGAGGTCAACGCGTGGAAATTCTCCATCCGGCGCTGCTGCCAGCCAGGCTCGAGGGTGTCCACCCAGTCGGATGTGGTGGGCCGGTTGCCGCGAACGTCGACCGTGGCCGGGGTGCGTTGGAAGATGACCAGCCTCTCGGCCCATTCGGCGAGGTGCGGGGCGAGCTGGATGGTGGTCGAGCCGGTGCCGATGACTCCGACTGTCTTGTCCGCCAGCTTGGTCAGGCCGCCGGTGCTGTCGCCGCCGGTGTAGTCGAAGTCCCAACGGCTGGCGTGGAAGGAGTGTCCGGCGAACGTCTCCAGGCCGGGCAGCCCGGGAAGTTTGGGACGGTGCATCAGACCGATCGACATCGCCACGTACCTGGCTCGGAACAGGTCTCCGCGGTCGGTGCTCACCAGCCACCTTCCTGCCGACTCGTCCCAGCGGAGCTCGGTGACGGTGGTCTGGAAGAGAGCGTCGCGGTAGAGCGCGTACCTGTGGGCGATCTTCTGGAGGTGGGCGAGTATCTCGGGCCCGGTGGCGTACTTCTCGGTGGGTATCGTGCCGATCTCTTCGAGCAGCGGCATGTAGACGTAGCTCTCGACGTCGCATCGGACGCCGGGGAAACGGTTCCAGTACCAGGTGCCACCGACGTCGCCTGCCTCGTCGATCAGCCGGATACGCTCAAGGCCGGTCTCCTTGCGCAGGTGGGCGCCGGTCAACAGCCCGCCGATGCCGGCCCCCACGACGGCGATGTCCACCTCATCGGCAAGCGGCTCGCGTTCCTGCCAGCGCGTGTAGGGGTCTCGCGCGTAGCGGCCGAAGTCACCGCGCGCGGATTGGTAGGTGCGACCGACGCTGCGCTTGTCGCGTTCCTGCCGGTACTTCTCCCTCACCGCTTCCAGGTCGATGGTCGGTTCTTCGTCGCCTCGTTCGTCACTTTCGTCGCGAGCCACAGCTCTCCTTGGAGAAGGGGGGTGGAAGGGAAACATGACGCAACACGTCGTCGAACTGATCGCCCAGCCGCAGCCGGGCATCGGAGTTGGTGAAGAGGTAGAAGCGGTCGGAGCCGAGCGCGTCCCACACCAGCTCGGCGACGTCCTCGGCGCTCACCGTGGTGTCGCCGCCCGCTCCACGCGGGGCGGTCAGGCCCTGGACCATGGGGGTGTCAACGCGGCCCGGACACAGCACCGACACCCGCACCCCACTCCCCTGCAGATCGGCGCGCAGGCTGCGTGAGACCGCGAGGTCGGCGTGCTTGGAGGCGGCGTACGCGGCGCTACCGGCGCCGACGACGAAGGCGGACATCGAGGCGGTCTGGATCAGATGGGCGGGCCGTCCGCGCTCCAACAACCGCGGGACGAAGGCACGGGCCACCAGGACGTGCGCCCAGTGGTTCACCTCGAATACCTGCCGCATCCGCTCCAGCGGCACCTCCCACAGCGGCTTTCCCACCGGGCCCAGGACCCCGGCGTTGTTGCACACCACGTCGATGTCACCGAGCACGTCGAACGCCGTGTCCGCGAGCCGGCCGACGGCTTCCGGGTCGGTCAGGTCGGTGGGCACGGCGGTGACCTGGGCGCCCTGTGCGGCGAGTTCGGCGGCCCGGCGGCGCAGTGTGTCATCGTCGACGTCCGCCATCACCACGCCGACGTCGGACCGTGCGAAACGGGTGCTGAGGGCGAGGCCTATTCCGCCGGCCGCACCGGTCACCACGGCCGTCCGCGTCTGTAAGTGCACTTAGTTGCCTCCGCTTCTTCCTGTGGGCTGGCCGGGGGACGGCGCGCCGTTGTCCACGAGGCGGTCCGGATCAGAGCGTGCGGGTCGACGGGCGCGGGAGCCAGCTGGGTCGGGGAGCTTCAGGCTGATCACGAACACGGTCAGCGAGAAGCACACCAACAGGCCAAGCACGAACACGGCCGCCGACACCGTCGACAGCGAAGCGGACAGGGAGAGATAGAGCGTTCCGCCGATGGTCGTGCCCAGTGCGGTCGCCATCTGCTGGCTGGTCACCAGTACGCCGCTCCCCATGCCGGCCTGCGCGGGAGGTACGTCGGCGAGGATCATCCGAAACAACGTCGGGCCGATCAGCGCCGCGCCAACGCCGAAGAGGGCGATCCCGACGAGCACGAGCGCCAGCGAGGGACGTGGCCAGCCAAGCCAGATCACCAGCGCGAGCAGCAGCAGACCCACGCTCTGCACAAAGGCGCCCAGGGTGACGATCCGCCCTCCCAGGGCCGCCACGATCCTCGGGGTGAACTGCACCACCACAAAGAACGCCGCGGCGAACGGGGCCAAAGCACCGCCTGAGGCGAGCCCGCTGAAGCCGAAGTGGCCCTGCGCGAGCAGCGCGTAGACGAACAGGAAGGCGCCGAACCCAGCTGAGAACGGCACCATGGCCGCCAGTCCTCGGCGCATCCCCGGATGGGACAGCACCGTCGGGGAGAGCAGCGGTGAGCCGCCGCGAGTCTCCAGTGCGCGTTCGGCCCGCACGAGGGCCAGCGCTCCCACTGCGGCGATCGCGAGCAGCGACCAGAGCCACAGCGGCCAGCCGAGGTCGGGCCCCGCCACGACCAGGGTCAGGAGAGAGACCATGGTGACACCGAACAGCGCGGTGCCCAACGGGTCGAAGCCCGGCTTCGTGTCGCCCCTGGTGGCAGGGACACGCCGGACGGCCAGGAGCGCGGCCACTCCGATCGGCACGTTGATCACGAAGACCGACCGCCAGCCGATCCCGGCGACGTCCAGCGAGACCAGCAGGCCCCCCAGGATCTGCCCGATGACCATGCCGAGGGCGGCGGTCGTGCCGTACATGCCGATCGCTCGGGCCCGTACCTGTCCCTCGGTGGCCGCCTGGATCGTCGCCAGCACCTGCGGTACGAGCATGGCCGCGGCGGCACCCTGCAGCAGCCGGGCCACGATGAGGAACTCGATCGTCGGAGCGAGTCCGCACAGCGCCGAGGTGACGGTGAACGCCGCGAGTCCGTAGGCGTACAGGCGCCGTCTGCCGAAGGCGTCGCCCAGACGTCCGCCCAACACCAGCCCGAGGGCGTAGGTGAGCACGTAACCGGAGACCACGAGCTCCAATGCAGCGGGGCCGCTGTGGAGGTCGTTGCTGATCGAGATCAGCGCCACGTTGACGATGGAGGCGTCCACGATGGACAGGGCGTACCCGGTGAGCACCACCACGAGGGCGATGCCACCGAGGCCAGAGGCTTCCGGTTTCCTTGCGGCCGAGGGCTCTGGTGTCGCGCTGGGCCCCTGCGGAGGGGAGAGGCCCTCGCGTTTCGTCATGCGCTGCCTACCCGAGCATGTGTGAGGAACGGTTGGGGTGGATGCGGGAGGGTGACGACGTCACTCGACGCTGGACGGCGTCCCGGTGATCTTCGACATGATGCCCTTGGAAGGGTCCTTCGCGGACTCCGGCCAGGGAGTCAGGGCGTTGAACCCGCGATGTGAGGAGGCGGGCTGGATACGAGTGTCCATCGACATCCGCATGCCCGCCGGGTTCACCGAGACGTTCGGGATGGACTTGTGGCACGTGAAGGCGTGGAAGACGATCACGTCGCCCGGTTCCATCGGCGAGAACAACAACCGTTCATCCGCGTCGAGTTGCTCCGCCGGGACACCACGCACGGCGTGGCCGAAGCGGCGGAAGTTCTCGGTGACGACGTGCTCGCGCGGGCCCTTCTTGTGGCTGCCGTCGGCGAGGGCGACGCCGCCTCTGCCGGAGGTTGTCGGGAGCAGCGGTATCCAGACGGTGCGGAAGTCCTTGTTCGGGCCGATGTAGAAGCCGTCCTGGTGGAGCGGCGTGAGGAAGGTCGGCTCCTGCGAGCCCGCGGCGGAGGGGTAGTAGCGGATCGTCGTCGACTTGAAGACGAAGACGGGCTCGCCGAAGACCTTCTCCCAGACCTTGAGACTCGAAGGGTGGTTCCACAGGTCGTCGTACTCGGCGTAGTCGTGCATCGCCACCTCGTCGACTGCCTCGAACGACTCGATGGACAGGGTGTCGAGTGTGGTGCCCGGGACGGCGTGGCCGAGCGCGACCAGGCCCTCGAGTATCTGCTCGGCGACGGCCCGAACGAGTTCACGGTCCAGAACGCCGTGTAAGTAGAGGTAGCCGTGCTCCTCGTAGAACTGGTCGAGGGCCTCACGGTCGTCGAGAAGGGGCGTGCAGTTGACGTAGTCGCTGAAGGTATCCGTCATGGTTCCTCGTCCTCGTGACTCTGCGTGGGGAAGGAGCGTCAAACGTCCGGGCGGACCGAAGGATTCGATCTTGCGGTACATGCCACCTGTGACCTTGACCGGTGGGTGGCCGTGTGTTCGCTCGTGCGATGTCACTCAGAAGGTGACGGGGAGTTCGTCGAACCCTCCTGTGATTCGGTGCTCCTGCCAGCGCAGCGAATCCTCCGGGACCGCGAGCCGTAGGTTCGGCAGTCTGCGGAACAGCCGCTCGAAGACCGCGGTCAGCTCGATCCGGGCCAGCGTGCGGCCGATACAGTGCCGGGCGCCGTGGCCGAACGACAGATGTGACATGGGCTTGTCCCGGGTGAGGTCGAGCAGGCTTCCGCCGGGGAACGCCCGTTCGTCGATGTTGGCCGCACCGATAGCCAGCCTCACCATGTCCCCGGCCCGGATCACCGTCTCGCCGACGGTGATGTCGCTGTGCGCGTAGCGGGGTATGAGCGCGTTGGATCCCTTGCCTCCAACGGCCAGGCGCAGGATCTCCTCGACCGCGGCTGGCGCGAGCTCGGGGTTCTCGGCCAGCTGGGCACGCTGCGCCGGGTTGCGCAGCAGCAACAGCGTGCCCAGGTCGATGCGCACGATGGTGGTCTCGTAGCCGAACAGCAGCACGGCGTTGCCCAGGTGAGCGATCTCCGCGTCGGACAGTGCGCCGTCCTTCTCCGCGATCAGCTCGGACAGGATGTCGTCGCCCGGATCGACTCGCTTACGCGCCACAAGCTCCGTCGTGTAGTCGACAACCTTCTGATAGGTGTTCGTCGAGTGCTGGTTGTCGCTGTGGTCGAAGGTGCCTCGCGCCCACTGCCCGAACCGCTCCCGGTCGGCCAGCGGCACGCCCAGGAGGTCGCAGACCACCATGGTCGGCAAGGGGAACGACAACACCCGGTGCAGATCTACCGGTGGAGTGCTGGCAGCCAACTGGTCCAGCAGCTCGTCCACGTGCTGTTCGATCCGCGCCTTCATCAGGTTCATCCGGCGCGTGGAGAACCGGGGCACGAGCAGCTTGCGCATCTGCCCGTGCCTGGCGGTCTCGGTGTCACAGTCCTCCCCAGCCATCAGCGCGACCATGAATCCCCTGGCCGCGCTCTGGGCCGCCCGTTCTCGGTCGGGATTGCTGAGACGGAGACGACGGTCGGCGAGTAGCGTCCTCACCTCGTCGTAGCGGGTGACCAGCCAGGCGTCCCCACCAGCGGTGCGCACCTTGGTGATCGGCTGCTCTCGCTGCAGTGCGCGCATCTGGGGTGCGATGCCGAGCACGCTGGGGTTGTCGAAAGGTAACTCGGGAGGTTCCTTCATCTCGTCCGTCCTTGTGGCGTCGCGTGGGGGGTTCGTCGTGCATCCGGGCAGGTCGACGACTCGGTACCGTCGGGTGTGCTGTGCGCCGTCTTACGAGCGCGACCGTTGCTGACGTGCGGTGGTGCAGACGCCGGGTCGGCGAGGAGCTACAGAGACGCTCCGATGAGAAGCGCGAGATCGACGAGGCGGTTTGAGTACCCCCATTCGTTGTCGTACCAGCCGACGACCTTGACCTGCGGGCCGGACACCTGCGTGAGCCCGGCGTCGAAGACGCAGGAGGCTGGGTCGCCCACGATGTCGGTGCTGACCAACGGCGCTTCCACGGAGGACAGCAGGCCCTTGTAGGGCCCCGAGGCCGCCGCCGCGTATGCCTCCTTCACCTCCTCCACCGTGGTGGCGCGCCGGGTGACGACCGTGAGGTCGGTGACCGAGCCGGTGGGGACGGGCACCCGCAGCGCGGTGGCGTCCAACCGGCCGGCCAGCTCCGGCAGGACGAGGCCGATCGCTTTGGCGGCGCCGCTGGAGGTGGGAATGATGTTCAGTGCCGCCGCGCGGGCCCGGCGCAGGTCCTTGTGCGGGGCGTCCTGGAGGTTCTGGTCCTGCGTGTAGGCGTGGACGGTGGTCATCATGCCGGCGTCGATGCCGACGGCGTCGTGCAGCACCTTGGCGAGCACGGCGAGACAGTTGGTGGTGCAGGAGGCGTTGGAGACGATGGTGTGGCGCTCGGGGTCGTAGGCATCGTCGTTTACGCCCAGCACCACCGTGATGTCCTCACCGCTGGCCGGAGCGGCGATGATGACCTTCTTCGCTCCGCCCTCGACGTGCGAGCGTGCCTTCGCGGCGTCAGTGAAGACGCCGGTGGACTCGATCACGATGTCCACTCCGAGGCTGCCCCAGGGCACGTCGCTGGGGTCGCGCTCGGCGAGGACCTTGATCGTCCGGTCACCCACGCGAATCCCACCCGGCTCGGCGGTGACCTCCTCGGGGAAGCGCCCCAGAATCGAGTCGTAGGCGAGCAGGTGGGCCATCGTGGGCACGTCGCCCAGGTCGTTGACAGCGACGACCTCCAGCTCCGAAGACCGCGCGGCCGCCGCACGGAAGACGTTGCGGCCGATGCGCCCGAAGCCGTTGATGCCAATTTGCACAGTCATTGGGTGTTCCTCACCTAGCGCTCTACAAGTCTGGTGACGCGTCGTTGCGCCGAGGTGTGCGGCAAGCCGTGCGCCTGGACGCAACGCAGGCACGCGATCGATCAGTAGCTTATATAAGCCTGCGATACATTTCCAGGGTGACTTCTACTCAACGTGTTGACAACAACACCGACTTGGATGTCGGTGATCTCACCAGAGCGATCGAGAACTTCAATCGCTACTACATCCGGCTCCCCACGGTGCAGAAGCTGTCGTTCACGACGCTGTCCGTGCTGGACACACTGGCCGTAAGCGGCCCGAAACGGCTGACGGAGCTCGTGAAGACCGAACAGATCAGCCAGCCCGGACTCACCCAGCTGGTGACTCGGCTTGAGCGCGACGGTCTCGTGGAACGCCGTCCCGATCCGGCGGACGGACGCGCCGCACTCGTCCACATCACCGACAGCGGCCGACAGATCGGCCAGGCCCGGCACGAGGACCGGGGCCGTCATCTGGTCCCGCTGATAGCCCAGTTGACGCCGGCGCAGCGGCAGGCGATCGCCGCGGCTCTGCCGGCCCTGACCTGCCTGGCAGAACTCGGAGCCGGGGCCGAGCGCTAGGTGTGTTGACCTGGAGCGTTGTTCACGCGGCTGATCGGGGGCTTGCCTCCGAGTGCGGTGCGGTGGAACGGGTCGCCGTTCGGGGTGATCTCCTGCCAGATTTCGGTGAACCGTTGCCCAGCACCGTCGAGGTCGCCTGCGTGTTGCATCGATATGGCTTCCCCGATGCGCTTCATGGCCTTGTCGTCGGAGGTCGTCACGGTGGCCTCTCCGTCCCTCGTCGGTGATTGCGGGAAGCGTAGGAGTCGCCACGCGCCCGCTGCGGACCCTTCGTGCCTGTGTGCGCGCGGCTCAGCCGACGACGCGAGGGGCGGCGCCTTCGACTCCACCGCTCAGCGTGTCTGTCGAGGTCCGACGACGGGGCCGCGCCCCGTCGTGAGGACGGGCGTTGTCCCTGGGGTGACCAAGGGGTGGCCGGACGCCCTTGGAGGGTGCAGCACTGGGCAGCGGTGGAGGGCGCGGGGCATGCGCTCTGATCAGGAACGACGACACTTCGTGGGGGTGTGCGTCACGCGGCGGTACGACCGCTCGCGGTCTTGTCATGCGTAGGTCGTCGGCTCGAATCCGACAGGAGGCTCCGTCGGACCCCAGGTCACACCTCGTGTGATCTGGGGTTTCGTCGTTCACCGATACGTCGGCGGCGGTGTCGTGCGCGGGCGGCCGGTGCTCCCCTCGGGCGGGAGAGCGGACCGCATGCCGTATGCCCGTGCAAGAGGTCGGAGTCGACAGTGGTCCCGACCACGGACGGTCGAAGAGGAAGGGGCCGCCCGCGGGTGGCGCCGGCCTCGGGCACGCGACCACCTGACGTGGCCCTGCTCAGGCGCTCCGGTGCCCGGCCGGGTGCAGTGCGCAGTCCGCGGCGACCGGGTCGGCCGACGGAGGGGCCCGCCTCCGCCCGGGCGGGGAGTGACGAAGCGGTCCCGTGGCGTCCTCAGGCAGGGAGGAGCTGGGATGCGACGGGGGGCTCGGAGTGCAGGACGGGGTGGTCGAGGAGGACCTCGTCGGGGACGGCGAATCCCTCGACGAGCGTCAGGGCGTGCGGTTCCAGCGCGGCGACGGTGGCCTCGGTCTCGTCGGGCAGGTTGCGGACCTGAGCGGCGGTGAGCCGTCCGTCGGCGAGCAGGTCCCCGCTGTGGGCGCTCACCTGGCGCAGGGCGAAGAGCCGGTGCAGGGCGGTCAGATGCGCACGTGCGTCGGTGTCGGTGGCGCGGGTGGCCGCGGTCAGCATCGCTTCGGCCGCCTGCCGGTGGGCGTGGGCGTCGACCAGTTCGAGTGCCGGCGTCACGGCTGCGTTCCATCGACCGAGGGGGTTTCCGGAGGGCGCGGAGCGCAGTCGGGTGCGGGCCCTCCGGTACCAGAGCCGCTCCACGTCGGACAGCAGGCCCTGGAGGAAGTCGGGGTCCGTCAGGCCGTGTGTGCCGGGAGGCGTGTCGGAGGGCTCCGTGGGGGTGAAGTTTCCCAGCAGCATCTCGCCTGCGGACTTCACCCAGATGACAAGGTTGTCACCCTCGGCCGTGATGGTCCCCTCGTTGGCCGCGAGCTGGCCGGCTATCCCGTTCGCGAGGAACAGCCCCTGGGCGCCGCAGCGTTCGCGGCACTCGGTCATCACCTGGCGGGCCTTCCAGGTGATCCAGCCCTTGGCGACGGCCGCGAACCGCTCGCCGTCCTCCCGCGCGTCGGCGTGCGCGTCCGTGTCACCGTCACGGGTGGCGTGCGCCTGTGCCTCGGCATCGGTCCACCGCCGTACGGCGGTGCGGTGCAAGAGGGTGGCGGCGTACGTGGTGGCGACGGCGTCCAGCAGGGGCGCGTGGTGGCTGCGGTGCGCGAACAGCGGGACGCTGCCGCCGGCGGTGACCCCCGCGGTCTGCCGGGTGTGCGCGTGGCGCACGGCGACGGCCACGGCGTGCCGAGTGACGCCGAGGCTGTAGGCGCTCATGCAGAGCTTGCCGGTGGTGACCCGCCCTATGGAGTGCAGGAACCGCTTGCGGGCGCTGCCGATCGAGCTGGTGAAGCGGCCGTCCCGGGTCAAGCGTCCGTGGTCGGCCTGGAGCATGGCCTCGTAGGGCAGGAGGACGTGGTCGAAGGAGGTGAGGCAGTGGTCCACGGGGCTGGTGGAGGTCTGCTGGAGACGCCGCACCTCCACCCCGGCCACCGGGTCCCCGGCCGCGTCGTTGAGTGGGGTGAGGAAGAGGAAGACGCCCCGGTCCTTGCCGTCCGTCATCAGCCGGGCCGCGACCACGCCGGTCTTGGGGCCGCCCGTCGAACTGGTGTTGGGCATGAACTTGCGGGCGGTCGGCGTGGGCGTGTGCAGGATGAAACCACCGGTCGCCGGATCGTGCGTGGCCGTGGTCTCCAGTTGCGAGGCGCTGTTGCCGTGGCCGAGCTCGGTGCAGAGGAAGGTGCCGGTCCTTCTCAGTTCGGTGAACTCCCGGAGGTCGCGCACCGGTCCCGACGCGTGGTCGACGAGGCTGCCGAGGAAGAGGTTGTAGTGAATGCTCGCCACGGTGGCCATGCCCGCGTCCACCGGCCCGGCCCACTCGTGGAGGGCGGCGAGCCGCTCCACGTCGGTCACGAGGTCCTCGGGACTGTCGATCGCCTCGTTGACCAGGCGCAGCCGCTCGTAGGAGAGGGCGGCGCGCGCGTCCGGCCCCAGCCCCTCCCGGAAGCGGAACGCCGGAGTGCTGAACAGCGTGCGCCAGGGAGCGTGAAATTGCGCCAACCGGCCGTCGAAAAGCGCCTGTGCGAGTGCGGCGACCGCGGAAGCGTGCTGGTCAGAGGGCAGTGAGGAGGAGTTCACGTTTTCGAACACTAACTCATACGATCGATTCACCCAGGGTGATGATGGACACGGTTGAGGGGCGCCGAACCGAGGTATCTGCCCGCTTGCCCGGGCTTTCAACCGCGAGTTGCGCGGGACCGGTTGCGCTGCCCGCGTGCCCGCCGCGGACACCGGCGCGGCGGGCACACCGCGGGGTCAGCGGGGGCGCCGGCGGGCTTCCGTCAGGGCGTCGAGGTACCGGGCCACGGGGCCGGGGGAGAGCAGCCCACTGCCCGCTCCGGCGAGTTCGTCCGTGGCCGGGGTGAGTGCGACGTGGGCGCGCTCTCCCGTCCGCCGGTCGCCGACCGCGAGGGTGGCGTGGGCGACGAGGCACCACAGGGCCTCCTGCAGCAGGTCGGGTGGCGGGTCGGGGACGTCCCGCAGCGCTCCGGCGGCCTTCCGCCAGCAGGAGCAGCGGGCGTACCCAGGGCTCGTACGGGCCCCAGGCGCCGCTCCCGCCGTGTGGCGCACCGCCCGCCGCGGACGCCGTGGCGGCGCGCACCGCCAGGAGAAATGCTGCTTCCGGGGTGTCGGCGGGGGGACGTGGCGGAGGTGGAGGCTGAGAAGGGCGAGCGGCAGCAGCCCCTTCTCCAGGCCGGGCATCCCGGCGCCGTCCAACCGGGCCGCTGCGGCCCGGTATGCGGCCCCGGCTGCCTGCGTCGCGCCCGTTTCGGCGAGGCGCAGCGCCCGGAACCAGGCGGTGAACACGCCTACCAGCGGCAGTTCGTGACGTGCCGCCAGGAGGTCGGCGGCCGCCGCGTGCCGGTCGGCGCCGGTGAAGTCCGCGAGGGCGCCGCGCGCCTGCAGCCGTACGAGGTGGCCCAGCACCTCGCAGGTGACCAGTCCGTGCCGGCTGCCCAGCTCGACGAGTTCGGCTCCGACCCCGTCGCGCCGGGCGGCCAGGCCGGCACGGTGCACGGTCTGCATGAACACGCCGTTGAGGGCGAAGGCCAGCACGACGGGGTCGTCCAGGCCGCGGGCGAGCTCCGCCGCCTGCCGGGCCGCCTGCGGGCCGCGGGCGGAGCGGGTGCCGCGGGACTCCAGGGCGACGGTCGCCAGCAGCCGGGCCCGAGCGGCCGGGTGTGTCCCGGTCGGGAGCGTGGCGAGGGTGCGTTCGGCGGCGGCCACGATCCGGTCGGCCTGCTCCGGGTCGTCCGGGCGGGTCCAGAGCGCGGGGACGTCGTAGGCGCCGGTCACCCGGGCGGTGAATTCCGGGTCGCCCAGTTGCTCGGCCGCCGCGATGGCGGCCGTGCGGTGGTCGCGAGCCGCTCGGAGACCGCCGCCGCCCGTCACCGCGAGGTTGCGCAGCAGGCCTACCGCGGACTCCAGCCGGGCGCGTGCCCCGGAGGCCACGGTCCGGTCGTAGTCGGTGGCGGCCGCCGTCCACACCCGGGCCGCCCCGTCCGGTCCCGCCTCGCCGTCCGTTCCCGTCGCGGTGTCGCGGCGGACGGGTGCACCGAGCCCGCCTGCCGCGTCCGGGCGGGCTCGGTGGTCGAGGCTCCCCGCCTGAGCGAGGACGTCGGCCTCCAGACGCCGCAGCGCCGGTCCGGGATCGACGCCCAACTGGGCGGCGAGGAGCGCCCGGGCGCGGCGCAGCACCGCGAGGGCGTCACCCTGGCGCCCGGTGCGGTAGAGGGCGAGGGCCAGCAGCCGCCAGGCGTCCTCGCGCCAGGGGTGCTCGGTGACGTGCGCGTCGAGGTCCGGCACCGCCTCGGCCGCACGGCCCAGGGCGAGGCGTGCCTCGGCCTGCCGCTCCACGACGTGCAGCCGCAGCTCCGCCAACCGGGAGCGCTCGGCACGGGCCCACCGTGCGTCGGTGAACTCGGCATAGGCGGGCCCCCGCCATGAGTCCAGCGCCTCCCGCAGCCGGGCGAGCGCTTCCCACGGCGGCAGTTCCGCCGCCTCGGCGACGGCGTGCTCGAACCGCCAGGCGTCGACCGACTCCGGTGTGCCACGCAGGGCATACCCGGGGCCGTCGGTGACCAGCAGCCGGGCCGGGGCGCGCGGGGGACGCCGCGGCTCCAGCACGCGCCGCAGGGCGGACACGAAGGTGCGCACTACTCCGACCGCGCCGGGCGGCGGGTCGTCCCACAGGTCGTCGACCAGGCGGGCGACCGGCACGACCCGGAGCCGGGCGACGAGCAGGCGGGCCAGCACCGCGCGGTGCCGCGGGCCCCCGAGCGGTACGGGTTCCCCGGCGCCGTTCCGGGCGGTGACCGGGCCCAGCACCCCGAACACGACCTCCACCTGAGCCATTCCTTCCGCGGTGCCGTCCCGGCCACGCTAGCGCGTACTGACCGGATGCCCATCCGGGCACGGGAAGCTGGGGGCGTCCCGGCGTCCGGCCGCCGACCGCCCGAAGGGCGGTGCCCGGCCGGTGCGCCGCCGTCCGGAACAGGCCCTTCCGCCCCGACGTGCCGCCGGACACCCGGCCATTGAGAAAGGCGCGAGCATGCCCCCGAACCCCGCCATCCCCGGATTCGCCCAGCGACGGATCGCCGTCGCCGAGGGGGTGTCCCTGCACGCTGCCGTCGGCGGCTCGGGCAGTCCGCTCGTGCTGCTCCACGGTTTCCCGCAGACGCACCTGTGCTGGCGCCGTGTGGCGGTCGAGCTCGCGTTCGACCACACGGTGATCTGCCCGGACCTGCGCGGCTACGGCGCCAGCGACAAGCCCGCCGAGAGTGCCGAGGACACCTACGCCAAGCGCACCATGGCCGCGGACGTCGTCGCGCTGGCCCGGGCGCTCGGCCACGAGCGGTTCGCGCTGGTCGGGCACGACCGCGGCGCCCTCGTCGCGCTCCGCGCCGCACTCGACCACCCGGACGCCGTCGCGCACCTCGCCTCGCTGGACGTGCTGCCGACCTTGGACATGTGGGACGTGATGCACGGCACGAGCGCCGCTGTCGGCTTCCACCTGTACCTGATGGCCCAGCCGCACGGACTGCCCGAGCAGATGATCAGTGCTTCCGCGGACGCGTTCTTCGGCCACTTCCTGGACACGTGGGCGAAGGACCCGGGTGCGGTGCCCGAGGACGTCCGCACCGCGTACCTGGACGCCTCGCGGGCGGCTGTGCCGTCGATCGTCGCCGACTACCGCGCCTCCGCCGGGATCGACGTCGCCCACGACCGGGCCGACCTGGAGGCCGGGAACCGGCTCCGGATGCCGGTCTCCGTCGTGCAGCAGGGGTGGGGCGCGGCCCGCGGCTTCGACGCCTCCGAGAGGTGGAGGGCCTGGGCGGACGATCTGCGGCACCGCACCGTCGAATGGGGCCACTTCATGGCCGAGGAGACGCCGGACGAAGTCGTCCGCGAGATCCGGGCACTCGTCCGCCGCTGAGACGCGGCCTCGTGTCCGCGGACGGACCGTGTGTTCAGCTCGCCGTAGTAAGCTCCGGGTCCATGTCGACGCCCGATGAGCTGCTTGTGGACATCGCCATGCTGGTGGAGTCGGAACAGACGTACCGGATGGCCCTCACCGTGGCCGTGCACGGCGCGGTGGTGACGGGGAGGCTGGCGCCCGAGGCCGTGTGGCGGCAGCGGGTCGCGGAGGTGCTGGAGCCCTCCGAGGAGCTGCGTCCCTTCTCCGGCATCTTCGCCCCCTCCGGTACGGACGCCCCGCCGCGGCAGGGCCGTGAGCGCCCGGTGCACCTGCACTTCCACGTCGCCAAGATCCTCCAGGGGAGTCTGGGCATCCCGATGACCGGTGGCATGTACCGGGTCGCCATCGAGGACGTGAGCGCCTGGACGGTGGGGGACTTCAGCTACACCGACGGCTGAGTGCCGCCCACTGCCCCCGGCCCGATCCGCTGCCACACGAACGCCCCGAGGGGCGGTACCGGCCGAGCCGGTACCGCCCCTCGGGGCTGTGTCGGTGCGTCGCCGGTCAGGCGGCGCGTGAACCGGCGGGGCGGCCCGAGCCCTCGCGTCGGCCCGCCGCGGCGGGGGAGCGGCGGCCGCGGCCGGTGCGGCGGCCGCGGGAGGCCCCGGTGCCGCGCTTGGGCTGCTCGGTGGCCGGGCTGGAGATGGTCACCGGCACGCCCGAGGGCGCCTGGGCGCCGGTGATCCGGCTCAGCTCGGCGTCGCCGGAACGGACCTGGGTGGTCCGGGGGGTGATGCCGGCGGCAGCCATCAGCCGCGTCATCTCCCGGCGCTGGTTGGGCTGCACCAGGGTGATGACGCTGCCGGACTCGCCGGCGCGGGCGGTGCGGCCGCCGCGGTGCAGGTAGTCCTTGTGGTCGCTGGGCGGGTCGACGTTGACGACCAGGTCCAGGTTGTCGACGTGGATGCCGCGGGCTGCCACGTTGGTGGCGACGAGCACACTGACGTGGCCGTTCTTGAACTGGGTCAGCGTCCGGGTGCGCTGCGGCTGGGACTTGCCGCCGTGCAGGGCCGCCGCGCGGACACCGCTGGCCAGCAGGTCCCGGGTCAGCCGGTCCACGGCGTGCTTGGTGTCCAGGAACATGATCACCTTGCCCTCGCGGGCGGCGATCTCGGTCGTCGTCGCGTGCTTGTCGGCCGCGTGCACATGGAGCACGTGGTGCTCCATGGTGGTGACGGCGCCCGCCGAGGGGTCGACCGAGTGGACCACCGGGTCGGTGAGGAACCGCCTCACCAGCCGGTCCACGTTGCGGTCCAGGGTGGCGGAGAACAGCATCCGCTGGCCGTCGCCGCGCACCTGCTCCAGCAACTCGGTGACCTGCGGCATGAAGCCCATGTCGGTCATCTGGTCGGCCTCGTCGAGCACGGTGACCCGCACCTGGTCGAGGCGGCAGTCGCCGCGTCCGATCAGGTCCTTGAGGCGGCCCGGGGTGGCGACGACCAGTTCGGCTCCGCCGCGCAGCGCGCTGCTCTGTCGGCCGATGGACATGCCGCCCACCACGGTGGCCAGCCGCAGCCGCAGCGCCCTGGCGTACGGGGTCAGGGCGTCGGTCACCTGCTGGGCGAGCTCCCTGGTGGGAACGAGGACGAGTGCCAGCGGCTGCCGCGACTCGGCGCGCTCACCGGCGATGCGGGTCAGCAGGGACAGGCCGAAGGCCAGTGTCTTGCCGGAGCCGGTCCGTCCGCGGCCCAGCACGTCCCGGCCGGCGAGCGCGTTCGGCAGCGTCGCGGCCTGGATGGGGAAGGGGGCGGTGACGCCTTCGGCGGTGAGCGCGGTCAAGACGGCCGCTGGCATGTCGAGCTCGGCGAAGGACTCGACGGCGGGCAGCGCGGGTGTCGTGCTGACGGGCAGCGCGAACTCGCCCTGCATTGCCGGCGCCGGGCGCCGGGCGGGACGGCCGGCGGAACGTGCGGGGGCGCCGCCCTGCGGGCGGAAGCGCTCACCTCGGGGGGAGCTGCCGTACGAGCCGCCGCGGCTGCGTGAGGAGCGGTCGTTCGTGCGGGTGTTGCGGTTCATGCAGAACCTTTCCTCGATGCGGCGCGTATCGAGGAATTTCCGCGGCAATGACGGCGCGGGAAATCGCAGGAACGAGCCGTGGTGAAAAAGAGAACCGGGTCGTGCGGCACGGCCGCACGAGCGGGGAAAGCGTGATGCCAGCGTGGTTCGCCACGCCGGTGTCGCCGAAAGCGACCGGGGCGGACTGCTGCCGCCGGGCCACATCACGTTCATGTGGGGGTCCACCGACCGTCATTGGGCGGTGCCGCGCACTCGGACCGGAACCGTGAGCGGATCACGGCTTCAGCGATCGGTCCTGTAGGGAGGGAATGGCTCAGGGCCCGCACCCTTGAGTGCGGGCCCTGAGCTTTACGCCTCAGCGTCAGGCAGGAACGATGTTCTCGGCCTGCGGGCCCTTCTGGCCCTGTGTGACGTCGAAGTTCACCTTCTGGCCTTCGTGCAGCTCGCGGAAGCCCTGGGCGGCGATGTTCGAGTAGTGGGCGAAGACGTCAGCGCCGCCACCCTCCTGCTCGATGAAGCCGAAGCCCTTTTCCGCGTTGAACCACTTGACGGTGCCAGTTGCCATACAAATTCTCCTTCGAGGCGGGGCCGCACTGTGCGGTCCCATGCCGGGCTGCAGGCTGTGATTGCCCCATCCGATCTGCGCCGGAGAATACATAAGTACACCCGCGGTGATTAGGAAACCGCGGGAGCACTTGAAGTCTTTGGGAACCGCAACTGCAACTGAGAGCAACCGTAGCACGGGACGGCCGGCGGGCCCGGGGAACACGCAAGGAGCCCGGGTCACCCCGGAGCCCCGGTTTCTGCATCCGCGGGGACAGGTATTGGGGCACGTCGGCCGGTGAATTCTTCCGGGGAGCGACGGTCATTTTCTCCGGCGCGAGCCGTTGCGGGGGATCTCCCGCGTGGCCCTGAGCGGGTCGGCGCCGGGCCGGCGGACCGGCCCGCGGCGGTTCAGGAGTCCTGGTCGACGGACTCCTGGTCGGCCAGGTCCGCGGGCCGGCGCAGCTTCTCGTTGATGCGGAGCGCCTCGTCGAGCTGGTCCTCCAGGATGACGATCCGGCAGGCGGCGTCCACCGGGGTGCCCTGGTCCACCAGCTCGCGGGCGCGGGCGGCGACCCGCAACTGGTAGCGGGAGTATCGACGGTGGCCGCCCTCGGAGCGCAGCGGGGTGATCAACCGGGCCTCGCCCACTGCCCGGAGGAAGGCGGGTGTGGTGCCGATCATCTCCGCGGCGCGGCCCATGGTGTAGGCGGGATAGTCGTCGTCGTCAAAACGGTCCGCGGTGTTCTGTCTGGTGTCTGCGGGCACTTGCACCTCTTCGGGAACGCGTCGAGGGGCTCCGGTGCCGTACGGCACCGGAGCCCCGAGGGGATCAACACCATCTACCGGCCGACTGCGCCGGTCCTCTGTCTCCGTACGGCCGCCCGGGAGGGCGAGGCGTGCGGGTTTCGTGGATGCGAGACCGGGAACCACCTTCCGTTCCGGGGCCTGTCGGTGTCCGAGCGGTCGAGACGGCCGCTCAGCTCCTGCTGATGGCGTCGGCTCCTTCCTCGATCAGAAACGGGGAACTGCGGTCGTGCGGATCTGTTGCGGTGGCTCCTGGAGCCACCCGGCCCGGCGCCCGGCGGTGAAGCCCTCGTGATCCTCCGGCCCCACCGCCGTGCAGCCGTTCCGAAACCTGCCTGCGGGCAGTTCGTCTCTGCCGCGCCGTACTGACTTCCTTGGCTACGGGAGAAACTCTAACCACATCGAAGGTGGATGTCTACTCTCGCTGGTGCAGGTTTTTGGTGCGGCGGGTCGCCGGAACCGAACCCGCCCACGTCGCTCCCCTCGCTCCGCGTGCCGCGCTCCGTCGCCCGCGCGGGCGACGGGTGGCCTTCGTCACCCGGCGTTGCGGCGGGCCGCCGCAACCGGGCCGCGGCTGCTCAGCCGCGCTCCGGCGGCTCGTCCAGAACGCCCAGGCCGACCAGCACCCGGGTCAGCGCCCCACCGGCCATGCCGGTGGACACCGCGAAGCGAAGGTGGCTAGTGGCCGGGTGAACCAGTTCACGCGGTGGGCGGTCGACGCACGCTGGGCCCGGTGCAGTTGCCGGACGGCGATCGCCAGGGACCGGAGCACCCGCTCGTCCACGCCGAGCGCGCTCAGCTCGCCCGACGCCGCGACGAGCGTGCGGGCGTGATCCGCCAGGACGTCCGCCCGGCGGAGGCCGCCCGGTGGGTCGAAGGCGGCCAGCGCCTCGTGGACGGCCAGGATGGCGCCCGCCGGGTCCGCCGGGTCCGCGTGGTCGGCGGGGACCCGGCGGACCGGTTCGTTCGGATTGCTCACGGCGGGCTCCTGGAGAGGGCCCCGGCGCGGCCCGCCCGGGGGCCGGCCCGCACCGGGCGGCGGACTGTCCGGCGATCCTCCGGCGCGGGCGCCGCCCGGTGCTGCCTCTGTTCGGTGCGTCCCGCCACGACCAGAGTCGTCCGTGCCGCGGTGCGCCCGATCAGTCCACCTTGGTGTAGGTGAGCGGGGTGCCGCCGCTGCCCACCAGCTCCCGCACCAGGGTGCTTTCGCCCGAAAGAGTGAGCCGGCTCCACTCCCCGGGAGAGCAGGTGGCTGGGTCGCCGCGCGAGACTGCGGACTCGCTCAGCTCCAGAGGCGGACCCGCCTCGCGCAGCGTCGCCGTCCAGGCGCAGTCATGGTCGGGCCCCTGACCCGCCAGGGCCATCACCTGCTCGCCCGGCGCCCCTTCGGACAGGGTGAGCACCCGGACACTCGTGCCCTGCGCAGTCGGGAAGGAGGCCCGCCAGGTGCCCAGGAACGCCTCGGGCACGCCGGTGTCGTCCGCCGCGTCGTCGCTGTCGTCGGGGCCGTCTCCGGCGTCCGGATCGTCGCTGCCGGACGGGTCGGTGCTCTCGGAACCGCCGGCGGCCGGTTCGCCCGTACGATCCGGGCCGCCGCCCTCCGGATCGCCCCCCGGGGGGCCCGCCTCGTCGTCCTCGGCGCCGGCGCCGGTGGTTACCCCGGTCGCCGTCGTGCCGTCGTCCGCGCTCATTACCGTGTAGACGGTGCCGCCCGCGGCCAGCGCGACGATCAGTGCCGCGGCGCCCAGCGCCAGCGCCGTCCGGCGCCCGTCGCTGCGGCGCGCGGGCGGCGGTTCCGCTTCGTGCGGCGGCCGGGGGACGAAGGGCGCGGTGGGCGCGGTGTACGCGTACCCCGGGACGGGGAACGACGCGGCCGGCGGGCCGAAGCCGGGCGGCGCCTGCGGAGCCGCCGGTCCCGACGCCGGACCGGGGCCGCCCGCGGCCCCGGCCGCGGCCCCGGCCGCGGGGCCCGCGGCGGTCCCGCCTGCGGACGGCACCGCCGTGCCCGCGTCCGGTCCGGCCGAACCCGCGGCCGTCTCGGCCGCCTTTCCGCCGTCGGCCGCTGCCGGGCCGGCCGGCTCCCGAGCGGGGTCCGGCGGCGGCGCGGCGTGCTCGCGGTCCAGCAGCTCCACGGCGTGCCGCCCGAGCTGGGCCACCAGCGCGGCGGGCAGCCACGGCTCGGACTCCGGAGCCGGGGCGTCCGGACCGGTCAGCCTCTCCAGCACTCCGTCCGGCTCCGGCCGCTGGGCCGGGTCCTTCTGGAGGCACCCCCGGACGAGCCCCTCCAGGCTCTCCGGCAACCCGTCGAGATCGGGCTCCTGCTCGGCGATCCGGAACATCAGCCCGTGTGCGCCCTGGTCGGCACCGCCGAACGGGAAGCGGCCGGTCGCCGCGTGCGCGAGCACCAGGCCGAGGCCGAACAGGTCGCAGGCCGGGGTGACCGGGCCGCCGCGGACCTGCTCGGGAGCCATGAACCCCGGCGACCCGACGAGCGCCCCCGGGCGGGTCAGTCCGCCGCCCTCGGCGACGGTGTCCCAGGCGCGGGCGATCCCGAAGTCGATCACCCGCGGGCCGTCCAGGGTGATCAGCACGTTCGACGGCTTGAGGTCGCGGTGCACCAGACCGGCCGTGTGGATGTCCCGCAGGGCGCGGGCGAGGCCCGCCGCCAGCACTCGGACCGAACGCTCGGGGAGCGGACCGTGCTCCCCGACTACCTGGCGCAGGCTGGGCCCGGCGAGATACCCGGTGGCCACCCACGGGACGGCCGCACCGGTGTCCGCGTCCAGGACCGGCGTCGTCCAGGTCGCCGCGACGCGCCGGGCGGCGTCCACCTCCTGCTGGAACCGGGCCCGGAACTCGGGCTGCTCGGCCAGCTCCCGCCGCACCAGCTTGACGGCGACCGTCCGGCCGCGGTCGGACCGGGCCAGGAACACCTGGCCCATACCGCCCGCTCCCAGCCGTGCCAGCAACCGGTACGCACCGATCTCCTGCGGATCCCCGGGATTCAACGGCTCCATGGACGGGTTTCCTCCCCCCTGCCGGACACGTTCGACGCGGTGAGGATATGCGGCCCACCGGTGCGGCCGGGGCGTCCCGGCGGAAGTCGTCAGGACACGGTCTCGCCGCCTACTCGGGGGACGTACGAACCCCCGCTCCGGTTCCCTTTCCCGCGCCCTCCGGGCGGGCCGCGGGAGCGGCCTGCCCGGAGGGCGCGGAACCGGCGGCCGACGCACGCGCGGGCGGTGCCGTCAGCGGCGGACGGCGAAGTCCGGCTCGACTCCGGTGAGCCGGACGGACTCCGCCCACAGCTCCTCGGCCACCCGCGGGTCGTCCACGCGGGCGGAGCGCCGGGCCGGCCGCGGTGAGCCGCGGGTCTCCAGCAGCGCTCCGGGGCCGAAGTAGTCGCCCGGTGCCGCGTCCGGGTCCGTGGCGGCACGCAGGACGGGCAGTGCTCCGGCTGTCGCCGGCTGGGTGTACAGACGGGTCAGGCGCTCCATCCGGGCCGCCCAGACACGCCCCGACATCTGCGGACCGGCCTGCCCGAGGTTGGTGGAGCTCAGCCCCGGATGGGCGGCGAGCGCCGACACCGGACGCCCGGCCCGCTGAGCCCGCCGGTTCAACTCCTCGGTGAACAGCAGGTTCGCCAGCTTGGACTGCCCGTAGGCGGACCACTTGCCGTAGCTGCGGTCGCCGTTGAGGTTGTCGAAGTCGATCCGGCCGTAGCGGTGGGCCAGCGAGGAGACCGACACCACCCGCGAGGGCCGCACGGCGCCGAGCACCGGCATCAGCAGGCCGGTCAGGGCGAAGTGGCCCAGGTGGTTGGTGCCGAACTGCATCTCGAAACCGTCCCGGGTGCGCCGGGACGGCAGCGCCATGACCCCGGCGTTGTTGATCAGCAGGTCCAGCCGCCCCTCCACCGCCGCGGTGATCTCCTCCGCGGCCTCGCGCACCGAGGTGAGGTCGGCGAGATCGAGGCGGATGAGCTGCACCTCCGCCTGCGGCGCCGCGCCGCGCACGCTCTCCGCGGCCTGCTCGCCGCGGGTGCGGTCGCGGCAGGCCAGGAGTGTGCACGCCCCCGCGCCGGCGAGTGCGGTGGCGGTGGTGAGGCCGATCCCGCTGTTGGCTCCGGTCACCACGGCGGTGGTGCCGTGAAGGTCCGGGATGTCCTGGGCGGTCCAGCTTGGCATGGTGGCGGCTCCGGACTTCGTGGGTGCTGTCTTTCGGGTGGCTGCCAGGGGCGGCCCGGCCCCGGGTACCCCCGTCTCCTCCCCGCACTGCCGACTTCGAATCCCCACGTCAGTGCACTCCCTCGGGCGGTGGCGGGGCAACCCGCCGCCCGGATGGCGAGGGCGGGGCCCGCGTCCCCTGCCGCGGGCCGCCCGCGGGCAGTACGGGCCGTGGCCCCTCACTCGAACGGCCCCCTCACTCGAACGGCCCCCACCCCCTGTCCGCCGGAGCGACTCGGCCGCAGGGTGGTTCCCATGTGGTCCCGGCGAGTCGTCCTGGGCGCGGCCGCACTGCCGCTGGCCCTGCTGGTGGCCGGGGAGGACCCCGGCCCGGCCAGCGAGCCGCGCCCGGGTGCCGAGCGCCCCGCCGTCCGGGAACCGGCCGCCGCGCCCCGGCCGGAGATCGTCGGCCGAGCGGAGTGGCGGGCCGACGAGAGCCTGGTCCGCGAGCCGGCCACCTACACCGGACGGCCGCGAGCGGTCTTCGTCCACCAAACCTCCCACCCGAACGACTACGCGTGCGCAGACGTTCCGGCGCTGCTGCGGGCCGTCCACCACGACCACGTCGAGCACCGTGGGTGGGACGACCTGGGCTACAACTTCCTGGTGGACCGGTGCGGAACCGTCTACGAGGGTCGGGCGGGCGGCGTCGCACGGCCCGTCCGCGGCGCGCACATCAAGGGCTTCAATGCGGACAGCACCGGAATCGGCGCCATCGGGAGCTTCGGCTCCGGCAGCCGCGTCCCGCAGGCGATGCTGGACGCCGTCGCCGCGCTCGCCGCCTGGAAGCTGCGCCCCGGCACCGACCCCGACGGGCAGGTGCGCCTGGTTTCCACCCACGACGCGAGCCGCTACCCGAAGGGCACCGCCGTCTCGCTGCCCGCCGTCTCCGGCCATCGGGACGGCTTCCACACCCGCTGCCCCGGTGAGGAGCTGTACCGGCGGCTGCCCGAGATCCGCGCCGCCGCGTCCGCCCTGCGGAGCACCGCGACGACGGCCGCCGAACGCGAGGAGGGCCCGGGACGCGGGTGACGCGGCCGCCCGGGCCCGTACGTCCTCCTACGGCCTCGTACCCGTTCGAGCGTCGGCCGACGGCTCGTTCCCGCGGCCGGCGCTCACACGCGGGGGAAGCGGGCCAGCAGCGACCACACGGCCGGGTTGTTGTCCAGGCCCTCGTGCGTGTCGGTGAGGTCGGCGACCAGGTCGTGCAGGAAGTCCCGGGACTCCCGGCGTAGTGAGGCGTGGTCGAGGTTGAGCGGCGGCTCGTCGGCGGGCTGCCAGTCGGCGGAGACCTCGACCCAGCCGAAGCGCCGGTGGAAGAGCATCCGGTCCGAGGACTCGGTGAAGTCCAGTTCCGCGCGTTGCGGAGTCGAGGCCCGTGTCCCGAGCGGATCCCGGTCCACCTGCTCGACCACGTCGCACAGCGCCCATGCGAAGTCCAGGACGGGCACCCAGCCCCAGGCGGTGCTCAGTTCCCGGTCCGCCTGCTCGTCCAGCAGGTAGACGTCTCCGCAGAACAGGTCGTGCCGCAGGGCATGCACGTCCGCCGTGCGGTAGTCCGTCTGTGGGGAGTCCGGGAAGCGGCGGGAGAGCGAGTAGCCGAGGTCGATCACGGACCCGATGGTGTCACGGCTCCTCCACCGCTGTCGGCGCCCGTCGCAGTGGCCCCCCTCCGTCGCAGTGGGTACGTCCGGCGTCCGTCGGGGCGGGCCCGGCCCGCCCGCCCCGCCCGCCCTGGCAGTCCGGGCATTCACCGGACGGAGCCGGTCCCGTGCTGCTAGCTTCCGGGTCTTTTCGCTCACCGGTCGGAAGCCCGGCGAGTGGCCCCGGCTCCCGCCCCGGACCGTTCAGCCCCACACCGGCGGGTCGGGCACGGGTGCCGGGAAGGTGGGGATGGGGCGTGTGTCACGGGAAATCGGCCGGGCTCTGGCGGCGTTTCGGCGCCCGCTTCGTCGCCTGCAACCCGGCACTGCTGCCGACGGTGCCGCTCGCGTCGGTCCCGTTCCGGAAGACCGCACCTGCGTGACGGGCGCGGGCGACCGCCCGGGCGGGAGCGAGCATGGACCGGTTGCAGCACGTGGCCGCCGACGCGGCCACTCAGGCGAGTACCGCCGCCGGAGCCGTGTTCCTGCTGCGCTTCGGGCTCGCGATGCTGCTGATGGCGCTCTACGACTATGTGGCGACCCTGCTCTCCGGCCGCACGCTGGGCAAGAAGCTGTTCGGGCTCGCCGTGGTGAAACGGGACGGCTCCGGTCGGACGGGGCCGCCCCGGGCCCTCACGCGCTGCCTGCTGATCTGTTTCGTCCCGCCGGCGGCGTACTGCGTGATCCTCGGCTCCACACTGATCCGGATGCCGGAGGCTCCGGAGGTCCTGTACGCCCGGGTCGCGCTGGTCGTCTGGTGGGGCGGGACGCTGCCGGCCCTGCCGCCGGACCTCGCGCGACCTGGTGTCGGACACCCGGGCGTGTCCACCCGCCGCCCCGGGTGTCCGCGGGTGGACACGCCCCGGCGCACGACGCGGGGCCCACGGCGCTGCCTTCGCGGTGCCGTGGGCCCCGGTGGCGAGTAGGAGAAGCGTCCCCGACGTCCGGCCCGCAGGCCCGCCGGCACGGACGGCTTGGGCCGAGCCGGCGGTGGGACGGCTACGGAAGTGTCAGACGCTGACGCCGAAGTCCTGCGCGATGCCGACCAGACCGGAGGCGTAGCCCTGGCCCACGGCGCGGAACTTCCACTCGGCGCCGTTGCGGTACATCTCGCCGAAGACCATCGCCGTCTCGGTGGCCGCGTCCTCGCTCAGGTCGTAGCGCGCGATCTCCGTCTGATCGGCCTGGTTGATGATGCGGATGAAGGCGTTCCGCACCTGACCGAAGTTCTGGCTCCGCGATTCGGCGTCGTAGATGGAGACCGGGAAGACGATCTTGTCGACGTCGGCGGGGAGGGTCGCGAGGTTGATCTTGATCTGCTCGTCGTCGCCCTCGCCCTCACCGGTCACGTTGTCGCCGGTGTGCTCGATGGCCTGCTCGGGGGAGACCTTGTTGTTGAAGAAGATGAAGTGCTTGTCGGAGAAGACCTGGCCCCCGGGGTTGACCGCGATGGCACTGGCATCCAGGTCGAAGTCGGTGCCGGTGGTGGTGCGGACGTCCCAGCCGAGGCCGACCGTGACGGCGTTGAGACCCGGCGCCTCCTTGGTGAGAGATACGTTGCCGCCCTTGGACAGGCTCACAGCCATGGGAGTTGTCCCTTTCCTCGTGGATACCGCTGGTGGATCCGTGCGTCGATGGCGCTTGCTTCCGACGACGGTACAGTCACCTCTCCCAACGCGGAGCGGGTACGAGCTGGTTCCTTGCGCGCCGGATCTCCTCGGGAAACTTCACCGGACCGCGTTGCATCCGGCCGCCGGGGGGCGCACGGAATCCCGCACCGAAAACGGAGTGCACCCGGGTGCCCGGGCGGGGACGATGGAAGCATGTCCGGTCCTCCTCGCATCCGCGGTTCCGTCGTCCTGCCGGCGGCCGAGCTGAACTGGCGTTTCTCCCGGTCGTCCGGGCCGGGCGGGCAGCACGTCAACACCAGCGACACCCAGGTGGAACTCCTCTTCGACCTCGCCCGCACCGAGTGCCTGCCACCGGTGTGGAAGGAGCGGGCACTGGAGCGACTGGCGGACAGGCTGGTCGACGGCGTGCTGACCGTCCGAGGCGACGAGCACCGCTCGCAGTGGCGCAACCGGGAGGCCGCGGCCGCCCGGATGGCTGCCCTGCTCGCCGAGGCCACGGCGCCGCCGCCCCCGCCGCGGAGGGCCCGGAAGACCCCCAGGGGCGTGAAGGAGCGTCGGTTGCGCGGCAAGCGCCACCGCAGCGAGCTGAAACGCGGCCGTTCCGGCCGCGACTGGGACTGACGTTCCGGCCGCGACTGGGACTGACGTTCCGGCCGCGACGGGGACTGACGTTCCGGCCGCGACGGGGACTGACGTTCCGGCCGCGACGGGGAGCCTGCGGGCCCGCCGGGCGGGACCCGGACGCGGTCCCCGGTGAAGTGGACTAGACCTTTCGTGGTCTCTCGGGCGAGACTGGACCCGTGAAATACGTCATCGCCCTTGATGTGGGCGGCACCGGCATGAAGGCTGCCCTGGTGGGAGCGGACGGCGCGCTGCTCCACGAGGCACGCCGACCGACCGACCGCGACAGCGGACCTGAGGCGGTGACCGCGGCCGTCCTGGCCTTCGCCGCCGACCTGAGCACCCTCGGCACCGAACGGTTCGGCACCGAGGCGGCAGCCGCCGGAGTCGTGGTGCCCGGTGTGCTGGACGAGCCCGCCGGGGTCGTCCGGTACGCGGCCAACCTGGGCTGGTCCGACGTTCCGCTGCGCGCGCTGCTCACCGCACACCTGCGGGGCGTCCCGGTGGCACTCGGCCACGACGTCCGCGCCGGCGGGCTGGCCGAGGGCAGGCTCGGAGCGGGCGACGGCGTCGACCGGTTCCTCTTCGTACCGCTCGGCACCGGCATCGCCGGCGCCCTCGGCATCGAGGGCCGGGTGGAGGCGGGAGCGCACGGCGGAGCGGGCGAGATCGGGCACGTGGTCGTCCGCCCGGACGGACCGTTGTGCGGCTGCGGGCAGCGCGGCTGCCTGGAGACCCTCGCCTCGGCCGCCGCCGTCGGCCGCGCGTGGGCCGCGGTCTCCGGCGACCCACGGGCGACCGCCGCCGACGCGGCCGCCGCCGTGGCCGCCGGCCACCCGCGCGCCCGCGCCGTCTGGGATGACGCGGTGGACGCCCTGGCAGCCGGCCTGGTCACCGCGCTGACGCTGCTCGACCCGCGGACGCTGATCATCGGCGGCGGACTGGCCGAGGCGGGCGAGACGCTCTTCGCGCCGCTGCGCGCGGCGGTGCAGGCCAAGGCCACCTTCCAGCGGCTCCCCTCGATCGTGCCGGCGGCCCTGGGGGACACCGCCGGCTGCCTGGGCGCGGGACTTCTCGCCTGGGACCTACTCTCTGCGGAGGTTTCGGAGCTGTGAAGGCGAATTCCGAGGTACTGAGCGGCGCCCGTGTGGTGACGCCGGCCGGCGTCACCGAGAACGGCCGGGTCGCGGTGGGGGGCGGGCGGATCACCTCCGTCGGCACCGGGGGGCAGGTGCCGGGACCGGGTTCCCTGGACCTCACCGGCCACTGGGTCGTCCCCGGCTTCGTCGACATCCACAACCACGGCGGCGGGGGCGCCTCCTTCAGCTCCGGTACCGCGGAGGACGTGCTGACCGGCGTCCGGACCCACCGCGAGCACGGCACGACCACCCTGCTCGCCTCCACCGTCACCGGTGACCTGGACGTACTCGCCCGGCAGGCGGCGCTGCTGTCCGAACTGGTCGAGCAGGGTGATCTGGCCGGCATCCACTTCGAGGGCCCGTTCATCTCGCCCTGCCGCAAGGGCGCGCACAGCGAGGAGCTGCTTCGCGACCCCGACCCGACCGAGGTCCGCAAGCTCGTGGACGCCGCCCGCGGCAGTGCCCGCATGTTCACCCTGGCCACCGAACGCCCGGGCGGCCTGGACTCGGTGCGGCTGCTCGCCGAACACGGCGTGATCGCCGCCGTCGGCCACACCGATGCCGACTACGCGCAGACCAGGGCGGCCGTCGAGGCCGGCGCCACCGTCGCCACGCACCTGTTCAACGCGATGCCCTCGCTCAACCACCGGGAACCGGGCCCGATCGCCGCCCTGCTGGAGGACGAACGGGTCACCGTCGAACTGATCAACGACGGCACCCACCTGCACCGCTCCGTCCTGGAGCTGGCCTTCCGCAGTGCCGGACCGGACCGGGTGGCCTTCATCACCGACGCGATGGACGCCGCCGGGTTCCATGACGGCAGCTACCGGCTCGGCCCGCTGACCGTGGAGGTCGCCGACGGCGTCGCCCGCCTCGGCGACGGCACGATCGCCGGCTCGACCCTCACCCAGGACACCGCTCTGCGGCGGGCCGTCACCGTCGATGGGCTGCCGGTCGTCGACGCGGTGAAGGCCCTCTCGACCACTCCCGCCCGGCTGCTCGGCCTCGCCGACCGCATCGGCTCCGTCGAACCGGGCAAGGACGCCGACCTCGTCGTGCTGACCGCCGACTGGACGGTGGCCGGAGTGCTCCGCAAGGGCGAGTGGGTCGTGCGGCCGCCCGGCGTGCAGCACCCCGCGCAGCCCCGGCCGCAGACCCAGCCGGTCTGACGCGCGCCGGCACCCTTGCGGGTGCCGGCGCGCGGGGGTGCGGTCGGCTCAGCGCTCGACGTGGCCCTCCGCGAGCCACACGCGGTCCACCGCGAAGTCGCAGGAGTTGTCCGACTGGCAGGAGACCTGGAGCGAGTTGGACCCCTCGTCGAGCTGGACCCAGGCGTAGGTGACCGTCCAGCCCTTCTCCCAGTCGCCCTTCTCGGCCTTGGCGAAGTTCCCCATGTTCAGCGGCTGGCCGTGCGGCTTGCCGTTGATCGCCAGCGTGGAGTCCGCGTCCTTGCCAGGCACCGAGTAGCCGACGAACATCGTGTACTTGCCCGCGTCGGGTACCTCGATCGTCCAGGTCGCGGCGGCGCCCTCGTTGTTGAAGCCCGACACGTACTGGCCGTCGGACGCCTCGGAGCCGGCCACGTCGGACGCGACCGTCGGGCCGTTGTCCAGCCGGAGGCTGGAGGCGTCCTCGCTCGGCAGGTCCACTTCCTCGTCCGGCTCCGGCGGCGTCTCGGCGTTCGCCCCCGGGTCCTCGCTCGCCTCGACCTTGCCGCCGCCGGCGTCGGAGGTGGGCGAGGCGGACAGGTCGCCCACCTCGTCGTCGCCGCTGAACGCGACGGCCGCGCCGACGCCGAGCACCACCGCGGCGGCCGCCGCGATCGCGCCGATCAGCAGGCCGTTGCGGCGGTCGGAGCCGCCGCCCCGGCCGCGTCCGCCGCCGTGCCCGGCCGGGCCGCGACCGCCGGGCGGGTACGGCGGAGCGCCTCCGCCGACGGGCTGCGCCTCGGGTGCGGCGTAGTACGGGCTGGGGGCCGCCTGCTGCCCGCCGTTGCGGCGCTCACCGACCGCGCGCACCTGGTTGTACGAGGTACGCGGCACGCCGGCCTGCTGGGCCTGTGCGGGCGAACCGTCGTCCGAGCGGTAGAGATAGCCGAACGGGTCGTCGCCCTCCGGACTGCTCGTACCGTTATTTCCGGCGGTCATCCCCTGCTCTCCTCACACGGCATACGGCTGACGCGCCGCAGCTTACCCCTTTTGAGCGACAGGTCCGGGTCGGAGACCCGTGCCGATCGGGTCAGCCGGCGCGCCGATGACCCTTGGATCGGGACCGCTTCTCCACGTACATCCGCTGGTCAGCGGATTGCAATACCCCTTCGGTCGACATTCCGCAAGCCGCCCAGCCGATGCCGAAACTGGCCCCGACCCGGACCGCACGCCCGTCCACCCGGATCGGCGGGATGATGGCGTTGCGCAACCGGAGCGCCAGATCCGCCGCGTCCGCCTGGCAGAGTCCCTCGGCCAGGACCACGAACTCGTCTCCGCCCAGCCGGGCCACGGTGTCGTTGTCCCGCACCCCGCCCGCCAGCCGCCTCGCCACCTCGATCAGTACGGCGTCTCCGCAGTGGTGCCCGAACCGGTCGTTGATCGACTTGAAGCCGTCCAGGTCGCAGAAGAGCACCGCCAGTCCCTTGTCCAGCGGGTCCGCGGTCTCGGGGGCGGCGATGTGCGTGTGATGGTCGAAGCCCGGCAGGCCGAGCCCGTCGAACTCGTCCGCCGTGAAGCCGTGCCCCGCCGATCCGGCCGCTGCCGGTCCCGGCCGACTGCACAGCCGGCCGCTCAGCCGGGCGCGCAGCTCGGCGCTGTTCGGCAGCCCGGTCAGCTGGTCGTGGCTGGCGCGGTGGGCGAGCTGGAGCTCGTGCCGCTTGCGCTCCTCTATGTCCTCGACATGGGTGAGCAGGAAGCGCGGGCCGTCTGCGGCGTCGGCGACCACGGAGTTCCGCAGCGAGACCCACAGGTACGAGCCGTCCCGGCGGGCCAGCCGCAGCTCTGCCCGGCCGCCCTCGGCGGAGGTCCGCAGCAGCGTCCCGATGTCCTCCGGGTGCACCAGGTCGGAGAAGCTGTAGCGCCGCATCACCGACGCGGGCCTGCTGAGGAGGCGGCACAGCGCGTCGTTCGCCTTGATCAGGCGACCTTGCTGATCCCCGCCCATCTCGGCGATCGCCATCCCGCTGGGCGCGTACTCGAAGGCCTGCCGGAAGCTCTCCTCGCTGGCCCGCAGGGCCTGCTGCTCGCGCTCCAGCCGGACCAGGGCGCGCTGCATGTTGGAGCGCAGGCGCGCGTTGCTGATGGCGATGGCCGCCTGGAACCCGTACATCTGGAGCGCCTCGCAGCCCCAGGCCCCCGGCCTCCTGCCGTCCGCGGGGCGGTCGACGGATATGACCCCGAGCAGCTCGCTGTCGGACGAGTACATCGGGACGAAGAGCCGGTCCATCGGGTGCCACTCGTCGGCGAAGCGCGGCGACGGGCCCGTCGTGTGCCACTGCGGGACGTCGTCGTCGTCCAGGACCCAGCCCTCGGTGTAGGGGATGAACCGCAGCTCCCCCCAGGCCTCGCCCATCGTGAGCCGGCGGGCCCAAGACTCCTTGGAGCCCACCCGGCCGGCCATCATGGACTCGGCGCCGAGGCTGCCGGCCACCGCGGCCACCACCAGGTCGCCGTCGCCGCGGACCAGGTTGACCGCGGCCAGCTGGAACCCCAGTCCCTCGACCACGCCGTTCGCCACCGTCTGGAGAGTGTCGGCGAGGGAGCGGGCGGTGTTCAGTTTCGCCACCGACTGGTGGAGCTGGCGCAGAGTGGCGAGTCGGACGTACGGCTCCGCATCTGTGCCCATCGCCCTCCCCCCCCGTGGCCCCCATCCATCGAATGCCACTCGTCCGAGTGTTCCCGCCACTGAATCACAGCGAGCTGCCCACTCGGTACACAGGGTCAACGATAAATCCCATCTGTGACTCATGTCACAGCAGAGCGTGTGCAGTTGGTAGCTGCGAGTGGGGAAGCTCCCGAAGTCGGGAACATACCTCCCGCATATGCCGTCCGCGATTCCGTCCACCGCGCGTCCCTGCGTGCCCCGCCGCGTTGACGGCCCATGTTGACGGCCTGTGTCGACGGCCCGTGTCGACCTCCGGTGCGGGAAGGCCCGTGTCGACGGCGGTCGCCGTCGGGCTCGACGGGCCGGGGGTGCGGTGTGCTCCGTTCCCGGTGCGCGCCGGGAACGGCGCGTTCCCGGCGCGCACCGACGATGCGGTGATGAGTGCGGGCGGGGTCTAGGACTACCGTCGGCGGGCTCTGGTCCCCGGGCCCGATGCGGTCGGGTGTCCGACGCGGTTAGCGTCGTAAGGGTGTATTCGACAACCGATTCCGCCGCCGCCCGCTCCTCCCGTCCCCGGCCCCCGCGCACTTCGTCCTCGGAGGTTCCGCCGTCCCCCGACGAGGTGGTCGGTGCGGGGGGTGCCGGGCCCGAGGAGGGCGGGGGGCGGGGCGTCCCGCATGCTGAGGGCGTGAGCGAAGAACACTTCAAGGCGGCGATGGCCCGGCTGGCCGCGGGGGTGGTGCTGGTCACCGCCTTCGACGAGGAGGACGGGGCGCAGGGGGAGGACGTCGGCATGACCGCGACGGCCTTCCTTTCGGTGTCACTCGACCCGCCGCTCGTCCTGCTGAGCGTCCGCGGGGGTTCCCGGATGGACGAGGTGCTGGAGCGGCAGCCGCTGTGGGGCGCCTCCCTCCTCGCCGAGAGCCAGCGGCGGACCGCGGACCGGTTCGCCATGAAGGGCCGGCTCAGCGACCGGCTGATGTTCCGGGAGATCGCGCACACCCGTGGCCCGGTCTCCGGGGCCGCCCTGGTCGACGGTGCGCTCGCGCAGCTGGAGTGCCGTACCGAGCGGCGTATCCCGGCAGGCGATCACACCCTCGTCCTGGCCCGGGTGGTCGGCACGGCCCTCCTGTCCGCGGAAGGCGGTCCGCTGACCTACTACCGCGGCCGGTACCGCGGGCTCGGCTCCTGAGTCCCGCCGCGGCGTACGGACGGGAGGGGACCGGTCCGGGCTCCCGGGAGGAGCGGGGAGTGGTGTAGTCCACTTCGTGGTTCCCGTCACGGCGAGCCGCTGACCTGCGCGGTACGTCTGTTGCCGAAGCGATACGGGGGGTGGTGTAGACCGGGTGGGACCCGGAATGGAGACTCTTGTTCCGCGCGCATGCGAACGACGCGCGAACAGGCATCTGCTATTCGGGTATGCAACAGGGTAAAGGGGACGTCTCAGTGGAGCGGCGGCGGTTCTTGGGACTGGCAGCAAGCGGCATGGTGAGCGCCGTGGGGCTGTCAGCTGCGGCTTGCGGCAGCGGCGGCAGCGGCGGGGGCGACGTCACCCTCAAATTCGTCGCCGCCGACTACGGCACACCCAGTGGAGACGACGGCTCCAAGGAGTACTGGGACGCCCTGGCCGAAGCCTTCGAGAAGGAGCACCCGGGCATCAAGATCGATGTCTCGGTGTACAGCTGGAACGACGTGGACAAGCGCGTCGCGGACATGGTCGAGGCCGGTGAGGCACCCGACGTCGCGCAGATCGGTGCCTTCGCCGACTACGCGGCCCAGGGCGCTCTGTACGGCGCCTCCGAGATGCTCTCCATACCTGTCCAGGCGGACTTCCTGCCGACCCTCGCGCAGGCCGGTGAGCTCAACCGGATCCAGTACGGCCTGCCGTTCGTCTCCAGCACCCGTGTCTTCTTCTACAACAAGACGCTCTTCAGCGAAGCCGGACTGGACCCGGAGAAGCCGCCGAAGTCCTGGGAAGAGATCAAGTCCTACGCCGAGGCACTCAAGACCGCCGGTGTGGAGATCCCCTACGCCCTTCCGCTCGGTCCGGAGGAGGCCCCCGCCGAGACCATGCTGTGGATGTTCGGCGGCGGTGGCGCGTACACCAACAACGTCGGCGGCTACACCCTCGACTCCGCCGAGAACATCCGGACCTTCAACTGGCTGAACGAGGAACTCGTCGGCGCCGGCCTGACCGGCCCAAACTCGCCCGCGACGACCGACCGCCAGGACTCCTTCGACGCCTTCGCCCGTGGCGACGTCGGCATGCTCAACGGCCACCCCGTGCTGACCCAGCAGGCCGACCGCGGCGAGATCGACTACGGCACCGGTCCGCTCCCCGGCCGCACCGGCGAATCCGGCTCCACGATGGGCGTCGCCGACTGGATCATGGGCTTCAAGCAGAACGGCCACCGCGCCGAGATCGGCAAGTTCCTCGACTTCGTGTTCAGCGTCGACCAGCACTACGCCTTCATCGACCGTTACGGGCTGCTCCCCGTCACCACCTCCGCGTCCAACCGGATGACCGAGGCCGAGGAGCACGACGACCTCCAGCCGTTCCTCGAACAGCTCCCCATCGCCGAGTTCTACCCCGTCGGGAAGGTCTCCTGGGCCGCCACCAGCCAGGCCGTCAAGGAGGGCATCGGCAAGGCCGTCGCCGAGAACGGCAACCCGGAGACCGTCCTCAGCTCCCTCCAGCGCAAGGCCGACGAGGCGGAGGCCGCCGCCAACGCCCGCAACTGACCCTTGCGCGTCCGGCCCCCGGCCGCCCCGGGCGACGTGCGGGGCGGCCGGGTGAGCCACCGTCGGCCGACGGCCGGTGTGGGGAGCGCGCCGTAGGGTGGATCGGGTGACCGAGAACGAACCCGCCGCCGACGCGTCCGCCGGGGGCCCGCTCCCCGAGGCTGCGTCGGCCGGGCACGGACCTGCCGGGGATGCGTCCGCGTCCGGCCCCGGGTCCGCGCCGGACGGTCGCGGGACCGACGGGTCGGCGCCCGCGGACGATGCCGCGGGTGGGGGCTCCGCGGACGGCGCGGGCGGACCGACGGAGGGCCTCTCCGAGCGGGACCGGGCGGTCCTCGCGGTGGAGCGGCGCGGCTGGGCCGGGCCGGGCGCCAAGGAGCGGGCCATCAGGGAGCGGCTCGACATCTCGCCCACCCGCTACTACCAACTCCTCAACGCTCTCCTCGACGATCCGGCGGCCCTCGCCCACGCCCCGGTGACGGTCAACCGGCTCCGCCGAGTCCGCGAAGCCCAGCGCGCCCGCCGGTAGGCTCGGGAGCATGGACAGTCCGACCTCTGTTCCCCGGCGCCCCGGCGACTCCGTCCCCGCGCCGACCACCCGGGCCGGCACCGCCGCCCTCGCAGCGATCCGCGCCCGCCCCGAACAAACGGTCGTCGCCCTCGACTTCGACGGCACGCTCGCCCCGATCGTCCCCGACCCCGACGACGCCCGCGCCCACCCGGACATCGTCCCGGCGCTGGCCCGTCTGGCTCCCCGCATCCGCGCCGTCGCCATCGTCACCGGACGCCCGGCCGACCTCGCCGTCCGGTACGCGGGCCTCGCCGGCGTCCCCGGCCTGGAGCAGGTCACCGTCCTCGGCGCCTACGGTGCCGAACGCTGGGACGCCGCCACCGGGGAGACCCGCACCCCGCCCCCGGACCCCGGCGTAGCCGCAGCCCGCGCCGCACTCCCGTCCCTGCTGACCCGGATCGGCGCGCCCGAAGGCACGTGGACCGAGGACAAGGGCCGCGCCTTCGCCGTCCACACCCGCCGCACCCCCGACCCGGCCGCCGCCTTCGAGCTGCTCCGCGCACCGCTGCACGAACTGGCCGCCCGCCACGGCCTGCACCTCGAACCCGGCCGCATGGTGCTCGAACTCCGGCCGCCCGGCATGGACAAAGGCCTGGCCCTCGACTCCTTCCTCGCCGAGACCGACGCGGGTCCCGTCCTCTACGCCGGTGACGACCTCGGTGACCTGGCCGCCTACGACGCCGTCGGGAGGCGCCGCGAGTCGGGCCGTCCCGGCCTGCTGGTGTGCAGCGCCAGCACCGTCCCCGGCGAGACCGTCACCACTCTCGCCGACCGTGCCGACCTCGTCGTCGACGGGCCCGAAGGCGTGGCCGCTCTCCTCTCCGCCCTCCTGCCGGAGCAGGCACCCTGAGCCCTCGCCCCGGCCTTCCCGGGGCCGCGGCGCGCTACTGGACAGGGAAGGCCGGGGCGAGGGCTCAGGGCTCCAGGGCGTGGAGCTGGTCGAGGAACCAGCGGTGCGGGGGGAGGGCGGTGGCGGCGTCGGCGAGGCGTTGGGTGCGTTCGGTGCGCTCGGCGGCCGGGAGCAGCAGGGACTCGTGGAGGGCGCGGGCGGTGCCGGCGATGTCGTACGGGTTGACGGTCCAGGCGTCGGCGGCGAGTTCGGCGTGGGCGCCGGCCTCGCGGGAGAGGACGAGGGCGCAGCCCGCGTCGGAGACGACGGGGACCTCCTTGGCGACGAGGTTCATGCCGTCCCTGATCGGGTTGACGAGGGCGACGTCGGCGAGGCGGTAGGCCGCCAGCGAGCGGGCGAAGTCGTCCTTGACGTGCAGCAGCACCGGAGTCCAGCCGGGGGTGCCGTAGGCGTCGTTGATCTCCTCGGCGACGCGGGAGACCTCGGCGGTGTAGTCGCGGTAGATCGGCAGGTCCTGCCGGGAGGGGTAGGCGAAGGCGAGGTGCACGACGCGTTCGCGCCACTCGGGGTGGTCGTCGAGCAGGCGGCGGAAGGCGTGCAGGCCGCGGACGATGTTCTTGGACAGCTCGGTGCGGTCCACCCGGACGACGGTGCGGCGGTCGGTGCCGCCGATCCGGGTGCGAAGGTCGGCCATCCTGTCGTCGACGTCCTCGCGGTGGGCGCGTTCGCGGAGGAACTCGGCGTCGGCGCCGAGGCCGTGCACGCCGATCCGGGTGGCGCGGCCCTCGTGGGAGACGAGGAGTTCGCCGTCCGCGGAGATGACGGAGGCGCCGAGCAGGTCGGTGCAGCAGGCGGTGAAGGCCTCGGCCCAGCGCCAGGTGAGGAAGGCGGCGCGGTCCGCGCCGAGTATGCCGCGCAGCACGGCGGCGGCGACCTCGTCGGGGAGCAGCCGGTAGTAGTCCGGCGGCGCCCACGGGGTGTGGGAGAAGTGCCCGATGCGCAGGTCGGGGCGGCGCTCACGGAGCAGGCCGGGCACGAGGACGAGGTGGTAGTCCTGCACGAGGACGGTGGCGCCCTCGTCGGCCTCCGCGGCGAGGGCGTCGGCGAAGGCGGCGTTGTACGCCTCGTAGGACGCCCACTCGGCCTCGAACGCGGTGTCGAAGACCGGTTCCAACGGGGTCTGGTACAGCAGGTGGTGGACGAACCACAGGACCGAGTTGGCGACGCCGTTGTAGGCGGCGGCGAAGATGTCGGCCGGTATGTCGAGCATGCGGACGCGCTGCTCGCCTGTGTCGGTGGCGGGGAGCCGGCCCCGGTCGCGCCGGGCGGCCGCGCGGTCGGCGTCGGTGAGGGCGGCGCACACCCAGAGGGCGCCGGCGTCGGGCCCGATGGCGGAGAGCCCGGACACCAGGCCGCCGCCGCCGCGCTTGGCGGTGAGCGAACCGTCCTCGGCCTCGGTGTACGAGACGGGGCCGCGGTTGGAGGCGACGAGGATGCGGGGTGCAGGGGCCATGTCGCGAGCGTATCCGTCGTCGGGCCTGCTCAAACTGTCGTACGGATCTCGTGCGGATCTCGTTCGGGTGCGGTAAGGGCCGCGGCAGGGCTGCCGCGAGGGGCCCGGCACCGGCCGCGCCACCCGACGCGCCGCCGGGGTCAGGCGGCGCGTCGGTGGGCGTGGTATTCGGGGACGCCGCGCATCGGCGGGCGCTCCTCGGTGGCGACCTGGTGGGTCCGGGCGTCGAAGCCGCCGCCGGGGAGGCGGGTGAACTGGGTGATCTCGGCGCGGGCGAGAGGGGCGCCGGGCAGCCGGAGCTGGGCGGTGCGCTGGATGGTGGCGGCCATCCGGCCGAGCGCCTGGCCGTCCTGGTGGCGGTGCCGGCGGACGCCGACGTCGACCTGGGCCAGGGCGTCGAGGCCGACGGTGTCCAGGGCGTCGATGAGCAGGCCCAGCTCGACGCCGTAGCCGACGGGGAAGGGGAGCTGCTCCAGCAGGGTGCGGCGGGCCGCGTACTCGCCGCCGAGCGGCTGGACGAAGCCCGCGAGCCGAGGCCAGTGCAGGTTGAGCAGCGGGCGGGCGACGAGCTCGGTGACCCGGCCGCCGCCCGCCGGGTCGTCGCCCATCGGCCGGTCGTACATGGCCTTGACCAGGTGCAGGCCGGGGTCGGTGAGGAGCGGGCCGACGATGCCGGAGACGAAGCGCGACTCGAAGCCGCGCAGGTCGGCGTCCACGAAGCAGACGAGCTCGCCGGTGGTGGCGAGCAGCGAGCGCCACAGCACCTCGCCCTTGCCGGGGAGGGCGGGCAGCCGGGGGAGCACCTCGTCGCGGTGGACGACCTTCGCACCGGCCGCGGCGGCGGTCTCGGCGGTGCGGTCGGTGGAGCCGGAGTCCAGTACGACCAGTTCGTCGACCAGCGGGGTCTCGTCCGTCATCAGCTCCTCGCGGATGACGGAGACGATGGCGCCGACGGTGGACTCCTCGTTCAGCGCGGGCAGTACGACGCTGACGGTGCCGCGCGGCCCGGCGGCGCGTTTGGCGGCCAGGAGCTGTGGCAGCGACCGGTCCGCGGCGGTCCAGGAACGCCGCCGCAGCCAGCTGTCGACCTCATCCAGCACGTGCGCGTCTCCCCAGGTCTCGGTGTCGCGGGTCGTCGCCGTCCGCCGCGCGGGCCGGTCGGTGCGTGGGGGCCGCACGGCCCCCACGCGTGCGGTCACCGGCCGGTGCGCGGCGAGCGGGCCCGCGGCACTGCCGCCCCGGCGGGCGTCCACCGGGGGGCGGCAGCGTCACGTCTCGCGGTGCGGACGACTGTCTCCACGATGACGGGTGTCGGTTACAGTCTTGAACAACGCGTGTGACCTCCGTATGTCGGGGTCGGCTGCCGGTGACCGCCGGTGGCCCGCGGGACAAACACACCGGGTGGATCACGGGCCCGGCGTCATACCGCTCATCCAGAGGGGCAGAGGGAACGGCCCGTTGAAGCCCCGGCAACCCTCCCGCGCGCACTCGTGTTCCGAATTCTTCTCGGGCGAGGCCGCCGTGGGGAAGGTGCCAATTCCGTCCCGTGGCGAGATACGCCGAGGGGAAGATGAGGAGAAAGGGCCTCGCCTCCATGTCTGTGCACACAGTCGACAGCAGCACCGGTGCCGCCGGATCGAACGGCGGTTCCGCTTCCGAGGGTCTCCTCGGGCCCGCTGCGGCGCTCTCCTGCCGCGAGTGCGGGGAGCGTATCCCGCTGGGTCCGAGCTTCGCCTGTACGGCGTGTTTCGGTCCGCTGGAGATCGCCTACGACCTGCCGGCGGACGATCCCGAGGCGCTGCGGGCGCGGATCGAGGCCGGTCCGCACAATATCTGGCGCTACGCACCGTTGCTGCCGGTCCCGGCCGACGTCGCGGACAAGCCCAGCCTGAATCCGGGCATGACCAAGCTGGTCAGGGCCGACAACCTGGCGAAGGAACTGGGCGTCACCGGTTCGCTGCACGTCAAGGACGACTCCGGGAACCCGACGCACTCCTTCAAGGACCGGGTGGTGGCGATCGCGGTCGAGGCCGCGCGCGCCTTCGGTTTCACCACGCTCTCCTGCTCCTCGACGGGCAACCTGGCGGGAGCGGTCGGCGCGGCGGCGTCCCGTGCGGGGTTGCGCTCCTGTGTGTTCATCCCGCACGACCTGGAACAGGGCAAGGTCGTGATGGCCGCGGTCTACGGTGGTGAACTGGTCGGGATCGAGGGCAACTACGACGACGTGAACCGGTTCTGCAGCGAGCTGATCGGCGACCCGATCGGAGAGGACTGGGGTTTCGTCAACGTCAACCTGCGTCCCTACTACGCGGAGGGGTCGAAGACCCTGGCGTACGAGATCTGCGAGCAGCTCGGCTGGCGGCTCCCGGACCAGCTCGTGATCCCGATCGCGTCCGGCTCGCAGCTGACCAAGATCGACAAGGGGCTGCGCGAGCTGATCGCGCTCGGACTGGTCGAGGACCGCCCGTACAAGGTCTTCGGCGCCCAGGCCGAGGGCTGCTCCCCCGTCTCGCAGGCCTTCCGGGACGGCCACGACGTGGTGCGTCCGGTGCGGCCGGACACCATCGCCAAGTCGCTGGCGATCGGCAACCCGGCCGACGGCCCGTACGTCCTCGACATCGCCCGGCGCACGGGCGGTGCGGTGGAGGACGTCGACGACGCCCAGGTGGTCGATGCGATCAAGCTGCTGGCCCGGACCGAGGGCATCTTCGCGGAGACGGCCGGCGGGGTGACCGTCGGTGTCACGGCGAAGCTGATCGAGAAGGGCCTGCTGGACCCGTCGCTGACCACGGTGGTGCTGAACACCGGGGACGGCCTGAAGACGCTGGACGCGGTGGCGCCCACCTCCGGCCCCTCTGCGGTCATCCGGCCCAGCCTGGACGCCTTCCGGGCCGCCGGCCTGGGCTGACCCGCCCGGCCGGGGAGGCCGGTCCGGGAGGGGCACGGCCCTGACCTGTCCGGCCGACCCGGTCCCGTCCCTCCCGACACCCCGGCGGCGCGCCACCGCGCCCCACCGACTCCTTCGTCACCCCTTCTCACCCACGGCACGTCACAGAAGGTGAACCCGATGAGCGTTACCGTCCGCATCCCGACCATTCTGCGCACCTACACCGGCGGCAAGTCCGAGGTGTCCGCCGACGGCGCGACCCTCTCCGAGGTGCTGACCGACCTGGAGGAGAATTACCAGGGGATCGGCCCGCGGGTCCTGGACGACACCGGCAAGCTGCGCCGTTTCGTGAACGTCTACGTGAACGACGACGACGTGCGGTTCGCCGAGGGTCTCCAGACGCCCACCCCGGACGGCGCGGGTGTCTCGATCATCCCCGCGGTCGCCGGCGGCTGAACCCGCGGACCGGTACGAACCTTTCCTCCTGGATTGCCCCCTCCGCAGGACAAGCGGAGGGGGCAATTCCGTGCTCCGAGAGGCGATAGAATGGACCTCGCCCCCCTGAGCATCCCTGCCGCGCGCAGGTGAGAACGCGACAAGTTGTGCCCGAAAATGCTGACCCATTTGTCGGGTTGATCCGTTGTGCCCGGCCCGCCTTGCCCGGTTTCCTTCAGGTTCGGGGCGAAACATCCGCGTGCCGCCGCCCGGAATTCTCGTCGGATTGACCTGTTGCAGAGGGCGTCCGTGCAGATACATTCAGCGGCGGTCGACGCGTTCCGGCGCACACCCCACGACGCCTGTCGGGGGTGAGTTCTGACCCGAGGTCTGCGGAGTGCGGCCTCGCGCAGGGCCAGCAATAGGGGAGTTTGGGATGGCTCAGGGCACCGTCAAGTGGTTCAACGCGGAGAAGGGGTACGGCTTCATCGCGGTCGACGGTGGTGCGGACGTGTTCGTCCACTACAGCGCGATCCAGATGGACGGGTACCGCACCCTTGAGGAAGGGCAGCGAGTCGAGTTCGAGATCTCGCAGGGTCAGAAGGGGCCGCAGGCGGACATGGTCCGGGTGGCTGCCTGAGCGACGACCACACCACATCGTCACCGAAGGGTCCGCATCCCCCGCAGACGGGGATGCGGACCCTTCGGCGTGTCCGGCCGGCTTCGAGGGTCCGCCGCGCGGGGCGGCCGCTCCGCGCGGCGCGGCCGCGGGTCGCTTGCGGAATCGCCTCGGCCGCTTGCACTCTCGGGGGGCGAGTGCTAATCATTGGCGTTAGCACTCTGCGGGTTAGAGTGACAACGAAGGACCGGTTCGGTGAGGTCCGCAAGCCCGGGGGGAAGGAACCTCCGGGCGGGCAGGCCGTCCGTCGCGGGCGCCAGCGGTCCGGAGCAATCCACCCCGTCTGGGAGGACCACTTCACATGGCCAAAATCATCGCGTTCGACGAGGAGGCACGGCGCGGCCTCGAGCGCGGGATGAACCAGCTCGCCGACGCCGTCAAGGTCACACTCGGCCCCAAGGGCCGGAACGTCGTCCTCGAGAAGAAGTGGGGCGCCCCCACGATCACCAACGATGGTGTGTCCATCGCCAAGGAGATCGAGCTCGAGGACCCCTACGAGAAGATCGGCGCCGAGCTGGTCAAGGAGGTCGCCAAGAAGACGGACGACGTCGCCGGCGACGGCACGACGACCGCCACCGTCCTGGCGCAGGCGCTGGTCCGCGAGGGCCTCCGCAACGTGGCCGCCGGTGCCAACCCGATGGCGCTCAAGCGGGGCATCGAGCGGGCCACCGAGGCCGTCTCGGCTGCTCTGCTGGAGCAGGCCAAGGACGTCGAGACCAAGGAGCAGATCGCCTCCACGGCCTCCATCTCCGCCGCCGACACCCAGATCGGCGAGCTCATCGCCGAGGCGATGGACAAGGTCGGCAAGGAAGGCGTCATCACCGTCGAGGAGTCGCAGACCTTCGGTCTGGAGCTTGAGCTCACCGAGGGCATGCGCTTCGACAAGGGCTACATCTCGGCGTACTTCGCCACCGACATGGAGCGCATGGAGTCGTCGCTCGACGACCCGTACATCCTGATCGTCAACAGCAAGATCAGCAACGTGAAGGACCTCCTTCCGCTGCTGGAGAAGGTCATGCAGTCCGGCAAGCCGCTGCTGATCATCGCTGAGGACGTCGAGGGCGAGGCGCTGTCCACGCTCGTCGTCAACAAGATCCGCGGCACCTTCAAGTCCGTGGCCGTCAAGGCGCCGGGCTTCGGCGACCGCCGCAAGGCCATGCTCGGCGACATCGCCATCCTCACCGGTGGCCAGGTCATCTCCGAGGAGGTCGGCCTCAAGCTGGAGAACGCCGGCCTGGAGCTGCTGGGCCGCGCCCGCAAGGTCGTCATCACCAAGGACGAGACCACCATCGTCGACGGTGCCGGCGACAGCGACCAGGTCCAGGGCCGGGTCAACCAGATCCGTGCCGAGATCGACAACTCCGACTCGGACTACGACCGTGAGAAGCTCCAGGAGCGTCTCGCGAAGCTGGCCGGCGGCGTGGCCGTCATCAAGGCCGGCGCCGCGACCGAGGTGGAGCTCAAGGAGCGCAAGCACCGCATCGAGGACGCGGTGCGCAACGCCAAGGCCGCCGTCGAGGAGGGCATCGTCGCCGGCGGTGGCGTCGCCCTGCTCCAGGCCTCCAGCGTCTTCGAGAAGCTGGAGCTGGAGGGCGACGAGGCCACCGGTGCGCAGGCCGTCAAGCTCGCCCTGGAGGCCCCGCTCAAGCAGATCGCCGTCAACGGTGGTCTGGAGGGCGGCGTCGTGGTCGAGAAGGTCCGCAACCTCACTGTGGGCCACGGCCTGAACGCTGCGACCGGCGAGTACGTCGACATGATCGCCGAGGGCATCATCGACCCCGCCAAGGTCACCCGTTCCGCGCTGCAGAACGCGGCGTCCATCGCCGCGCTCTTCCTCACCACCGAGGCAGTCATCGCGGACAAGCCGGAGAAGGGCGGAGCCGGCGCTCCGGACCCGACCGGCGGCATGGGCGGTGGCATGGACTTCTGATCCCCTCGGGGATCGGCGGTCCGGCGCTCCCGCGCCGGGCGCGCCCCGTGAGAGCGGGCGCGCCGTGCGCGGGCGAACCGTACGGCGGGGGGCGGTATCCGGGTTCCGGATGCCGCCCTCCGGCATGTCCGGTGTCCTGCTCCCTCTCCGCCGCGTCTTGGCCGGGTTTCCCTCGGGGGCGAGTGGGGGACCCGGTGAAAATGGTGCAATTCGGCTACACGATGATGACCGAGCAGGCCGGCCCCAAGGACTTGGTCGACCACGTCGTCCAGGCGGAGCGGGCGGGTTTCGACTTCACCGTCACCTCCGACCACTACTCTCCGTGGCTCACCTCGCAGGGGCACTCCCCGTACGCGTGGGCGGTCCTCGCCGCCGCCGCCCAGGTCACCGAACGCATCCCGCTGATGACGTACGTGACCTGCCCGACGGTGCGCTACCACCCGGCGATCGTCGCCCAGAAGGCCGCGACCCTCCAACTGCTGGCCGAGGGGCGCTTCCGCCTCGGGCTCGGCGCGGGGGAGAACCTGAACGAGCACGTGGTCGGGGGCGGCTGGCAGCCGGCCGACGTCCGGCACGAGATGCTGTCCGAGGCCGTGGACATCATCCGCAAGCTCTTCGCCGGCGGTTACGTCAACCACCGCGGCACGCACTACCAGGTCGAGTCCGCGAAGCTGTGGGACCTCCCGGACGAGGTGCCGCCGATCGGTCTCGCTGTCTCCGGCGAGCAGTCCTGCGCGCTGGCCGGACGACTCGCGGACCTGTTGATCGCCACCGAGCCGAAGACGGAGCTGCTGGAGGCGTTCAGCCGGCACGGGGGCGCGGGGAAGCCGCGCATCGGCCAGCAGCCCATCTGCTGGGACCCCGACCGCAAGGCAGCCGTCGCCCGGGCCCACGACCAGTTCCGCTGGTTCGGCGGGGGCTGGAAGGTCAACTCGGAGCTGCCCGGGCCTGCTGCGTTCGCCGGTGCCACCCGGTTCGTCCGTGAGGAGGACGTCGCCGAGTCGATCCCCTGCGGCGACGACCCGGACGACTTCGTCGCCGCCCTCGCGCCCTTCGTCGAGGCGGGGTTCAGCGAGCTCGCGGTCGTCCAGGTCGGCGGCGACACCCAGCCCTCCTTCCTGCGCTGGGCCGAGGAGACCCTCCTCCCGGCACTCCGCAGCACCTGGCCCTCCTGACGGTCGCGGCCGTCCGGGGACCGCGCCCCACCGCGGGAGAGCCCGGACGGCCCGGCCAGTGCCCCTCGGACGCGTCCCGCCGGTGGTCGTGCCGGGTTCCGGTCGCCCCGGAACTGCCCGTAGCGTGGGGGGAGGAGCGCCGACCCCCGCAGCGGGCCCGGCTACGACCGGGGCCCCGGCGGCCCCTCGGGAGGACCAGACGTGGCCAGCCAGAAGGAACGCATGCTCGCGGGCGAGCTGTTCCGGTCCGACGCCCCGGAGCTGGAAGCGGACCTCAAGCGTGCCGCGCTGCTGAGCGAGCGCTACAACGCCAGCAGCGCCGAGGACCCGCAGGCCCGGCGGGCGCTGCTCAAGGAACTGCTCGGCGGCGTCGGCGAGGACGTGGAGATCCGTCCGGCCCTGCACGTCGACTACGGCTACCGGATCACGATCGGCCCGCGCACCTTCATCAACGTCGGCACCGTGCTGCTGGACGTCGCGCCGATCACCATCGGTGCCGACGTCCAGGTCGGTCCCCACACGCAGCTCCTCACTCCGACGCACCCGATCGAGCCGGAGGCGCGGCGGGCCAAGTGGGAGGCCGCCAAGCCGATCACCATCGGCGACAACGTCTGGCTCGGTGGCGGCGTCCTCGTCTGCCCGGGCGTGACGATCGGGGAGAACACCGTCGTCGGTGCCGGAGCGGTCGTCACCCGCGACCTGCCCGCCGACGTCGTTGCCGTCGGCAACCCGGCCCGGGTGACGCACGAGATCTGAGCCCCGGCCGTCGCTGTCTCTTCCCTCGCGGACGAGTCGACCGCCCGGCCCGGTTCCCCCGTCCTGTCTGCCGCGGCTGCCGCTCGCGCCGCGGACCGTGACGGTGCTGCTGGCCGGCTCGCTGTTCGTGCAGGACGTGATGGTCCGACGGGTGGACGGGTGGACGGGTGGACGGGTGGACGGATGGACGGGTGGACGGGTGGACGGGTGGACGGGTGCCGCGTCAAGCGGTCCCGGGGCCCGTGCCGGTCGCGGCCTCCAGGGCCGGACGGAGGTGGCCCGCGGAGGCGCTGAGCAGCCGGGTGGCAGTGGCGGCGTCCACGTCGGCGAGCAGCGACAGGACGGCGGGCTTCACCTCGCCACCGGTGGCCAGCAGCGCGTCGGTGATCTCCGTGTCGGACGCGCCGGTGGCCTGCGCCACGATGCGGTGGGAGCGTGCCCGGAGCTTCTCGTTCGACGCCCGGACGTCGACCATCAGGTTCCCGTAGGTCTTGCCCAGTCGGATCATGGTGAGCGTGGAGAGCATGTTCAGGACGAGCTTCTGCGCGGTGCCGGCCTTCAGCCGGGTCGACCCGGCGATCAACTCGGGCCCGGTGACGACCTCGATGCCGTGCTCGGCCGCCGCGGCCAGCGGCGAGTCCTCGTTGCAGGCGAGGCCGACGGTGAGCGCGCCCGCCGCCCGGGCGTGCTCGACGGCGCCGACGGCGTAGGGGGTGCGCCCGGAGGCGGAGATGCCGACGACGGTGTCCTCGGGTGTCAGCGCCAGCGCCGTCAGATCGGCGACGGCGAGGCCGGCCCGGTCCTCGGCGCCCTCGACGGCGGTGACCATCGCGGCCGGGCCGCCTGCGACCAGACCGACGACCTCCCCGGGACGGGTGTTGAACGTCGGCGGGCACTCGCCGGCGTCGAGGACGCCAAGCCGTCCCGCCGTGCCGGCCCCGGCGTAGACGAGCCGTCCGCCGCGGGCCATCCGTGCGGCCACGGCGTCCACGGCGGCGGCGATCTGCGGCAGGCGTGCGGAGACGGCCGCCGGAACCGAGGCGTCCTCGGTGTTCATCAGCCGGGCGATTTCCTGAGTGGGCAGCCGGTCGATCCCGGCGAGCTCCGGGCGGTACGCCTCGGTGGCCAGCCGGTCCAGTTGAGCACGCAGCTCGTCGGAGCCGGGGTCGCGTGCGGGGTCGGAGCCAGGGCCGGGGTCGGGCGCGGAGGTGGAGGCGTTCATGGTGGTGCGGCTCTCTCGTGCCGGGGCCGGGCGTCCGTGGCCGGGTGGCCGGTGTGCGTGCGGTGGGGGAGGGTCAGTGGGGGCCCGGGGTGTGCCGGTGGGCGAGGGCCTCGTAGGAGGCGGCGAGCGCCGGGGCGGCGGTGGTGTAGGTGTGCTGGGCGACGCCGACGAAGAGGCAGTCCACCACGAGCAACTGGCCGGTGCGGCTCGACATGGCCGCGGGACGCAGCACGTTCTCCCGTGTGGGGGAGGTGACGAGCAGGTGGTCGGCGTACGTGGCCATGCCGCCGTCCGGTCCGCCGGTGACGGCGACGGTGGTGGCGCCGTTGTCGAAGGCGACCCGCAGCGGCTCGATGACGTCCACGGTGCGCCCGGAGTGGCTGACCGCCACCGCCACGTCGCCGGCCGCCAACTGCACGGCGTTGGTGACGGCGAGGTGCGGGTCGGCGTGGGCCTGCGCGAGCAGGCCGATCCGCAGCAGTTTCTGCGCCAGGTCCTGGGCCACGAGTCCGGAGGCGCCCACGCCGTAGACGTCCACCCGGCGGGCGGCGGCCAGCGCGATCACCGCGGCCTCCACTTGGCCCGGGTCCAGGCGGGCCGCGGTCTCCGCGAGGGTGCGGCGCTCGTCGTCCGCGAGTCTCGCGATGACCTGGTCCATCGGGTCGTCGGCCGCGATGTCCGCCGTGACGGCGGGGGCCGCTCCGGACGACTCCCGGGCTGCGTGCCCGGCGAGCGCCATCCGCAGGTCGCGGTACCCGGGGGAGCCGAGCAGGCGGGAGGCGCGGACGACGGTGGCCTCGCTGGTGCCGGTGCGCTCGGCCAGGCCGGTGACGGTGAGGGTCGCGCAGCCTGCCGGAGCGGCGGCCACCGTCTCGGCCACGCGCTGCACGGAGCGGGTCATCGAGGGGGCGAGGGTGCGCACCTTCGCGGCCAGTGCCCGGGTCCCGGGCGGCGGGCCGCCCGGGACCGGCGCCTGCCGTCCCGCCGGCACCCCGCCCGCCGGCGGGGCGATGGCGCTCGCGGACGGCCGGACCGCGGGAGGCGTGCGCACGGCGGGGCGTGCGGGGCTCGCGGCCTCGCGGGCGCCGGAGTGGTTGCCGGGAGCGCGCCGGTGGGGGGTGTCCTTCATGCTGCTCCGTCTGCTCTGGGAAGGGTGGGTTCACCGCTTGTTCACCGCAGGGAGTCGCCTGTTCCGCACACCGAGCCCCCGCAGTTCCCTTCTGCCCGCGCGGCGGGCCGCAATGCGGACGGCTGTGCCCGGCCGGGCCGCCGGCCCGGCCGGGAATGGTCCAATGGACGGATGGAGCTGGAAGAGGCACTGCACCGGGCCCGCGCCCTGATCCTCGCCGACCTCACCGCGGAGGACGTCGCGGGCGCCGACACGGTGTCGCTGGTCGAGGAGTCGGTGACGCACCGCCGCTGGTGGGTGGAGCAGTGGCCGCAGGGCGCGGCGTACGTCGCCGGGCTGGTCGCGCAGGACGTCCAGGACGCCCTGCTGGACCGCTACGGCCGCTGGCCGCTGTGCCCGCTCTGCGGGGACGCTCCGGGCGGTCCGGTGGGCGGCCCGCACGCTCTGGACGTCGAACCGGAACTCGGCGAGGACCCGCACTGGGTCTGCACCGAGACGGCCACCGCGGTCGCTCCCGTCGGCGGTCTGGCGACCCGCGCGTGACGCTGTACATCGACCCGCCGAGCTGGCCCGGGCACGGCCGGATGTGGTCCCACCTGGTCAGCGACGTGTCGTTCGCGGAGCTGCACGCCTTCGCGGCCGGCCTCGGCGCCCCGCGCCGGGCGTTCGACGGGGACCACTACGACCTCCCCTCCGACCACTACGCCGAGGCCGTACGGCTCGGGGCCGTGGAGGTCGGCAGCAAGGAACTGGTCCGCCGGATCACCGCCGCCGGTCTGCGCCGCCCCAAGGGCCGGCCGACCCCCCGCCCGCCCGGCTGAGGGGCCTTCCACGCCCGGTGCCGCTCGTCGCGGTACGGCGTTCGGCCTACTCGCCGTGCGGGGCCGCACCGTTGAGCGCCTCGACCACGTGGCCGTAGTCGCCGCGGGCCTCGCCGTAGCGCAGGAACTTCACACGCTCGACCCGGATCTCCTTGGCGTCCGGCCGGGTTTCGAGCAGTCCGGCGACCTCCTCGACGAACGCGTCGAGCGGCATGGCCAGCTCGTTCTCCTCGTGCCCGGGCAGCAGCGCGGTGCGCACGGCCGGCGGTTCGAGTTCGACGATCCGCACCGGGGTGTCGGCGAGCTGGAGCCGTACGGACTCGCTGAGCATGTGGATCGCCGCCTTCGACGCGTTGTAGCTCGGCGTGATCCGGAGAGGCGTGAACGCCAGTCCCGAGGAGACGGTCATGACGGTGGCGTCCGGTTGCGCCTGCAGATGGGCGATGAACGTGGCGATGAGCCGGATCGGGCCGAGCACGTTCGTCGTCATGGTGGGTTCGGCGGAGGCGAGGAGCGACCGCCAGCCCTGCAAGAGCGACGTGTCCGACGAGCGGCGGGCCCTGATCGAGTCCGTCGTCGCCTCCTGGAAGGCCAGGCGTCCTCCGTCAGTGGCCATCAGGGTGCCCACGGGATGCGGGAGATCGTCAACGCCCTGCTCTACCGGTCCCGTACCGGCTGCCCGTGGGACGACCTCCCCACGGCCTGCCCCCGTTCGGTGCGGTGACGTACGACGTCCACACGTGGCGCGACGACGGCACCGACCGGACCATCCACGAACTGCTGCGCTGGCAGGTCCGCGAGAGCCGGGGGCGCAGGGCCGCCCCGAGCCTGGTGGTGCGCGATACCCAGAGCCTGCACGTGGCCGCCGGGGTGCCGACGGCTGACACCACCGGAGGGGACGCGGCAAGAAAGTCCCAGGCCGCAAGCGGGGCCTGACAGTTGACGTTCTCGTTCTGGTGATCGCGGTGGTGGTGCCGGCCGCGTCCGCGCACGGAAACGCCGCCGGCCGCGAAGCTGCCGGACCATCCGACCTCCCGGCAGATCATGGCGGTGTTCGCCGCGGCCGACGCCCCGCTGCGGGCCCGGTCGGTCTGCGAGGCGAGGGCTCCGGAGATCGCGCCCGGCAACGTCAACGACGTCCGGCCGAAGCGCAAACGGCCGGCCGGACGCGGCATCCTGACAGGGCCCGAGCAGGGGTTGTTCACCCCGTCACGGCCATGGCCGGCCATGTCACACCGCACGGGCGGAGTCGAACCGGCGCCGAGCCTCCTCGATGTGGTCCAGATAGGTACGGGTCCAGGCGCACATACCGTTGACCGTGGCGCGCAGTGCCTGGCCGGCTTCGGTGAGGCGGTATTCGACACGGGGCGGCACCACCGGATGAACGGTCCTGTCGACCAGCCCGTCCCGTTCGAGGTGCCGCAGTGTCTGGGACAGCATCTTGTGACTGATGCCTCCGACCTGCGTCTGCAGCTCGGTGAACCGCAGGGTGCGGTCGGCCAGGACGTTGATGAGCAGCAACGCCCATTTGTTGGCCACACCCGCGAAGATCTCACGGGCCAGCGAGTCGGCGCGGGTGAGATCCGTGTCGGCCGGATCACGGGCGGGATGCTTGGTTACCACGAGGTGCCCCTCTCACGGAAAGGTGCGTTCTTCCAGTTCGGAGCATACTCTCCTACGGTTAGTCCGTATCTGCTGGAAACCACGGCAACCTGAGCGGACCCCTGGAGCAACGATGATCCTCAAGACGTACGCCCGCCTTTGGGCCGACGACCTGAGCACGACCCTCCCCCTGCTGGAACGCCTGACGGGAACGCGTCCGGACTTGCACTTCTCCTTCGACGAGATCGAGCTCGCCGCCATCGGTGACTTCCTGGTCATCGCCGGACCCGCCGGGGAACGCGCTCGGTATGCCCACGCCACGGCCACAGTGGTTGTCTCCGACCTGGACGAGGCGCGCGTGGCACTGGACGAGGCAGGCGCCGAGATCACCACAGAGGAGGCAACCAGCGCAACCGGCCGCTTCCTCTACGCCCGTCATCAGGGCGGAGTGGAGGCCGAGTACGTCGAATGGAAGCCGGAGGTGCGGCATCAGGTACTCGGTGCGTAGGTGTCGGCAGGCTCCTTCGGGGGGTCAGTCGAGATACGTCCGGAAGGGATAGCAGCCCGATCCTGAGCGGGTGACTGGTGCTTGCGGGGCCGCTATCGGCGGGGGCGCCGGTGTCGCGGAAGGTGTGCATGGTGGGGTCGTTGTTGATGGCCGGGGCCTGGCGGATCGCACCGGGGACGGTGGCGGGCAGGGTGTCGGGCCAGTCGTCGGCTTCGACGTGGTGGTGCTGGCCGGCGAACCATACGGTGGCCAGGAGCGAGGCAGCAGTGCGCTGGTGGAGGTGTTCGCGCATGCCGCCCTGGCGGGCGGTGGTCCCGGCGGCCTGCTCGATCTGTACGCGGGCGGCTTTCTCCAGGTCCGGCTGGAGCGGGCCGTGGCCGTACTGGATGAGTTTCATGCCCTCGCGGGCGAGGTGGTCCAGGAGGCGTTCGTAGGTCTCCCAGTCCTTGCCGCCGGCCTGGGCGTACTTGATGAGCATCGAGGTGATGTCCGCGATCCGGTTGGTCTGGCCGGTGAACTGCTCGACGAGGAGTGCCACCTGCTCGTTGCTCAGGTTTCCGTCACGGCCGGGCTGCTTGCTGCTGTCGGTCACGGGTGTCGAGCGCAGAGGCCGTGCGGCCGGTGCGCACGGGGGTTCTCCAGGGCCGTCGTAACGGCTGGTGATCACCCTGGTACGGTCCCGCCCCGAAGAGATCGTTTTCGTACCAGGGGCGGGAACCGGCGGCGTGACCTCGTAGAACGGACCGCGTATCCGCGCTTCAAGCGGCTGATGCCGGTGCGGGGGATGCATGTCTTCTTCACCCCCAAGCCCGAGGAAGTGGTCTGGGTGCGGGAGCGGACCCGCTCCGATGAGCATCTGCTCGCCCTAGATGCTGCTGTGGACCGTCGCCGCGGCGACCTTCCTCGTCGGGGAGGGGGCCGGGCGGTGCGGCGGGCTCACCGGTGACGAGCTGGACCCCTGCCGGAGCGCGGGCGAGGTGGGCGCGGGCGTCGAGGTGACCGTCGTGGTGTTCCTGTGGGCGACCGGGGTGCTGCTCCTCGGCGTGCTGTGGCGGCTGACGTACCCGGGCTCCCGGCGCCCGTACGGCCGCCGTCCCCGGCGCTGAGCCGACGGACCGGCGCACTCGGACCGGGGCGGGCGCCCCGGCGCGGCCCTGCGCGGAGGCTCGGTGGGAGTGAGCGGGGGCGGGCTGCTCAGCGGGACGTGCCGACGGGGTCGGCGGCAGGCCCGGCGGCGGTGGGCGGCGGCTCCGGCGCGCGGACGGTGTGCGGTCCGGCGCCGGTCGCCGCTGTGCGCCGGGTCCGCGAGGCGACCACCGTGCCGAGCCCGGCGAGCGCGGCCAGCAGCGCCCCCGTCCAGGCGACGCTCCGGTAGCCCCAGCCCGCGCTGATCACCAGGCCGCCGAGCCACGGGCCCAGGGTGTTGCCGATGTTGAACGCGGCCGTGGTGGTGGCACCGGCGAGAGTGGGGGCGGCGTGCGCCACGTCGAACATCCGGGCGTTCAGCGCGGGTGCGGTGAAGAACGCCGCCACACCGAGCAGCAGCGACAGCCCGATCGCCGCTGCCGGGAGCTGTGCGGTGAGCGCCAGCAGGACGAGCACAGCGGTGCCGGACAGGATGCCGATGTACATCGTGCCGAAGAGGTGGGCGTCGGCGAACCGGCCGCCGAGCACCGTGCCCAGGAGCGCCCCCACGCCGAAGAGGGCGAGTACGGTCGGCACCCAGCTCTCGTCCAGCCCGGCGGTGTCGGTGAGCAGCGGGGACAGGTAGGAGAAGACCGCGAAGACGGCGGCGCCGTTGAGCGCGGTGACGGAGAGGGCCAGCCACACCTGCGGGTCGGCGTAGATCCGGATCTCCCTGCGGAGCATCGGCCGGTCCGCTCCCGTCGCCGGCCGGGTGCGCGGCACCAGCGCCACCACGCCGACCAGGCCGATCGCCGAGAGGGCGGCGACCGCCCAGAAGGCCGCCCGCCAGCCCCAGTGCTGGCCCAGGAAGGCGCCCGCGGGGACGCCGAGGACGTTGGCGACGCTGAGCCCGCCCACCATCACGGCCATGGCGCGGGCCCGGGACGTGACCGGTACCAGGGAGACGGCCACCGCCGCGCCGACGGCCCAGAACCCCGCGCAGGCCAGTGCGCTGACCACGCGGGAGGCGAAGAGGATCTCGTAGGTGGGGGCGACTGCTCCGGCCACCTGCCCCAGACCGAAGACGGCGAGCAGCGCGATCAGGGTGGTGCGGCGCGGCAGCCGGATGGTCGCCGCGGCCAGCACGGGCGCCCCCACCACCATGCCGACGGCGAAGGCGGATATCAGCAGCCCCGCCCGCGGAATGCTGACCCCCAGGTCCCCGGCGAGCGGCTGGAGGAGGCCGGAGAGCATGAACTCGCTGGTGCCCAGGGCGAACACCGACAGGCCGAGCACGTGGACCGCGAGGGGCATCCGGCCACCGGACGCCCCCTTCGCGGGAGCCGCGGATACGGAGTCCGGCTCGGAGGGCCGGTCCGGCTCGGCAGGGCGGGCGGCAGCGCGGGACGGGCCGGCGTCCGCGGGCGTGTCCGGTGCGGCGTTCGGTTCAGGGGGCACGACCAGCGGGAACACGCGCAGGTGCTGCTTCATTCCCGACCGACCGCTGGGCCGGGGGTTACGGACGGCGGCCGAGGAGGCCCAGCAGGCGGTCCTGAGCGAAAGCGGAGTCGGGCACCGGCACCGGCGGGTCGAACAGACCGCTGCCCTGGAGGGCGTCGACGGACGGGAGGACACGGGCGTGGACGGCCGCGGCCAGCTCCGGGTCGAGTTGTTCGTCGGTGCCACTGCCGCGGGCCAGGTCCCAGGCGTGCACGGTGAGGTCGGTGGTCATCTGCCAGGCGTACTCGGTCGCCGAACCCCGTCCGGCGGAGGTGTGCACGGACAGGTCGAGTGCGCCGGGCCGGTGGAAGGCGGGTACCGAGTCGGCGGTGGCCCGCTCCCAGGCGCCGACGGGGTCGTCGCTCAGCAGGTCGCCGTCGAACCGGTCGCCCACCTCCTCCGTCGTCGCGCCGCGCAGCAGCAGCGGCGCCCACAGGTGCTCGTACACCAGATGCGCCACCAGGTCCCGTACGGTCCAGCCGGTGCACGGGGTGGGGGCCGTCCATCGGTCGGCCGGCACCTCGTGCACCCGGCGGTCGAATGCGGCGTGCGCCCGGTCGAATGCTTCGAGGAGTTCCATGGCTCCCAGGCTGCCAGCCCGAGCCGGGTCGTGCCCGGTGATGACCCGCGCCACGGCCGCCGCACGGAAATCCGGGTGAGGCGGGCGGCCGCGGCTGCCATGCTCGGGGTATGAGACCCACCTTCGACGCCCTGGTCCGTGATGCCGAGGCCGCTCCGATGGAGGGTTGGGACTTCTCCTGGCTCGACGGCCGCGCCACCGAGGAGCGTCCCTCCTGGGGGTACCAGCGCGCCCTGGGCGAGCGGATGGCCCGGGCCACTGCCGCCCTGGACCTCCAGACCGGCGGCGGGGAGGTGCTGCTCGGGGTGCCTCGACTTCCCGTGCCGACGGTGGCGACGGAGGCGTGGCCGCCGAACGCCGCGCGGGCCACCGCGCTGCTCCGGCCCCGCGGGGTCGCGGTGGTGGCGACCCCGGACGGGCCGCCGCTGCCCTTCGCCGACGGTGCCTTCGACCTGGTGGTGAGCAGGCATCCGGTGGCCGTCCACTGGCCGGAGATCGCGCGGGTGCTGGCCCCCGGCGGCACCTACTTCTCCCAGCAGGTCGGTCCGGAGAGCGGCTTCGAGCTGGTGGAGTTCCTGTGCGGACCGCTTCCCGCGGAGAGCCGGCGCGCCCGCCGGCCCGGGGACGCGGCAGCGGCGGCCGGCGCAGCGGGGCTCGACGTCGCCGACCTGCGGTCCGAGCGGCTGCGGATGGAGTTCTTCGACATCGGGGCCGTCGTCTGGTTCCTGCGGAAGGTGATCTGGCTGGTGCCCGGTTTCACCGTGCACCGGTACCGCGACCGGCTGGAGGAACTGGACGCGCGGATGCGTCGCGAGGGTTCCTTCGTCGCGCACTCGGCCCGCTTCCTGATCGAGGCCCGTATGCCGGACGCCGGGCAGGCCGCGGCCCGCGTGCCGGTCGCCGGTGCGCACACCTGAGCGGGCCGCACCGTGGGGCACCGGCATCCGTTCCGCCCCCCCCCGGACCCGTGCCGGTGGCGGGGCGTACGCGGACCACGGACCCGGCTCAGGCGCTCAGCAGGTCCAGCTCGGTGGCCAGGTTGCGGCGGGCGGCGTGCTCCCAGCGCCGCACCCCGTACGGAGTGTGGAAGAGCTGCGGCAGGTCGAGCAGTTGCCGCAGGACCGCAGCCCTGCCGGGGAGGAAGACCTCGTCCGGTAGGAAGCCGTACTCCTGCCGGACCGCAGCCGCGTACTCGGCGTACTCGGTCGGGGAGCCGGCGAGCACGGCGAGGTCGGCGTCGCAGAGCGCCTCGCCGTTCGTGTCGCCCTCGGCCGGATCGTGGGTGACGGTCAGCCGTACGAGCCGGGCGACCTCGGCTGTGCGGTCGGCGGGGACTCCGGCCTCGGGGAGGGCGCGTTCGGCGAGGGCGGCACTGCGCTCCTCGTTCTCGCTACGGTCCGGTCGGTAGACCGCGTCGTGGAACCAGACGGCCAGCAGGACGGCGTCCGCGTCGGAGGCGTGGGCGCCCAGCTCGTCCACCCGGTCCAGCACCGACCGCAGGTGGGCGGCGGTGTGGTAGCGGCGCTGCGGTTCGGCCCAGCGCCCCAGCAGATCGCGTCCGTAAAGAGCGGGGTCGGGGGCCTGGGCGCCGCCTCGCGCCCGGACGAGGAGGCTGTTCCATCGGGAGAGCAGGGCGGCGTGGTCGGTTGTGTCGTCAGCCATGGTGACAATTGTGTGGTGCATCTTCCCGTGATGCGCAGGCTGTGGCACTCTTTCTACATGTCTAGACCAATTCTTGAAGTGATCGCGTTCGACGTGGAGGACGCCGTCGCGGCAGAGGCAGGGGGTGCCGACCGCCTCGAACTGGTCACCGACATCGCGGCGGACGGCCTGACTCCGTCCACGGAGACCTTCGCCGCGGTGCGGGCGGCGGTCTCCCTCCCGGTCCGGGTGATGCTGCGCGCGGCGGACGGGTTCGCCGCCGGGGACGCCGCGACGGTGGACTCGCTCCGGGCGCAGGCCCAGTTGCTGCGGGCCGAGGGCGCCGACGAGTTCGTCCTCGGCTTCCTCGACGACACCGGACGACCCGACCTGCACGCCGTCGGCGCGCTGCTGGAGGTCGTGGCCGGTGCCCGCTGGACCTTCCACCGGGCCCTCGACCGGGCGGTCGACCGCGCCTCGCTCCGCAAGTCCCTCGCCGACACCGAGGGGCTGGACACGTATCTGACGGCCGGCGCGGCGACCGGCGTGGACGACGGCCTCCCGGTACTGCGCGAGGAGGCGGCGCGGACGGCCGCGGGAGAGCCGGGCTACCGGCCGCGCATCCTCGTCGGCGGCGGCCTGCGGCTGGAGCACCTCGTGGAACTGCGGGCTGCCGGGCTGGACGCCTTCCACATCGGCGGCGCGGCCCGTCCCACGGGCTGGGGCGCGCCGGTGGACGCGGCAGCGGTCCGCCGCTGGCGCACGGCGCTCGACGCGGACTGACCGCACCCGGACGGGCCGCCCGGCCCGTCCCGCGGGGCAGGTCTCCGGGTGGAGGCGGCACACGCGGTTCCGGGTGCCCGGCACGGGTGCTGTGGCGCGGAGCCGGGGCGGAGTCCGGGACGCGGAGTCCGGGACGCGGAGTCCGGGACGCCGGTGCGGAACCGGCGAGGGGGTGCGGTTCAGCACCGGCGGCCCCGGATGCCGGCGGCCTCCCGCGTCTGCTCGTCGGTACGGCCCAGGACGGCGACGCCGAACGCGGTGCGGGCGAAGACCCGGACGGCACGCAGGGTGCTGCCCAGCCGGTGTCGGGGGTGGGAGTCGGCGGTGCCGACCGCGGTCGCGCCGTGGCTCCGACCGCTCATTGCGGGGGTGAACGATGCGCTGGTCATGCCTCCAGGTTCGCTCTTCGGGCGGCGTCGCACATCGGTCCGACGACCGATCCCTGCCGGCCGCCGTGTCACCCCTCGGGTGCCGCTACCCCTACGGGTCGGTCCGGTGCTTCCCGGGGCCCGGTGCCGCTCGGGCCCCGGCGGCGGCGGGTCCGGGACCGCCGGCGCCTCCCGGCGGTGTGCGGGAAAAGGGTTCGCCCCCGTGCGCCCGCGCCGGTAACATCGCGCGTCTGCCTCCTGCCGGTCCCGACGGACCCCGGGAGGACTCCGACCGGACGGGAATCGGTCGGCCCCCTCGCGAACCCGTACTCCGGAGGCCGAACCGTGTCCGCCCCTGCCCGCTCCGACGACCGCCGCCTTGCGGTGCGCAGCGCCGAACCGCACTCCGGCGGTCGTCCCGCACCGCCCGGACCCCCGGGACCGCCCGGCTCCGCAGGACCGGCCGGGGGACCCGCGCCCTCCGCAGCGGCCGCGTCCCCCGCCCCGTCCGGGCCCGCGGAATCCGATGATCCGCTGGAGCGGGAGCGGGCGCACCTCGCTGCCTCCCGGACCGCGCTGCGGGCCATGCGCGCCGACGCGGAGGCCCTCGACATCCGCGACGTCACCGCGAACTGGGTCAACGCCGAGGTGCTCCGCGCCGGGCTGGAGGACCGGATCACCTCGCTGGCGGACCTCGCGCACACCCCGCTCTTCTTCGGCCGCCTCGACCACGCCCCCGACCCGGCGGCCCCCGGAGGGAACGGCGGAGACGGAGGGGACGACGGGGAACCCGGCGACGACGAGCGCGCCGGCCGCTTCTACATCGGCCGCCGACACGTGCACGACGCGGACGGCGACCCGATGGTGATCGACTGGCGCGCTCCGGTCTCGCAGCCGTTCTACCGGGCGTCCCGCCGCGATCCGCAGGGCGTGGCCCTGCGCCGCCGCTTCGGCTACACCGGCGGCGACCTCACCGCCTACGAGGACGAGCGGCTCACCGACCAGGTCGAGGCCGAGCGCACCAGCGCCCTGCTCCAGCGCGAGATCGAACGGCCGCGTGTCGGACCGATGCGGGACATCGTCGCCACCATCCAGCCGGAGCAGGACGAGATCGTCCGCGCCGGGGTGGAGGGAACCGTCTGCGTGCAGGGGGCGCCGGGCACCGGCAAGACGGCCGTCGGGCTGCACCGCGTCGCGTACCTGCTCTACGCGCACCGGGAGCGTCTCGCCCGCACCGGCACCCTGGTGATCGGTCCCAACCGGTCCTTCCTGCACTACATCGAACAGGTGCTGCCCGCTCTCGGCGAGATGCGGGTGGCGCAGTCCACCGTGGACGAACTGGTGGGCCACGTCGAGGTGCGCGGTACCGACGGCCCGCACGCGGCGCGGCTCAAGGGCGACGCACGGATGGCGGAGGTGCTGTGCCGGGCCGTCCGGTCCGGGGTGACCGCGCCCACCGAGGCGTGCGTGGTCGTCCGCGGCTCACGGCGCTGGCGGGTCCCGGCGCACGAGACCGCGGAGATGATCGAGGAGCTGCTGGCCCGCCGCATCCGCTACGGCGCCGCGCGGGAGGCGCTGCCGCGGCGGATCGCGCACGCGGTCCTGGTGCGGATGGAGCAGGCCGGCGAGGCACCGGACGACCGGGTGCAGGACGCGGTGGCCCGCAACCCGGCCGTGAAGGCCGCGGTCAAGGCGGCCTGGCCCGCCGTGGACCCGGCGAAGCTGGTGCTCCGGCTGCTCGGCGACGCCGCGTTCCTCGCCGAGCACGCCGACGGCCTGTTCACCGACGAGGAGCAGCAAGCCCTGCGGTGGCCGAAACCGGTACGCGGTGTCCGGTCCGCCCGCTGGTCCCCGGCCGACGCCGTCCTGATCGACGAGGCCCGGGACCTGGTCGCGCGCACGCCCTCGCTCGGGCACGTGGTGCTCGACGAGGCGCAGGACCTCTCGCCGATGCAGTACCGGGCGGTCGGCCGCCGGTGCAGCACCGGTTCCGCGACCGTCCTCGGCGACCTGGCCCAGGGCACCACGCCCTGGGCCACCGGGAGCTGGGAGGAGGCACTGCACCACCTGGGCAAGTCCGAGGCCGTGCTGGAGGAGCTGACCCGCGGCTTCCGCGTCCCCCGCCAGGTGATCGCCTACGCCTCCCGGCTGCTGCCGGCAATCGCCCCCGGCCTGGCCGCGGCCACCTCGGTACGCGAGTCGGCGGGCGACTTCGCCGTGCGCCGGGCGGCCGCCCGGGGGCTGGACGACGCCGTGGTGGACGGCTGCCGGCAGGCTCTGGAGCGGGAGGGCTCCATCGGTCTGATCGCCGCCGACATCCGTGTGCCGGTCCTCTCCGCCGCCCTCACCGCCGCCGGGATCGCCCACCTGGCACCCGGGGAGGAGACGAGCGCCGACGCCCGGCTGACCCTCGTCCCGGCGACGCTCGCCAAGGGACTGGAGTACGACCACGTGGTGCTCGACGAACCGGCGGCGGTGGTCGCCGGGGAGCCCGACCGGCGCACCGGCCTGCGCCGGCTGTACGTCGCGCTGACCCGGGCCGTCTCCGGGCTCACCGTCCTGCACGCCGCCGACCTGCCCCCGGAGCTCGCCGCCGACTGACGGCGGCACTCGCGCAGACGGTCAGCGGCGGTCCGGGTCAGCGCGCCGGTGCGGGCGGCTTGCGCGGGCGGTGGCGGCGGTGCGGGTGGCGGCGATCAGGACCCGTCGTCCGCGAGCAGTTCGTCGGCGTCCACGATCCGGTAGGCGTAGCCCTGCTCGGCCAGGAAGCGCTGCCGGTGGGCGGCGAAGTCCTGGTCCACGGTGTCGCGGGCGACCACCGAGTAGAAGCGTGCCTCGTGCCCGTCGGCCTTGGGGCGGAGCACCCGGCCGAGCCGCTGCGCTTCCTCCTGCCGGGAGCCGAAGGTGCCCGAGACCTGGATGGCGACGGTCGCCTCCGGAAGGTCGATGGAGAAGTTGGCCACCTTGGACACCACGAGGACCGACAACTCGCCGGCCCGGAACGCCTCGAAGAGCTTCTCGCGCTTGGCGTTGCCGGTGTCGCCCTTGATGACGGGCGCGTCCAGGTGCTCGCCCAGCTCGTCCAACTGGTCGATGTACTGGCCGATCACGAGCGTCTGGTCGCCCGCGTGCCGCCTGACCAGGGCCTCGGTCACCCGCTGCTTGGAGGCGGTCGTCGCGCAGAAGCGGTACTTCTCCTCGGTCTCCGCCGTCGCGTAGGCCAGCCGCTCGGAGTCGGTCAGGTTGACCCGCACCTCGACGCAGTCGGCCGGGGCGATGTACCCCTGCGCTTCGATCTCCTTCCACGGGGCGTCGAACCGCTTGGGGCCGATCAGCGAGAACACGTCCGACTCGCGTCCGTCCTCGCGGACGAGGGTGGCGGTCAGCCCGAGGCGCCGCCTGGCCTGGAGGTCGGCGGTGAACTTGAACACCGGGGCGGGCAGCAGGTGCACCTCGTCGTAGACGACGAGACCCCAGTCCCGGGAGTCGAACAGCTCCAGGTGCTGGTAGACGCCCTTCCGCCTGGTCGTCAGCACCTGGTACGTGGCGATGGTGACCGGCCGGATCTCCTTGCGGGTCCCGCTGTACTCGCCGATCTCGTCCTCGGTGAGCGAGGTCCGGCGGACCAGCTCGTGCTTCCACTGCCGGGCCGACACGGTGTTGGTGACCAGGATCAGCGTGGTGGCCTTCGCCCGTGCCATCGCGCCCGCGCCGACCAGGGTCTTGCCGGCGCCGCAGGGCAGCACGACCACCCCGGATCCGCCGTGCCAGAAGCCCTCCACCGCCTGCTGCTGGTAGGGGCGCAGTGACCACTCGCGTTCGTCGAGGTCGATCCGGTGCGCCTCGCCGTCCACGTAGCCGGCCAGGTCCTCGGCCGGCCAGCCCAGCTTCAGCAGCACCTGCTTGATCTGTCCCCGCTCCGAGGGGTGGACGGCCACGCTGTCCGCGTCGAGCCGCTCACCGACGAGCGGCCTGATCCGTTTGGAGCGCAGGACCTCCTCCAGCACCGGCCGGTCGGTGCTGGTCAGCACCAGCCCGTGGGTGGGGTGCTTGGAGATGGTCAGCCGGCCGTACCGCGCCATCGTCTCCGCGACGTCCACCAGCAGCGCGTGCGGCACCGGGTAGCGGGAGTACGCCACCAGTGCGTCCACCACCTGCTCCGCGTCGTGGCCCGCCGCCCGCGCGTTCCACAGCCCCAGCGGGGTGACCCGGTAGGTGTGGATGTGCTCGGGGGCGCGCTCCAGCTCGGCGAACGGGGCGATCGCCCGGCGGCAGGCGTCGGCCTCCTCGTGGTCGACCTCCAGCAGCAGGGTCTTGTCGCTCTGCACGATGAGACAGGACACACACACCTCCACACTCTTCGATCGCACCGGATCGGACCGATTGGGACCGCACCGGACCGGCTCTGGGCGTCGCTCTTTGGCCGCCACACGAAACACGCCAGTCTACTGCGCCGCACCGCGGCGGGGACCGGCCCACGGGCGGGCCCCGCTGCCGGGCCCCGCCGCCGGGATAGGCCGGGGGAGCGGACGGCCGGGAACGGATCAGAACGAGGAGTGGTTGATCTGCTCCCGGAGCAGCCGGATCGGCTCGCCGGTGGTGTTGTCGAACCTGCGCCGCACCAGGATGCTGGAGCCCAGCTCCCGCAGCGCGATCTCGGCGACGTCGGCGTTCCACGGGTCCCGGCCGCCCAGAGCGCTGCGGACCAGCGCGATCGCGCCGACGTCCTTCCCACCGACCACCGCGAGGACCTCGTGCCGCGCGTCCCCGGGCGTGCGCAGCGCGGCCACGGCCACGGCCGCCAGGGTGACGACCGCGTGTCCGCCCTCCTTCAGACGGACGCGGGTCTCCGCCGGCCCGCTCGGGCGTTGCGCCGTGCCCGGCTGCCATCGGTGCCTCCTGGAGCGTTCCGGCCGGCGCCCTCGCCGGCCGCGGGCCCGGAAGGCTACCGATGCCACCGGGCGCCCGCTCAGCCCTCGGCGAGCTCGGCGACGCCGGTGATCCGGTGCAGCGGGTAGGTGCGGACCTCGTCGGCGGTGTGGTCGTACGCCGTCACGAAGCCGCCCTCGACGCGCACCGGCGCGATCACCCGCTGGCTGGCCGCGCCGTCGGCGTTGACGTAGCCGATCCACACCGCCTCGCCGGTGAGCACGGCGGACTGCATGGTCGCCAGCGTCTCCGCCGAGGCGGTGCGTGGCAGGCCGCCGTCCGGGGTGTTGCGCGGTGCCTTCGGCCGGTGCGGCGCCACCGCCGCCAGGTCGCCCGCCCGGATCGCCCGGACCGCCCCGGCCAGCAGGGCCCCGTCCGGCCGGGGCGGCCCGTCCGGGACCGGTTCCGGCGGTCGGCGCGGCGGAGTGCGCGGTGCCTCCGGCCGGGCGACCAGCACCGCGCCGTCCGCCGACTCCGCGGCCGGCGCGTACCCCATCTCGCGCAGGGTCGCCAGCAGTTGGTCCGGTGCGGCGGGTGAGGCGAGCACCGTCGGGGCGAGCATCCGCAGCCGCAGTCCGGCCGACCGGCGGTCGGCCCGGATCTCCGTGAGCAGTGCGTCGTCGTCGCAGCGCACGTAGGAGGACGCTGCCCCCACCCGCAACCGGCCGTGCCGCCGTGCCACGTCGTCGATCAGATAGGTCAGGGGCTGCGGCACCGGTGTACGGGAGTGCGTGGCGAGGAAGTCGTGCAGCTCGACCGCTCCGCGCCCGGCGTCCAGCGCCCGGCGCACCGAGTCCGCGGTGAACCGGTAGACCGTCGCGCCGCCCTTGGACTCCACGTCGGCGAGCACGCCGAGCGCGTCCGCGAGCGGCCGGCGCAGCGGCCCGGGCGCCACGGCCGTGAGGTCGGCCTGGAGCAGGACGTGGTCGAGCGGTTCGGGCAGCAACGGGGCCAGCCGCTCGGCGGACCGGCCGACCGCCGCGAGCAGCCCCGCACCGCCCGTGCCGGTGGACGCGCCGACCGTGGCGATAGCGCCCGGTGCGGTGCCGTCCGTGCTCGTCGACGCGCCGTCCGTGCCCGCCGACGGGCCGTCCGCCGGTGCCGGGAGCAGGGCGCGGGCGTAGGAGGCGAGCGCACCGCGGCCCGTGACGCCCAGCGCCTCCGCCTCCACGGCGACCTGTTCGCAGAGCCGGGCGTGCAGTTCGTCGCCCGCGCGGAGCGGGCGCTCCCAGCGCAGCCGCGCCGGGACGGCCCCGGGCTCCGGCACCGCGCCCTGCGGAAGACCGGCCAGCAGCTCCAGCACGCGCAGCCGCAGGCCCGGGGCGGCCGTCCGGTCCAGCCCCGGCCCGAGCGCGGCGAGCGTCCGGCCCTTCGCGTCCCGGGCGCCGACCAGACCCGGTACCCGGGACGTCGGCAGCCAGGCGGCCACCAGCACCGCCCACCGCGCCTCCGGCGCTTCGTCGAGCCACTCGTCGTACACCGGGGTCGGCGCGTACCGCTCGTCGGTCTCCCCGTCGGAGGCCAGCAGGCCGGCGGCGTGCACGAGTTCGATCCAGAACGCGGTGACGGACTCGGGCAGGTCCACGGCCGCGGCGGTCCGGCGCAGGTCCCGCACGCCCAGACCGCCCGCCCGCAGCACCGCGGGGGCGGCCCGTTCCCACTCCTTGAGCAGCTCCTCCACCGTGCCGACGGCGGTGAACGCCTGCCCGGCGGCCGTCGCGTCCACGGCAGCGGCCGGATGCGCGGCCCGCGCCCCGACCTGGGGCGGGACCGGTTCCAGCGCGCGGTGTGCCCGTCCGTCGCGCAGGTGCAGGGCCACCTCGCGGGGCAGCACCACCGTCCGGTGGCGTGCTGCCGCGGGCGAGGCCTCCCGCGCCGCGCCCGGTCGACCCCGGCGCTCGCCGGTGGCCTCTCGCGCGGCGGTGCTCTCGCGCGGGGCGACCGGTTCGCGACGCCCGGCGGGCAGCAGCAGTCCGCGCCCCAGCAGCCAGCGCACCGGGGGCGAGGCGATGTCCCCGGCCGGGCCCGTCCGCTCGGCAGGCCCGCCGTCCGCCGTGGGGTCCACGGCGGCGACGGTGCCGTAGGGCGGGCCCCACACCAGCTTGTCGAGCATCGCGCGCGCCTCGGTGGGCGCCTCGTCGAGCAGCGCCGCCAGCCGCTTGCGGTCGGTGAAGAGTTCGGTGAGCGCGTCCAGCGCGCTCACCGGGTCGTGGGTGGCGGGCAGACCGCAGTGGCCGAGCAGTTCCTGGAGCCGCCCGGGAGAGCTGCCGGCCGTCGCCTCGGCCAGCGAGGGGCCCAGGCCGGTCGGCGAGGCGACGGACGCGGAGGGGGTCAGCAGTTCCCGCGCGACGCGCACCAGACGCAGCCGTCCGTCGCCGCCCCACACCAGCGCCTGGGCGCGCAACACGCCCACGGTGCGCGGCAGTTCCGCCTCCCCACCGGGGAGCAGCCCGGCCAGGTCCGCCAGGTCGCAGGGGTCGGGCGCCACGGCCAGGGCTTGGGCGGTCTGGAGGGCGAACCGGTCCAGCCGTTCCACCGCGCGGACCACGGAGGCCCGGGTCCCCGCACGGGTGGCGAGCTGGGTGAGGTCGCCGGGAACGGGGGAGAGAAGGTCCGGGCGCAGGCGCAGCAGCTCGGCGAGTGCCTGGTCGGGCCGTGAGCGAAGCTCGTCGGCGAGCGTCCGCGGGGAGCCGGTCTCGCTGGTCATCCCTCCCACGGTACCGGGCGGCGCACGGTACGGTCGTGGCGTGGGGATCGAGAGCGAGCAGTTGGTGTTCGACTACCTGAGCCGAGTCGGGGATCTGGCGCACCGCACGTCGATGACGGCGGCCGAGCGCGCCCGGCTGGTCGGGGCGCTGCGCACGGGCATCGACCGGCAGCGCGCGGCGGAGGGCCCCGCCGCCCAGACGGCCGCCGGGGTGAAGAAGATCCTCAAGCGGATCGGGGACCCGGAGGCGGTCGTGGCGTCCGCGGCCGTCGGCGACCACCCCTCCGTACCGGACTCCCGGGAGCCGTCCGACGGCCCCGCCCGGCCGCGCGCCGCCCCTGAGGGCGCCGCCCCGCCCCCGCACCTGGCCGGTCTCGGCGACCTCACGCCCGCCGAGACCGATCCGAACTGGTGGCAGGGGGACACCAGTCCTTTCCCCCGGAGCACCGTCGGCGGTGAGGTCGGCGGCTTCACCGGTGGGATCGAGCTGCCCGAGATGCTCAAACCGCCCCCGGGTGGCAGCCCCATCCCCAGCCAGCCCGGTCCCGGACGCGGGGCCCCCGGCGTCCCCGGGCGCGAGTCGCCCGGCGCCTCTCCGGTGCCAGGGGTTCCGGAAGGCCCAGGGGGCAGGGGGAGGGGCGAACCGGCCGGGGCCGAGCAGACGGCCGTGCAGCCGGCCAAGCCCGCTCCGCGAGGTGCCGCCGCGGCCCGCGCCCGGCTGGCCGGCCGGTTCCGTCCCGGAGGCGGTGGCCGGGCAGCGGGCGCCGCACGGGTCGGCGGACTCGTGGAACTCGTCTCGGCGCTCGTCCTGATCGCCGGCGCGGCTCTGGGCTCGCTGCCGGCGCTCGGTCTGGGCTGGGTGCTCGCCTGGTGGTCGCCGCGGCTCAGCCGGACCGAGGCGCAGTGGGCGCTGCTGGGGATGCCCGGCCTCGTCGCCGGCGGCGGCCTGGTCTGGCTCTGGGGACGGCTCGATGACCGCTGGGGGGACCCGGTCCCGGAGGGCGCGGTCGGTGACGTCCTGGTGGACGCCTACCCCTGGGTACTCCGCGGGGCGGCAGTGGCCAGTGCGCTCTTCCTGGTCTGGCGGGCCCGCCGCCGGCTCCCGAAGTGAGGCGGCGGGAGGACGGGCAGCCGTCCGCCCGGCACAATGGGCGCATGGCTTCGCTCCCGGTGACGGTCGGATTCGACCTCGACATGACGCTGATCGACTCCCGGCCCGGTATCCGGGCGGTTTACGAGGTCCTGGCCGCCGAGACGGGGACCTTCATCGACACCGCACTGGTGGTCTCCCGGCTCGGCCCGCCGCTGGAGGAGGAGCTGGCCCACTGGTTCCCCGCCGAACGGATCCGCCCCGCCGCCGACCGGTACCGGGAGATCTACGTCCGGCACGCCATCGCGCCGACGCTCGCCCTGCCCGGCGCCCGGGAGGCGCTCGACGCAGTGCGCCGGAGCGGCGGCCGCTCACTGGTCGTGACGGCCAAGCACCAGCCCAACGCGGAGCAGCACCTGGCCCACCTGGGTCTGGAACCGGACGCGGTGGTCGGCGGCCTGTGGGCGGAGGACAAGGCCGTGGCGCTGCGCGAGCACGGCGCCACGGTGTACGTCGGCGACCACGTCGGTGACGTGCGCGGTGCCCGTGCGGCGGGCGCCCTCGCACTCGCGGTGGCCACCGGGCCGTGCTCCGCGGACGAACTGCGCGCGGCCGGCGCCGACGTGGTGCTGCCGGACCTGACCGGTTTCCCCGCCTTGCTCACCGGCGACACGCGCTACCGGGTGGCCGCGGGACCTTCCGGAGCGGGGCCGTCCGTCGCGGCGGAGGCCGGGGCCGGGGCGTCCTTCCCGGTGCGGGCGGACGCGGCGGAGAGCGACCGGCCCGCCTGACGGCGCTGCGCGCCGGCCGACTTCAGCAGTCCGGCCGCAGCCAGGGCGAAGCCGAGCCCCATCAGCATGCAGACGAAGTAGGCGACGGCCGGGAACGGCTCGGTGCCAAGGAACAGCGGCGCGAAGGTGATCAGCGTCGCCACCGCTCCGACGGCGAAGACGACGACGCCGCCGCGTACCAGCAGGTCGCCGGTGCGGTCCTCCGGCGTGCCGGGGGCGTCCGGTGCGGATGCGGCGGTCGGTGCGGGCTGCGGGAGGGCGGCCCCGGAGACGGGTGTATTGGTCACCCGTCCAGGGTAAGCCGGTGAGCAAGCGCACGGAGCAACCGTCCGAAGGCGTCTTGCCACCGGACGGGTGGGGATTAATCTTGGTTTCGGCGGGTCCGGGGGCCCGCTGCAGTGCTATGCAGAGCCGGTTTCTGACCACCAGCCCGGCTGCCCGTACGAGTGGACGAGGACGAGGACAGACGTGCCTACCGGCAAGGTCAAGTGGTTCAACAGCGAGAAGGGCTTCGGCTTCCTCGCGCGCGACGACGGCGGGGACGTCTTCGTGCACTCTTCGGTGCTGCCCAGCGAGATCGACGCGCTCAAACCGGGCCAGCGGGTGGAGTTCGGCGTCGTGGCCGGGCAGCGCGGTGACCAGGCGCTCTCGCTGACCCTGCTCGATCCGGCCCCGTCGGTCGCCGCGGGCCAGCGCCGCAAGCCGGACGAACTCGCCTCCATCGTCCAGGACCTCAGCACCCTGCTGGACGGGGTGTCCCAGCAGCTGGAGCGCGGACGCTACCCGGACCGCGAGCACGGCCGCAAGATCGCCGGCATGCTCCGGGCCGTCGCGGACCAGCTCGACGTCTGACCGCCGTCCGGGCCCGGCCGGCCCGAACCGGACGGCGGCCGGGAGTGTGAGCGCCCTGCGGGCGCGGGGGCGTGTGCGGACGAGCCGCAGGGGTCACCAGGGCCGGAACGCGTCCGGTGCCAGGGCGGGGACCAGCCCCTCCTCCTCCGCGCGGCTCAGCAGCCCACGCAGCGCGGCGTAGCCGCTCTCGCCGAGGTCGGCGGTGTACTCGTTGACGTACAGCCCGATGTGCTGCTCGGCGACCGCCGGGTCCATCTCCTGCGCGTGGGCGCGGACGTAGGCCCGGGAGGCCTCCGGGTCCTCCCAGGCACGGTGTACCGAGCTGCGGAGGGACTCCGTCAGCGTGTGCAGCGTCTCCGTGCCCAGCGAGCGCTTCGCGATGATCGCGCCCAGCGGGATCGGCAACCCGGTGGTGCCCTCCCAGTGCTCGCCCATGTCGGCCAGCCGGTGCAGGCCGTAGTCCTGGAAAGTGAAGCGGGCCTCGTGGATGACCAGTCCGGCGTCCACCCGTCCGTCGCGCACCGCCGGCATGATCTCGTCGAACGGCAGCACCACCACCTCTCCGACCCCGCCGGGCACCTCGGCCGCGGCCCAGAGCCGGAACAGCAGGTACGCGGTGGAGCGCTCGCCGGGCACCGCGACGGTCCGGCCCCGCAGGTCGGCCCCCGGCTCGCGGGTGAGCACCAGCGGCCCGCAGCCCCGTCCGAGGGCTCCGCCGCACGGCAGCAGCGCGTACTCGTCCAGCACCCACGGCAGGACCGCGCTGCTCACCTTCAGGATGTCGAACTCGCCCCGCTGGGCCATCCCGTTGGTCACGCCGATATCGGCGAACCGCACGCGCAGCTCCGGAGCGCCGGGGACCTCGCCGTGCGCCCAGGCGTGGAAGACGAAGGTGTCGTTCGGGCACGGCGAGAACGCGATGTCCAGCGGGCCGGTGCGGGGGGATCGCTCAACCACCATGCTCTGTCCAACCCTCGATGACGGGTGTGATCTTTCCGAAAGCCCCGGTCAGCGCGTCCAGCGCCTCGGGGATGCGCCAGGCGGCGCGGTCCCGGGGGCCCACCGGGTTGGAGACGGCGCGCACCTCCAGTACCGGCAGCCCGTACGCCGCCGCGGCTTGCGCGGCGCCGAAGCCCTCCATCGCCTCCGCCGCCGCGCCCGGATGGCGCCGGGCCAGCGCGGCGGCGCGCGCGGCGGAACCGGTGGCGGTGGACACGGTGAGGACGGGCCCGTACGCCGCCCCGGCCGCCGTCGCGACGGCGCGGCCCAAGCGGTCGGGGACGGGGAAGGTGTCAGTGCCGAAGCCCAGCTCGGCCACCGACCGGAAGCCCTCGGGGGTCTCCGCGCCCAGATCGGCGGCCACGACGGACGAGGCCACCACCAGTTCCGGGGAGGCGCCGGGCGTTCCGACGCCGGGCGGGCGGCCCGTGCCGTCCGGACCGGCGGTCGGGCCCTCGGGGCCGGGCGGGGGGAGCGCCGGGCGGACGAAACCGCCGCCGATCCCCGCCGACACCACCAGCTCGTACGGATGGCCCTCCGCCGCGGCGGCGGCCAGCGCACCCGCGGTGCCGGCCGCCGCCGCGGCCGGGCCCACGCCGGCGGCGAGCACCATGCACGCCCCGCCGGCCGCGCGGACACCGCGGGCGACCGCCTCACGCTCCGGGAGCACGGCGGTGACGATCAGGGCGCGCACGAGCCCGCCTACTCGCTCTTCAGCCGGACGTTCCAGATGCCCGTGACGCTCTCGCCGTCGAACTCGGCGACGCTGAGGTCGACCGAGTCGGTCTTCTCGCTCGGGCCGCCCATCGGGTTCTGCTGCGTGAAGAAGGCCTCGCTCGGGAAGGAGCGGTAGGTCGAGTTCAGCGGCTCGCTCATCACCGGGCTGCCGTCGATCATGAGGATCCAGCCGCCCTCCGCGACCTTCGGTTCGATGCCGATGCGCAGTTGAGAGCCCTCCTCGACTGTGAGCGTCTCGGTGGCCTTCTCGCCCGTGCAGGAGCCGACCTTCTTCTCGGAGAGGTCGCCCTCCCCGTAGCAGGCGGCCTCGGTCGAGACCGAGGCCGTGCCGGAGACCACGGTGGCGACCGGGGTCGGCTTCTCGCAGGCGGACAGGGCGGCGAGTCCGAGTGTGGCGGCGCCCGCGGCAACGACGGTGCGGACGGCGCGGCGGCCCCGGCCTCCGGAGAGCATGCTGGTCATGGGGGCAGGCTATCGTTCCGTGCGCGTCAGGCGACGCGGGGGTGCGGCGTGCCGCGGCGCGGGGACGCCAGCAGTCCCCTCACGGTGGCCACCCCGCCGACGGCCAGGATGCCGGCGCCGACGGCCATGCCGAGCGGGCCCAGCAGCGGCAGGCAGATGCCGATCGCGCCGCCGACCACCCAGGACATCTGCATCAGGGTCTCCGACCGGGCGAACGCGGAGGTCCGCACCTCCTCCGGCACGTCGCGCTGGATCATCGCGTCCATCGACAGCTTGGCCAGCGCCTGGCAGATGCCGGCGACGGCGGCGAGGGCGGTCACCGTCACGGTGCTGAACAGCAGGGTGGCGATCAGGGCGGCCGTGAAGGCGATGCCCAGCACCGAGGCCACGATGATCTCCGGACCGCGGGCCCGCAGCCAGGCCCCGATGGCGGTGCCCAGCGCGTTGCCGCCCCCGGCGGCGACGGCCACCGCGCCGAGCGAGAAGAGCGCCGAGGTTCCCTCGAAGGGGTGCTCGCGCAGCAGGAACGCCAGAAAGAACGTCAGGAAACCGGAGAGCGCCCGGATCGAGGAGTTCGCGAGGAGCGCGTTCAGGACCGAGGATCCCACGGAGCGCAGACCGGGCCGCCGGGTGCGCCGCTCGTGCCCTGGGGCGTGCTGGGCGACCCACGGCTCCGGCTCGTCCGGGCCCGCGGCCAGCCTGGCCTTGTGCTCGCCCTTCGCCGAGTCGACGGTGTGCGACAGGCCGAAGGCCACGAAGGTGCCCACGATGAAGAGGACGAAGGCGCCGTACAGCGGCCACTGCGGCCCGAGCTGGTGCAGGCCGCCGGCGACCGGTGCGGCGGCCCCGGTCGCCAGCAGACCGGCCAGCGTCACCCGGGAGTTGGCCCGCACCAGGGAGATGCGTTCCGGCAGCAGCCGCGGCACCACCGCGGACCTGACGATGTTGTAGGCCTTGGAGGAGACGAGCACCCCCAGCGCCGCCGGGTACAGCTCGTGCCCGCCCGTGGCCACCACGCCGGACAGCATCAGCGCGAGCAGTGCGCGGGCCAGCATGGCGCCGGCCATCGCCGCCCGGCGTCCGTGCGGGATGCGGTCCAGCAGCGGCCCGATGATCGGGGCGAGCAGCGCGAACGGTGCCAGGGTCACGGCGAGGTAGAGGGCCACCCGGCCGCGGGCCTCGTCGGTGGGGACAGCGAAGAAGATGGTCGACGCCAGCGCGACGGTGATCATCATGTCGCCGGCCGAGTTGATCGCGTGCAGTTCGATCAGCCGGCCGAGCCCGGTCTCCCCGGCGCCCTGGGCATGCGTCGCCCGGCGGATCCGCCGGGCGAGCGCCGCGGGCGGGCGGTGGACGGCGTGGCCGATGCTCCGGGCGGCGCCGCGCTTCCGCCCGGGTCCCTGTTCCGACAACCGTGTGGCACCCATCGTCGTTCAGTGTGCCCCAGGAAGGGGTCCTTATCCGGCAACCTTCCGGCCCCGCCCGGCATTCGGCGCCGCGGGCCAGGCGCCCGCCCGGCGCCCCGCCCCCGGTGCGCCGGGGCGCCCGCGACGGCGGACGGTCCGGGTCCTGCCCGGATGCGGGTCCGGCTCGCGGTGGGCGGGCCACGACGCCGGAGCGCCCGGGTGGGGTAGCGTGGGAGCGCAGTGCGCCCCCGTACGGTTCTCATCCGTGGATGCGGACGTCGCAGCGGTCCCCCGGTCCGCTCCGTCCCCGTGGCCGGCCGGACCTCCCCGGTGGCGTACCCGCGACACGGCGTAGGAGAAAACGATTCTTGTGAGTGCTGCGATGCGAAGCCGTACCCCTGACCGGCTGTGCGCCGAGGCAGTCGAACTCGCCCGGGAGGCGGCTGTCGAAGCCGCCCCGCCGGGCACGGTCGGCGCACATCTGGACGCGGTCGCCGACGGCGATCGTGTCGTGACCCACTACTTCGAGTGCCGGCAGTTCGGGTACCGCGGCTGGCGCTGGGCGGCCACGGTGGCCAGGGCGTCCCGCGCCAAGCTGGTGACCGTCGACGAGACGGTCCTGCTGCCCGGGCCGGACTCGATGCTGGCACCCGACTGGGTGCCGTGGAACGAGCGCCTGCGGCCCGGCGACCTCGGTCCCGGCGACCTCCTGCCGACCGACGCCGAGGACCTGCGGCTGGAGCCCGGCTTCACCGGCGAGGACGCCCCGCCGCCCAACTCGCCGCTGGCTCCGGAGGATCCGCCCCTGCCCCGCCCGGCGGAACTGGGCGCGGTCGCCGAGGAGATCGGCATGGGGCGTGCCCGGGTGCTCTCCCGGCACGGGCTGCACGTCGCGGCCGACCGCTGGGAGGAGGACTACGGCCCGAAGGCGCTGATGGCCCAGTCCGCCCCCGCATCCTGCCTGAGTTGCGGCTTCCTGGTGCCGCTCGCCGGTTCGCTGCGACAGGCCTTCGGGGTGTGCGCCAACGAGTTCAGCCCGGCCGACGGCCGCGTCGTCTCGTTGTCCTACGGCTGCGGTGGCCACTCCGAGGCCGCCAAGATGCCGAGCCCGCCGAAGGTCGCGGGGCCCGTCATCGACGAGAACCGGGTGGACGACCTCGACTTGCACTCCCGCACCCACGGCGGGGCGGCGACCGTCGCGCCGCCCGAGGCCGCGCCCGCCACCGAGGGCGACGCGGGCCGGGGGCAGGAGGGCGGCACCGGCGGTGCATCGCCCGGCGGCGACGCCGGTGGCGACACCCGCGGGCACGCGGCGCCCGCCCGTCCCGCCCGCTCGCGCCGCCGTAGCGGCAGCCGCCGGTAGCCCCGGCTCCGGGGCACCCGCCGCGCTGGCGCCCCCGCCGCTCCGGTCGTCCGCGGCCCTCGACGCGAGCGCTCGCGACGCGAGTGGCCGCGACGCGAGCGGGCCGGGTGGCGGTACGGTCGCGGCATGGCCGACGACCTCTTCCGCACCGCTGACCTCCGCCGCCGCGTGCTCGACGCATGGACGGCGTCCCCCGCCCGGTTCCGCGAGGACGCCAACGCCGAAGAGGACCTCGCCCTCGGCGGGTACCGGGACCGCCTGGTGGTGGAGCTGGCGCAGAACGCCTCCGACGCCGCCGCCCGGGCCGGCGTCCCCGGCAGGCTGCTGCTGACCGTGCAGGACGGGGTCCTGGTCGCGGCCAACACCGGCGCCCACCTGGACGCCGCCGGGGTGGAGTCGCTGTCCACGCTGCGTGCCTCGGCCAAGCGCGAGGACCCGGACGGCGCCCTCGGAGGCCCGGACGGCTCCCCCGGCGGTCCGGGGGCCGCGACGGGCGGTGGTCCGCCGGAGCGCGGTGCCGCCGGTACCGTCGGCCGGTTCGGTGTCGGCTTCGCCGCCGTCCTCGCCGTCAGCGACGAACCGGCCGTGCTCAGCCGCACGGGCGGCGTCCGCTGGTCCCTCGTGGAGGCACGCGACCTGGCGGCCGCCCGACCCGGTCTCACCGACGAGCTGCGCCGCCGGGACGGCCAGGTGCCGCTGCTGCGGCTGCCGTTCCCCGCGGAGGGCACCGCACCCGACGGCTACGACACCGCCGTCGTCCTGCCGCTGCGGGACGCCGCCGCCAGGGAGCTGGCGCACCGGCTGCTCAGCGGCGTCGACGACGCACTGCTGCTCACCCTGCCGGGCCTGACCGAGATCACCGTGCGCCTCCCCGGGGAGGACGCGCGGGACCGGGTGCTGACCCGCCGTCAGGACGGCCCGTACACGCTGATCGGCGACCGCCGCTGGCGGGTGGTGAGCGAGTCCGGCACCGCCGGCCCCGAACTGCTCGCGGACCGTCCGGTGGAGGAGCGGGCCCGGCCCGGCTGGTCGGTCACCTGGGCGGTGCCGGTGGACGAGCAGGGGGCCCCGATGCCCCCCGGTACGGCCCCGGTGGTGCACGCCCCCACCCCGACCGAGGAGCCGCTGGCACTGCCCGCGCTGCTCATCGCCTCCTTCCCGCTGGAGCCCACCCGCCGCCACGTGGCTCCGGGGCCGCTGACCCGGTTCCTGCTGGAGCGGGCCGCGGACTCCTATGCCGCGCTGCTGCGGGACTGGCGCCCGGTGGGCACCGGGACCATCGGCCTGGTGCCGGGGCCACTCGGCCGGGGCGAGCTGGACGGCGCCCTGCGCGCCCTGCTGCCCGCCCGGCTCCAGCGCGTCCCGTTCCTGCCCCGCGCGCTGCCCGCCGACCCCGGTGCGGCCACCGCGACCGCCGCCGGTCCCGACGGCACGGCGGGCCCGGGCGGGCCGGTGGACCCCGGCGCCTCCGGGCCCGGGGCCCCGGACGAGGCGGACGGGTTCGGGACCGGCGACCGCGACGCGGCCGACCGGGACGACCGCGAGGACGCGGGATTGCGGCCGCGGGACGCGGAGATCGCCGAGGGCGCGGGTGCGGAGACCGTCGGCGTCCTGGCCGAGCTGTTCCCCAGCCTGCTGCCGGCCGGACTGGAGCGGCGCACCGAACTGCGGGTGCTCAACGTGCCCCGGATCCCGCTGGGCGAGATCATCGACCGCCTCGCCGGAGTGGAGCGGGAACCGCACTGGTGGCGGCGGCTCTACGACTCGCTCGCCGGAGTGGACGCGGACCGGCTGACGGGCCTGCCGGTTCCGCTGGCCGACGGCCGCACCACCATCGGCCCCCGCCACGTCCTGCTGCCGCTGCCCGGCGCCGACCGCGCACGAGCCGAGAGGTCCGGCACGGCAGGGCGGCCCGGAGCGGACGGGGCCGGTACGGAGGCCGGCGCCGGGGAGGACGCGGAGAACGCCGTGCGGCTGGCCCGGCTCGGCCTCAAGATCGCCCATGCCGAGGCCGCGCACCCCCTCCTGGAGCGGCTGGGAGCCGTCCCGGCGGCCCCGAGGGCGGTGCTGACCACCGCTCAGGTGCGGGCCGCCGTCGCCGCCTCGATGGACGCCGAGGAGAGCTGGGACGACGGCCTCGACGGTCCGGACGCACTCGACCCGGACGAGCTGGCCGAGACGGTGCTGGCGCTGGTGCGGGACGCCGGCCTCGCCCCCGGCGACGAACCCTGGCTGGGCGCGCTCGCCCTGCCCGACGAGGACGGTGAGCCCACCCCGGCCGGTGAACTCGTCTATCCCGGGAGCCCGTTCGCCGAGGTGATCCGCGAGGGCGAACTGCCCGCCTGCGACCCGTCGCTGGCCGAGCGCTGGGGCGAGCAGCCACTGACCGCCGTCGGCGTCCTGGCCGCCTTCGCCCTGGTCCGCGCCCAGGACGTGGTCCTCGACCCGGACGAACTCGAACCCGCCGAGGGGGACTACGCCGAACCGGACGACGCCGGACTGCTCGACGCGGTGGACGTCTGGTGCGAGGACGCGCTCGACTCGCTCCCGGAGACGCCGGTCCCGCCGGTGGCCACCGAACTGCTCGCCGTCCGCGACCTCGACCTGGTCGACGACGACCGCTGGCCGCAGGCCCTGTCCCTGCTGGCCCGGCCGCCGCTGCGGGACGCCCTCACCGCTCCTGTCCGGGTGCTGCTCCCGGACGGGACGGCCGAGCACGTCCGCCCCTACACCGCGTGGTGGCTGCGCGGGCATCCGGTGCTGGACGGCCGCCGTCCCGCCGGGCTGCGTGCCGCGGGCGGCGACCCGCTGCTGGCCGGGCTCTACGAGGAGGTCGACGCGGCCGGCTTCGACGACCCGCTCTTCCTGCGGGCGCTCGGAGTGCGCACCTCGGCGGCCGCCCTGCTGGACGAACCGGGTGGTGCCGCCGAGCTGCTGACCCGGCTCGCGGACGCCGAGGTGCCCGTCACTCCGGGCCAACTGCACGCGCTGTACGGCCTACTGGCCGAGCTGGACCCGGAGGAGGTCACCCTGCCCGACGACCTGCGGGCGGTACGGGACGGCCGGGTGCGCGTGGTGGACGCCGGGGAGGCGCTGGTCGCGGACGCCCCCGACCTGCTCCCCGCCGCCGGGGGCCGGTCGCTGCTCCCGGTGCGTCCCGACCGGGCAGCCGCCCTGGCCGCGCTGCTCGACGTCGGCCGGCTGAGCGAGGTCGTGGCGGCCCGGCCGCCGGCCGCCGGCGCCCGCCGGGAGGTGCCCGAGCTGGTGCGCCGGGTGCTCGCCGGCCTGGCCGCCCCCGGTCGGGAAGCCCCCGGCAGCTACCTGGAGCACGAGGAACTGGTGATCGAGGGGGTGGAGGTCGCCTGGCGGTTCCTCCCGGAGGGGGAGCTGCACGCGGCCACCCTGGAGGGGGTCGCCGCCGGGCTGTGCTGGGCGGTCGGTGCCTGGCCGCGCCGCTTCGAGGTGGCCGCGCTGCTGGAGGACCCGTCGCGGGCCGACGAGCTGACCGCCGCCCGCTGGTTCGACTGAACCCCCGGCCGCAGCCCGGCCCTGCCCCCCGCCCCCCGGCCCCCTTCCCCCGCCACCCGGCCGGGGCGGGGGGCCGGAGGCGTCTCACGCTCCGGGACATGCCCCCCGGGCCGCCGTCCAGCCGCTACCCTCGCTTGCGTGGCTGAGATCCGGATTCCCGCTGACATCAAGCCCGCCGACGGACGCTTCGGTTCGGGCCCCTCCAAGGTGCGGACGGAGGCACTCGACGCCCTGGCCGCCACCGGTACCGCGCTGCTGGGCACCTCGCACCGGCAGCCCCCGGTCAAGGACCTGGTGGGCCGGGTCCGCGACGGGGTGCGCGACCTGTTCTCCCTGCCCGCGGGGTACGAGGTGATCCTGGGTAACGGCGGCACCACCGCCTTCTGGGACATCGCGACGCACGGCCTGATCGACTCCAGGTCGCAGCACCTGTCGTTCGGCGAGTTCTCCTCCAAGTTCGCCAAGGCGGCCCAGCAGGCACCGTGGCTGGCCGACCCGTCCGTCGTGACCTCCGAGCCCGGCACCCACCCCGAGGCACGGGCCGAGTCCGGCGTGGACGTCTACGCCCTGACCCACAACGAGACCTCCACCGGTGTGGCCATGCCCCTCACCCGGGTGAACGGCGCGGACGAGGGGTCACTCGTCCTGGTGGACGCCACCTCCGGCGCCGGCGGCCTGCCGGTGGACGTCTCGCAGACCGACGTCTACTACTTCGCGCCGCAGAAGTCCTTCGCCGCCGACGGCGGGCTGTGGATCGGAGTCTTCTCCCCGGCCGCGCTGGAGCGGGCCGAGCGGATCGCCGCGAGCGACCGGCACATCCCCGCGTTCTTCGACCTGCCGACGGCCATCGACAACTCGCGCAAGAACCAGACGTACAACACCCCGGCACTGGCCACCCTGTTCCTGCTGGCCGACCAGCTCGACTGGATCAACGGCCAGGGCGGGCTGGACTGGGCGGTCCGCCGCACCGCGACCTCGGCGCGCACCCTGTACGGCTGGGCCGAGGAGTCCAAGCACGCCACCCCGTTCGTCACCGACCCGGCGCAGCGCTCGCAGGTCGTCGGCACCATCGACTTCTCCGAGGACGTGGACGCCGCCGCGGTGGCCAAGGTGCTCCGCGCGAACGGCGTCGTCGACACCGAGCCGTACCGCAAGCTGGGCCGCAACCAGCTGCGGGTGGCGATGTTCCCGGCCGTGGACCCGGCCGACGTCGAGGCGCTGACCGTCTGCATCGACCACGTCATCGACCAGCTCTGACACCCCGCCGGCCCCGGGCCGGCAGCGGGAACGGGCCCGGCGGACCTCCGCCGGGCCCGTTCCCGCGCCCGGGCGGGGCGCGCCCCCTCCGGGGGCGGGAGCCCGGGAGCCGGCCTCGACGTCCGCGCCGGGTCTTCGCAGGCGTCACCCGGCTCTCTCGGCGGTCGCGCGGGCGGCGACCACCGTGCGGAAGGGGAGCGCGACGAGCAGTGCGGCCGCGACGAGCAGGCCGCTTGCCCACAGCGGCCCGAGGTGCCGTGCCTCCGTGCTGAGCGTGGTCGCAGCGAGGGCGGGGCCGGTGGCGGCGCCGATGTTGAGTGCCGCCGTCGCATACGATCCGGCCATGGTGGGGGCTCCCGCGGCCTCGTGCAGGACCCGGGCGATCAGCGTGCCGCCCAGCGCGAAGGACAGCGCGCCCTGCACGAACACGAGGGTGAACAGGGCGAGAGGCTCGTCGGCCAGCACCGCCAGGGCCGGCCAACCGATGAGCAGCAGGGGACCGCCGACCGCGACGACCGGGCCGGGCCGCCGGTCGGACAGTCGGCCGGCCACGGTGAGTCCGGCGAAGGCGCCGGCGCCGAAGAGGGCCAGAACGACGGAGACCCACCACTCGTCCAGTCCGGCGGGGTCGGTCACGACAGGGGCGAGGAAGGTGAAGCTCGCGAAGGTCGCCGCGTTCACCAGCGCGCCGAGCAGCATCACGAGGAGCAACGGGAGCCGCGTGAGCTGAGCGAGTTCCGCTCGCAGGTCCGGTCCGCCGGCCGTCTCCTCCTGCCCGCCTGCCGCGGGCGTCCCCCGCAGGACGCCGAGGGCCGCGGGCAGGCAGAGTACGGCGACGGCCCAGAAAGCGGCGCGCCAACCGAGCAGCGCGCCGAGCACCGACCCGCCGGGGACACCGGCGAGTGTGGCCACGGTGACGCCTGACAGCAGGACGGCCAGCGCGCGCCCCTTGTTCTCGGGCGGGACGAGCGCGGCGGCTGCGGTCAGCGCGACCGCGAGGAACCCCGCGTTCGCGAGCGCGGCGAGGATTCGGGTGGCGAACAGGACCGAAAAGCTCGTGGTGAGGGCTCCCACGGCGTGGGCTGCCGCGAAAACGAGGACGAACCCGAGAAGGCTCGAGCGCACGGGCCACGAGCGGGCGAGTGCGGCCACGAGGGGGGCACCGACGACCATGCCGATCGCGAAGGCCGAGGTGAGCGTGCCTGCCGTCCCGACGGTGACGTCGAGATCCGAGGCGATGTCCGGCAGAAGGCCGGCGAGCATGAACTCCGAGGTGCCCATGGCGCATACGGCCAGGGCAAGCAGGTACAGGGGAAGAGGCATCGAGTCGCTCCGAGGTGAGGTACGAGAAGGTCATCTCGTCACCGCGGCCGCCCCTGGCGCACATGCGTCCCACCACGGAATGTGGCGCGACGACAGGGCTGAGAACTCAGTGGTTCAGGGGGCTGACGGCGTGACCGAAAGCCCCCACCGTGTCCGACTCAGGACTCGACATGGCCCGTACGCTACCCGACCCCGCACCGACGGGACACCGCGTTCCCACCGGCGTCACCCCGCGTCACGTGCCTGCCATGTCCTCGGCAGGGAGGCGGCCCGTGCCGGACGCAGAAGGGCTCGGGACCAGGCCGCGCGGGTCTTCGACCGCTTCTACCGGGTGGACCGGGCCCGCTCCCGCCCGCCGGGGGGCGGCGCCGCGGCGGCCGGGTCGAGTTCGACACTGCGCCCGGCGCCGGCGCTGTCTTCCGGGCCCTGCTGCCCCCGCACCCCTGACGCCCGGGCGGGCGTCGGGGGCCTCCGCCGGGTCCGTGCCGCGGTTTTCGGTCCCGGCGGCCCCGGGTACACGTGGCCCATGACCACTCCGACGACAGGTCTCGCGCTCTTCGCCCGGGAGCGGCACGTCCGGCTGACCACCTACCGCCGGGACGGCGCCCCGGTGGGGCATGCCGCCAGCATCGCGGTGGAGGAGGACCACGCCTTCGTCCGCACCCACAGCAGGGCCGAGAAGACCGAGCGTCTCAGCCGCTACCCGGAGGTGGAGATCGTGCCGGCCACCGCGGGCGGCACGCCGAAGGGGGCGCCGATGAAGGCCAGGGCGCGGCGGCTGGAGGGCGCGGAGGCGCGGCACGCGGCCCGTCGCCTGGTCCGGAAGCACCCGCTCAAGCACGGCGTCGCCGTCCCGCTCGGCTACGCACTCCGGCTGGACCGCCCGGTGCACTACGAACTGCGCCTGATCGGCGAGTAGGCCCCGCCCCGCACGGGGTCAGTCGCCGCGGCGGAAGAGCTTCCGCACACCCCACCACGCGCCGAGCACGGCCGCCACGACCAGGGCCCCCAGGGCGGTGGTGCTCGGACGGTCGCCCTCGCCGCCGTCGGCACCGCTCGCCCCGCCGTTCTTCCCGGCCTCCGCCTCCGCCTCGGCCACGTCCGCCGGGAGCTGGTCCTCGGGCAGCTCCTCCGGGCGGACCTCGCTCCGCTCGCCCTCGGTGCCGAACATCAGGGTGCGGCCGTCGGGCGTGAAGGTCACGGACTCGCCCTGCTGCTGGATCGGGACGTTCAGCCGTCCGATGCGCTCCGGTTTCCCGTCCTGCCAGTCGTACATGATCCCGCCGAAGTAGCCGCGCACCGCGAGGCGGCTGCCGTCCGGGGAGAACGCCGCGTCGGTGGCCCACAGGTCGATCTCGGCGATCCGCGCGAAGGTGTTCACGCCCTCGGCGGAGAGCTCCTCGGGACCGCGGTAGAGGCCGTCGCCGTCCTCGTGCTTGCCGATGATGTACACCCGGCCCGTCACCGGGTGGACGGCGAGGGACTCCGCGTCCCGCGCGCCGTCCTCGTACCGCACGGTGTAGCGGGTCGCCCGGACGCTCCGGTCGGTGAGTTCCGAGGGCTCGGGGAAGCGGTGGATCCACACCTCCGGCCAGGTGCCGTCCAGGTTGTCGCCGATGTCGGCCACGTAGACGTTGCCGTCGGCGTCCAGGGACACCGCCTCGACGTCGCGGCCCTCCACCCCGGCGAGGGTGACGGTGGCGACGGTCCGGCCGGTGGCGCTGTCCACCGCGTAGACGTTCAGCGGGCTGTAGCCGCTGTCGTTGTGCGTCCAGTAGACGCCGTCGTGGCTGCGGCTGGCGGCGAGGCCGCTGGACTCCACGATCCGCGGGTCCTCGATGGTGAACGGCTCGGCCCCGTCCGCCGCGGCGCCGCTCGCGGTGGCCGGGACGGCGACCGAGGCGAGGAGGAGGGCAACGACCGGGAGGCGCAGACGGCTTGGCATGGCCCAAGCCTGCCACCCGCGGGTCGGGCCCCGCCGCCGGGTGCCGGCTCGCCGGCGGGCGCGACCGGGCCGGGGGCGCCACCGCCGTGCGCCGCGGGTGGAACGGGCGGCGGCCCCCGCCGGGGCCCTGGTCAGGGGTCCGGCGGGGGCCGCGTCCACCGGGGCCGGGGCCGCGTCGTCGGGCACGGGCCCCGGCGCGGGGTGTCCTCAGGGCGCCAGCCGGATGGAGTTGACCGGGGTCAGGTTCTGGTCCCGGTAGGCCCACGTCCCCATCTTGCTGCCGCAGTTCGTTCCGTTGGAACCCGTGCAGGTCTGGACGGTGGCTCCGTCGGTCTGGTTGTTGAAGATGCGGTGGGTGCCGTACTCCTCGACGAGGTTGTGGGCTCCGTAGGTGTAGTACGTGTGCTCCGGCACCCCGTTGTTCCACGAGGCGTTCGGGTAGATGCAGACGTACCCGGACGGACACCCCTGGTAGGTGGCCTGGGCACCGGCACCGGCCGCCTGGGCCCCCGCCCCGGTGGCCAGCGCCGCCCCCGCGGCGAACATGAGCGCCGCGGCGCTTCCGATCAGCTTGCGCATGGTCGTTCCCTCCCGTTTCGTTCTCCGGACGTTCCGTACCGTAGTGGCGCCAAACCGGTCGGGGAATGCCAGGTCACCCGTTGTGGTCGAATACGGTTGAACGGTGGCCGAAGCGTCCGTTACACGGGTAAGTACGCGGCAATCCGGACAAGTTGACGCTTGAATCGGTGTGCGGCCCGAGCCGCGCGGCCGCCGGGACGGCCCCGGGGACCACGCGCCGGCTGCCGGTGACGGGGCTCACGTCGCCGCCGGAGCGCGGCTGCGGCAGGATGACCGGGTGCGGATCATGTGCGTGGGCGACTCGACGACGATCGGAAGCGCCGGCGACTACACCTGGCGCTACCGGCTCTGGCAGCATCTCAGCCGGCATCTGGGCGGGCCGTTCCAGTTGGTCGGCCCCCGGACGGCACTGCACGAGGGCTCCCAGGAGTACGGCGACCCGGCGTTCCCGGAACGGGCCCGCGGCCATCTCGCAGGCTGGGGAGAGGGCTGGCTCCACATGGCGCCGCTGGTCGGGGACGCCGTCCGGCAGCACCGGCCCGACACGCTGCTCGTCTCCCTCGGCCTGATCGACCTCGGCTTCTACACCGGCCCGGAGCAGACCGCGGACAACGCCGAGCGGTTCCTCGCCGCCGCCCGGGCCGCCCGTCCCGGGATACGCGCGGTGCTGCTGCCGGTGGTCCCCAACACCAGGGCGGCCACCGACCCCGCCTTCGCGGCCCAGTGCGGCCGCTTCAACGCGCTGCTCGCCGAGACGGCCGCGCGCCTCGCCACCCCGGAGTCCCCGCTGCTGCTGGCCCCGCCGCCGGCCGACCACGACCTCCACCGCGACACCTACGACGGCACCCACCCCTCACCCAGCGGCGAGCACCGCATCGCCGCCGCCTTCGCCGACGCGCTGCACCGCGCCTGGGGCGTCGCCGCTCCCTACGACGCCTCCCCGGAGCGGGCGGAGCAGGGCGGGGAGCGGTGGCCCGGGCGTGAGGAGCGGTCGGAGGGCGGGCCGGAACCGTGGCGGCGGACGGTCGGCCGACCCGGCGGTCCGCGCCGCGGCCGCGCGCAGCGCACCGGGCGCTGACCGTGCGGGCGGGCGGCCCCGCCCGCCCGCACGGGGGCGGGGCCGCCAGGGCGGGCAGGGGCGGGTTCAGGCGGCGAAGCGCCGGGTGACCAGGCGCCAGGTGAGTTCCAGGACGGCGGCGGCGACGAGAGCGATGCCGACGGCCGTCAGCGGCATGGCCAGTCCGACCAGCTTCAGTTTGAAGAACTCCTGGAGCCACGGCGTCACGAGCACCAGCACGAAACCGCCCGCCATGGTGAGCACCAGGCCGATCCGCCACCAGGTGTACGGGCGGGCGACGATGGCCAGCACCCACATCGCCACCAGGAACAGCGTCAGGGTGGCGGCGCTGGTCTCGGCGTCCAGCGCGGTCGGCCCGTCGTAGTGGCCGCGGGCGAGGAGGTAGCTGACGAAGGTCGCGGTGCCGCCGATCAGCCCGGCCGGGACGGCGTAGCGCATCACCCGGCGGACGAAGTGCGGCCGGGCGCGCTCCCGGTTCGGCGCGAGCGCCAGGAAGAAGGCGGGGATGCCGATGGTGAGGGTGGACAGCAGCGTCAGGTGGCGGGGCAGGAACGGGTACGGGACCTGCCAGATGATCACCAGCACCGCCAGCAGCACCGAGTAGACCGTCTTGGTCAGGAAGAGGTTGGCGACCCGCTCGATGTTGCCGATCACCCGGCGGCCCTCGGCCACCACGGAGGGCAGGGCGGCGAAGCTGTTGTCGAGCAGCACGATCTGGGAGACGGACTTGGTGGCCTCCGAGCCGGAGCCCATCGCGACCCCGATGTCGGCGTCCTTGAGGGCGAGGACGTCGTTCACCCCGTCGCCGGTCATCGCCACGTGGTGGCCGCGGGCCTGGAGCGAGCCGACCATCTCCCGCTTCTGCTGCGGGCTGACCCGGCCGAAGACCGCCCCCTCCTCGACGGCGATCCCGCGTTCCTCCTCGTCGGCGGGGAGGGCGCGGGCGTCGACCGGCGCGTCGGCGCCCGGCAGCGACAGCTTCCCGGCCACCGCGCCGACCGAGACGGCGTTGTCGCCGGAGACGACCTTGGCGGCGACGTCCTGCTCGGCGAAGTAGCGCAGGGTGTCGGCGGCGTCCGGCCGGAGCCGCTGCTCCAGCACCACCAGCGCGTACGGCGTGACCTCCGCGGCGACCGCCGGATCGTCCAGGGCGGTCCCGCTGCGGGCGAGCAGCAGCACGCGCAGCCCCTGCGTGTTGAGGTCGTCGACGCGGGAGAGCGCGGGCGAGTCGGCGGGCAGCAGCACGTCGGGGGCGCCCAGCAGCCAGCTCGCGCTGCCGCCGTCCGCCTCGGTGAGCCGGGCGCCGCTGTACTTGCGGGCGGAGGAGAACGGGAGCGTCCCGGAGCAGTGGGGGAGGTCCTCGGCATCCGGCGGAAAGGCGTCCCGGATGGCGCGGAGGCTGGCGTTCGGGCGGGGGTCGGACGCGCCGAGCGCGGCGAGCAGCCGTTCGACGTACGGCGTGTCGGCCGCCTCCGGAGCGGTGTCCAGCAACCGCACCTCGGTCACGTCCATACCGCCCTCGGTGAGGGTGCCGGTCTTGTCCAGGCAGACCACGTCCACCCGGGCGAGGCCCTCGATCGCCGGCAGTTCCTGTACGAGGCACTGTTTGCGGCCCAGCCGGATCACGCCGATGGCGAAGGCGACGGAGGTGAGCAGGACCAGCCCCTCGGGGACCATTGGCACGATGCCGGCCACCATGCGCCGGATGGCCTCGTCCACGTCGCGGTTCTCCACCGCCGTCTGGCTGATGATCAGCCCGACGGCGGCCGGGACCAGCATGTAGGTGATGTACTTCAGGAGGGTGCTGATGCCGTTGCGCAGCTCGGAGTGGACGAGCGTGAACTTGGACGCCTCCTCCGCCAACTGCGCGGCGTACGCCTCCCGGCCGACCCGGGTCGCGGTGTGGGCGCCGCCGCCGGCCACCACGAAGCTGCCCGACATCACGGAGTCGCCCGGCTGCTTCACCACCGGGTCCGCCTCACCGGTGAGCAGGGACTCGTCCACCTCCAGGCCGTCGGCCTCCACCACTGTGCCGTCGACGACCACCTTGTCGCCCGGGTCGAGTTCCACGAGGTCGTCGAGCACGATCTCGCCGGACGGCACCGCCGTCCCGGTGCCGTCCCGGCGAACCACCGGCTTCGCCTCGCCGATCACCGCCAGGTTGTCCAGCGTGCGCTTGGCGCGCAGCTCCTGGATGATGCCGATGCCCGTGTTGGCGAGGATCACGAACCCGAACAGGCCGTCCTGGATCGGTCCGACCACCAGGATGATGGCGAACAGCACGCCGATGATGGCGTTGAATCGGGTGAAGATGTTGGACCGCACGATGTCCGCGGCGGAGCGCGAGGAGCGGACGGGGACGTCGTTGACCTTGCCCTCGGCGACCCGCCGCGCGACCTCCCCGGCCGCCAGCCCCGGTGCCCGCGCCGCCGCGTCATCGCTGCCGTCCCTCCGGTGGCCGCCGCTCTCCCCGTCTCCGGCCCCTCGGCTGCCGCCGACGACCCGGCCGCCGTCGGAACCGTGGCCACCGGGTTCGGTCTCCGCCCGATGCGTCATGCCCCGACCGTATGCGGGAACGTGCCCGCGCGCGCCCCTCCGGGCCGGGCGCCCGGTTCCTTCACCGGCCCGTCCGCCCCGTTCACCGCGGGCCGCCTACCGCTGTTCGTGCCCGTCGGAAGGCTCCGCTGCCCGTGTTCCGTCCCGGGGGCCGTCCGGTGCTCCGGCGTGCGCGCCGGTCGACGTCGCGGACGGAGTGCCGGGGTGGGTTCCGGGCGGGGCTGCGGACGCGGTGTCGTCCGAGGTCGCGGAAGCGGCCTCGGACCGTGGCTCGGAGGCCGCCTCGGAGCGGGGGCCGGACGCGGCCTCGGCGTGCGACCGGGCGATCGCGGCCTCTCGGGCCCTGGCGTACCAGAGCCCGAAGAGTCCGAGCCCGGTGGCGGCCAGGCAGCTCCAGATCCACCACGCGTGCCCGTGGTCGGCGTACCAGCCGTAGAACGGCAGTTGGCCGAGGAACAGCGCGAACCACAGCGCGGTCCCGCCGGCGACCGTGGCGACGATGTTGCCCTCCAGCGGCTCCGGCGCCTCGCGCTCACCGTCGATCCACTTGCTCAGGCGCATCGTCTCGGCCAGCCTCTCCGTCGGTGTCCCCCCAGGGTATCCAGCCGGTGCGGCGCGGTCGCGGGCGGAACCGGGGCCGGAGCGGTATGGCACCCCGGGGCGTGCGACGCGGGTGGTGCGCGGGGCTCAGCCGGCCCGGTAGAAGCGTTCCGTCTCCTCGACCGCCGTCCGGAAGCGTTCGTCGAAGTCGTTCCGGACGAGCGTGCTCACCACGTAGTCCTGCACGCTCATCCGCCTCCTGGCGGCGTGCTCGGTGATCCGGGCGAGAAGCTCGTCGTCCAGCCGCAGGCTGAGCACCGTTGATGTCATGTACCTACCGTCCCGGCAGGCTTGCCCGGCCGCCGCGTCTTTCCGCTCCGGCTCACCCGTACGTGTGAGAGGAGACACCCGGCACCGGCACCGGCCCGTCCCCCGCGGCGCCCGGGGGCACCCGGCGGGAGGCGGGGCTCGCGCCGGGCGCGGGCGGACCGTCGACGGGTACGCGGCCCGGCGGAATGCGCCCCCGGGTTGGTTGTTAGCAGAGGTAATGAGTTATCCTAACGACCATGCCGGACCTGTTGTACGACGCTGATGCCGCGGCCGTGAACGCCCTGCGCTCATCGATCATGCGGCTCTCCCGCCGCCTGCGCCACCAGCGGGTCGACGAGTCGCTCAGCCCCGCCGAGATGTCCGTCCTGGGCACCCTCGCCCGCTGCGGGTCGGCCGGGCCGGGCGAGCTCGCGCGCAAGGAGCACGTCCAGCCACCGTCGATGACGCGCATCGTCGCGATGCTGGAGGCCAAGGGCCTGGTCCGGCTGGAACCGCATCCGGAGGACCGCAGACAGAAGATCGTCACGCAGACCGAGCAGGCGGAGTCGATGCTCGCCGCCGCCCGGCGCAAGCGCGACGTGTGGCTGGCCGACCTGGCCGGCGGGCTCGACGAGGACGAGTGGGCGAAGCTGCGCGAGGCGGCCCCGGTGCTGGAGAAGCTCGCACACCTGTAAGGAGCACCGACGAGGAGGCGAAGCACCATTGAGTCCGGGACCCGGAGCACACTCCGCACCCGCACCGCAGGAACCCACCACCGGGAAATCGGCACCCGCCACCACCACGATGTTCAGCTCGCTGCGCATCCGCAACTACCGGCTCTTCGCCACCGGACAGGTGGTCTCCAACACCGGTACCTGGATGCAGCGCATTGCCCAGGACTGGCTGGTCCACAGTCTGACCGGCTCGGCCACCGCCGTCGGGCTCACCGTCGCGCTGCAGTTCCTGCCGATGCTGCTGTTCGGGCTCTACGGCGGAGTCGTCGCCGACCGCTGCAACAAGCGGCGGCTGCTCCTCGCCACCCAATCGGTGATGGGCCTGACCGGGCTCGCCCTCGCCGTCCTCACGCTCAGCGGGGTCGTACAGGTCTGGCACGTCTACGCGATCGCCTTCGCTCTCGGCATGGTCACCGTCGTCGACAATCCGACCCGGCAGACCTTCGTCACCGAGATGGTCGGACCCCACCAGTTGCGCAACGCGGTCTCGCTGAACTCGGCGAACTTCCAGTCCGCCCGCCTCATCGGCCCCGCGGTCGCGGGAGTGCTGATCACCGCGGTGGGAAGCGGATGGGCCTTCCTGCTCAACGGGCTGTCCTTCCTCGCCCCGATCGCCGGCCTGCTGCTGATGCGCACCGCCGAGCTGTACCCGACGACGCCCGTCCCGCGGGCCAAGGGGCAACTCCGTGAGGGCCTGTCGTACGTGCGCAGCCGCCCGGAGCTGATGTGGCCGATCATCCTCGTCGGCTTCATCGGGACGTTCGGCTTCAACTTCCCCATCTGGCTGACCGCCTTCACGGAGAACGTCTTCGACCAGGGCGCGGGCACCTACGGGATGCTCAACGTGCTGATGGCGGTCGGTTCGCTGACCGGGGCCCTGCTTGCCGCGCGCCGCAACACCTCCCGGATGCGGATGATGGTCGGCGCCGCGGCCCTGTTCGGCGTGCTGGAACTGGCCGCCGCGCTGTCGCCGTCGTTCTGGCTGTTCGCAGCCCTGATGCTGCCGATCGGCATGATGGGGCTGACGTTCAACGTCACCGCGAACTCCAGCGTCCAGTTGGCCACCGACCCGGTGATGCGCGGCCGGGTGATGAGCCTGTTCATGATGGTCTTCGTCGGCGGAACCCCGTTCGGCGGCCCGCTCCTGGGCTGGATCACCGACAGCTACGGCGCACGCGTCGGCTTCCTCTCCGGCGGGCTGATCTCGCTGCTGGCCTCGATCGCGGTCGGCCTCGGCCTCGCCCGGGCCGCCGGGCTGCGGCTGCGGGTCGATCTGCGCCGGGGACGGCGGAGCCTCGACTTCGTGCCCCGCAAGCCGCGGGCGCACGGGGAACCGGCCGAGCCGGTGCCGGACGCGGGATCGCCTGCCGAGGGAAGGCCGGCCGAGGGGGCCCCGACGGAGGCTCCCCCGCGCACGGCGCCGCCCGCGCGACCGCCCGAGCCCGTCGCCTCCTGAGCGGGGCTCTGAGCGGCGGCGGTGCCGTCCCGGCCGTTCTCCGGCGTTATTCGGCCGATTCGCCGTCGGCGTCGGCCGGTCGCTCCTGGCCGGGCCGTCACCGACGCCGCAGCCCTGTCGGCGTCGGTCGGTACCCTCGCTGCTGCCACGGCATATTCATTCGCTGCCGGACAGGGGGACACCGTCCATGACGGCGCAACGAGACGTGGGGAAGCAGAGGGCCCGCCGCCCCGATCTGACGGGCGAACTACGTCACCTGCGGGCGCGCAGCGGTCTGACGCTGGCCGCACTGGCCGAACGCACCAGCTACAGCAAGTCCTCGTGGGAGCGCTACCTCAACGGCAAGGCGCACCCGCCCGAGCAGGCGCTGCGGGCCTTCGCCCGCGCCGTCGGAGTGCACCCCGCCCGCCTCCTGGTCCTGCGCAGCCTCGCCGCCGCTGCCGACGAGGACACAGGCGACGCCACTGCTGCCGGCGCCGCTGCGGGCGCCACCGGCGGTGGAGCCGCCGCCGCGGGCACTGCCGAATCCGCCGCAGGGAGCGCCGGGACCGCGGGGACGACCGTCGGCGCCTGCTCGGCCGCCGCGGCTGCCCGGGCCCCGACACCTGCCCCGGCACCGGAGCCGGCGGCGGCCGGGCGGGGACTCCCCGAGCCCGTCCCCGTCCACAGCCACTCATCCGAGCCGGAACAGCCGACCGGAACCACCGCGACCCCGGCGACCGCCGCCGCGGCCGCGACGGCCATCACCGACGTCAGCGGCGGCAGCGGCTCGTCGCCGGGCCGGGAGAGACCGGGCGCCGGAGGTGCCTCCCTTCCGGCGCGCGCCCGGCGGGTCGCGCTCCCGGTACTGCTCGCCGTGGCCGCGCTGCTGGTGGGAATGGCCTCCGGCGTCGGCTTCGCCAACCGGTCCGACGGTCGGGAACCCGAGGCGGTGTCCGCCGCCGACGGCTCGGCAGACGCGCACGGTGCCCGGACCCCCGGCTGCGTCGGCTTCGAGTGCCGGGGCAAGGACCCGCAGCGCCTGGGTTGCCACCTGGGAGTGTGGACGGCAGCCGTCCGGCAGGTCGGCGAGGTCTACGTCGAACTCCGCTACAGCCCGGCCTGCCGGGCGGCCTGGGCCCGGATCACCGAGGCGGAGGTCGGCGACACCGCCCGCGCCGTGGGGCCGAAGAAGGTCAGCGAGCAGCGGACCATCAGCTACGACCAGGACACCTACTCGCCGATGGTCGAGGCCCCCTACCCGGCGTCGGCCCGCGCCTGCGCCACGCTGGGCGGCAGTGAGGAGATCTGCACCTCGCCTGGCGGGGCCTCGCCACTCCCGGAGGCCCCCACGGACGAGAACCGCACCTGAATCCCGGAGCGCACGGGCCCGCAGCGGGTCCGTGCGCCGTGCCGCCCGCGGACGCGGGCGGCCGCCGGTGCGGGAGACTGCCGGGATGAGACTCTTCGCCGCACTGCTGCCCCCGACCGCCGTCGTGGAGGAAGTGACCGTGGCGCGGACGAGGCTGCGGGCGCTTCCGGACGCCCGGGAACTGCGCTGGGTGCACCCCGACGACTGGCACCTCACGATGGCCTTCTACGGCGAGGTGGAGGACGCCCGGCTGCCCGACCTGCGGCGCCGGCTGGAGCGGACGGCCCGGCACCGTGCCCCGTTCGAGGTGCAGCTGAGCGGGGGCGGACGGTTCGGGGAGCGGGCGCTCTGGACGGGCGTCGCGGGCGATACCTCGGCGCTCGGCGCGCTCGCGGCCGGAGCGGTCTCCGCCGGCCGCGGGGCCCGGGTCACCCGGAGCACCCCGCACGCGTACACCCCGCACCTGACGCTGGCCCGCAGCCGTCCCGGCCTGGTGCGCCCCGATTTTGCGGCAGCCCTCGACGGCTTCTCCTCCGACCGGTGGCGGGTCCGGGAGCTGGTGCTGCTGCACAGCCGTCCCCGCGGTCCGCAGGAGCCGCCGGACACGCCCGGCTACGAGCGGATCGGGGGCTGGCCGCTCGTCGGCTGAACCGGGCGGATAGCGTGGGGGTGTGAACACGAAGATCAGGACGCGAATCGTCACCGGCGCGCTGGTGCTGATGTTCGCCGTCGTCGCCGTGGCCTCCGCGGTCGGCCGCTGACGGCCGCGGCCCACCTGCGGGCCGTATTCCGCCGTTCCGCAGGCTCCGGTGCCCGCCCCCGCCCCTTCCTGCTCGGGAGCGGTGCGGTCGGCCGGTGGCCCGGGGCCACCGGCCGGGACACGTCACCAGGCGAAGGCCTCCGGAGTGGTGCCCGGCCCCGGGAAGATCTCGTCGAGCGCGGTCAGCACCTCCTCGCCCAGTTCCTGCTCGACCGCCCGCAGCGCGGTCTCCAGTTGCTCGCCCGTCCGCGGACCGACGATCGGACCGGTGACCGCCGGGCGTGAGAGCAGCCAGGCGAGAGCCGTCTCACCCGGGTCCATGCCGTGCCTGTCGAGCAGGTCCTCGTACTGCTGCACCTGCGCGCGGACGCTGCTCCGCTTGAGCGCGTCGGCGCCGCGGACGCTGCCGCCCTCGCGCTCCTTGCGGAGCGCGCCGCCCAGCAGGCCCCCACCGAGCGGTGACCAGGGGATGACGCCCAGCCCGTAGGCCTCCGCTGCCGGGACGACCTCCATCTCCGCCCGCCGCTCGGCCAGGTTGTAGTGGCACTGCTCGCTGACCAGGCCGAGGCTGCCACGGCGGGCCGCCGTCTCGTTGGCCTGCGCGATGTGCCAGCCGGCGTGGTTCGAGGAACCGGCGTACACGACCTTGCCCTGCCGGACTAGGACATCGATCGCCTGCCAGATCTCCTCCCACGGGGTGTACCGGTCCACGTGGTGGAACTGGTACAGGTCGATGTGGTCGGTGCCCAGCCGTCGGAGGCTGGCGTCGACGGCGCGGCGGATGTTCACCGCGGACAGCCGGTCGTGGTTCGGCCAGGGCTCGCGCTCCGTGCCCATGTTGCCGAACACCTTGGTGGCGAGCACGATCTTCTCGCGCCGACCGCCCCCCTTGGCGAGCCAGCTGCCGACGATCTCCTCGGTACGGCCCTTGTTCTCGCCCCAGCCGTACACGTTGGCCGTGTCGAAGAGATTAATGCCCGCGTCGAGCGCGGCGTCCATGATCGCGTGACTGTCGGCCTCGTTCGTCTGCGGACCGAAGTTCATCGTCCCCAGCACGATACGGCTGACCTTGAGCCCGGTGCGTCCAAGCTGTGTGTACTCCATGTCCTCAGCCAAGCCCCTGTAGTCCACTCCAATCAAGCACCCGCCCCCCCGCCGACGCACCCGCCCACCCGCGACGCACCCGCCTGCCCCCGACACACCGGCGGAACCCGCGCCGGGCCCCCGCGCGAGGGTGCACGCTGGGCCGTATGGGACAACGAGAGGCACGAGAGCAGCGGCAGCGCCCGGCACCCGTCCGCCGACTGGCGGCGGACCTACGCGCGGAGGTGCGCGGGGAAGTCGAGTTCGACGCCGCGAACAGGGCGTTGATGACGATGGACGCCTCGAACTACCGCCGGGTTCCGGTGGGCGTGGTGGCCCCCAGGGACGCGGCGGACGTCGAGGCCGTGCTCGCGGTGTGCCGGGCGCACGGCGCCCCCGTGGTGGCCCGGGGCGCCGGTACCAGCATCGCCGGGCAGGCGACCGGCACCGGTGTCGTGCTGGACTTCACGCGGCACATGGACCGGGTGCTCGCGCTCGACCCGGAGGCGGGGACGGCGCGCGTCCAGCCCGGCGTCGTGCTGGACGTGCTGCGGGACGCGGCGGCCCCGCACGGGCTCACCTTCGGCCCCGATCCGTCCACGCACAGCCGCTGCACGCTCGGCGGCATGATCGGCAACAACTCCTGCGGCTCGCACTCGGTGGCCTGGGGCACGACCGCCGACAACACGGCGGAGCTGTCGGTGGTCACCTACGGGGGTGAGCGCGCCCGGCTCGACCGGGGCGGCGACGGCGTCCCGGAGCGTCTGCGCGCCGGGGTGCGGGAGCTGGTCGGGGCGAACCTGGCGCGGCTGCGCACCGGTTACCCCGAGCTGCCGCGGCGCATCTCCGGTTACGCGCTCGACGAGTTGCTCCCGGAGCGCGGGGAGGACTGGGCACGGGCGTTCACCGGGAGCGAGGGCACGCTCGGGGTGCTGACGGAGGCCACCGTGCGGCTGGTGCGGTCGCCCGCGGCGCGGGTGCTGGCGGTGCTCGGGTACCCGGACGAGAGCGATGCTGCCGAGGCCGCCGCGTCCCTGCTGCCGCACGGGCCGCTCACGGTGGAGGGCATGGCGAACGACCTGGTCGGGGCGGAGGCGGGGGCGGCGCTGCCCCGGGGCGGCGCCTGGCTGTTCGTCGAGGTCGGCGGGGAGGACGCGGCCGACGCGCGGGAGCGGGCCGCCGCCCTGTGCCGGGCGGCGGAGAGCGGCAGCACCGGTCATGCGCTGGTGACCGCCCCCGCGGAGCAGCGGGCGCTGTGGCGCATCAGGGACGACGCCTCGGGCACGGCGACCCGGATGCCGGACGGCAGCGAGGCGTGGCCGGGGTGGGAGGACTGCGCCGTGCCGCCGGCCCGACTGGGCGCCTACCTCAGGGACTTCCGCGCCCTGCTGCGGGCGCACGGTCTGCGCGGCCTGCCCTACGGGCACTTCGGGGACGGCTGCATCCACGTGCGGATCGACTTCGACCTGGTGGGCGAGGCCGGCGTGGCCCGGTACCGCGCGTTCTCCGAGGAGTTGGCGGACCTGGTGGTCGCGTACGGCGGCTCGCTCTCCGGCGAGCACGGTGACGGGCTGGCCCGGGCGGAGTTGCTGCCGCGGATGTACGGGTCGGAACTGGTCGGGGTCTTCGACCGGTTCAAGGACCTGTGGGACCCGGGGGCCGGTCTCAATCCCGGGGTGCTGGCCAGGCCGGAGCGGATCGACCGCAACCTGCGTTTCGAGGTGCTGCCGAAGGAGCCGGTGACCACCGCGTTCGCCTACCCGCACGACGGCGGTGACTTCTCGGCGGCGGTCCGCCGCTGCGTCGGGGTCGCGAAGTGCCGGGACACGACGGCCGGAGCGAACGTGATGTGCCCGTCCTTCCGGGCCACCGGGGAGGAGCGGCACTCCACCCGCGGCCGTGCGCGGCTGCTGCACGAGATGCTGGCCGGCGAGGTGGTGACGGAGGGCTGGCGCTCACCGGAGGTGCACGAGGCCCTGGACCTGTGCCTGTCCTGCAAGGGCTGCCGGACCGACTGCCCGGTCGGGGTGGACATGGCCACGTACAAGGCGGAGTTCCTGCACCACCACTACGAGGGCCGTCGTCGGCCGATGGCACACTACTCGATGGGCATGCTCCCGCGGTGGCTGCGGCTGGCCTCGGCGTTCCGTGCGGCGCCGCTGCTGAACGCCCTGGCCGCGACGCCGCTGGCCGGACCGGCCAAACTCCTGGGCGGGATCGCCCCCGAGCGTGCGGTGCCGAAGCTGGCGCGCACCCCGTTCACCCGGTGGTGGCGCCGGGAGGGCGCCGCGGGTGCGCGGCGCGGTGATCCGGTCGGCGGTGCGCGGCACTCCGTGGTGCTCTGGCCGGACACTTTCACGAACTACCTGTCACCGGAGGCCGGTTCGGCTGCGGTGGCGGTGCTGCGGGATGCCGGGCTGGATCCCGTGGTGCCGCCGGGGCAGGTGTGCTGCGGCCTGACCTATGTCTCCACCGGGCAGCTCGACCGGGCCCGCGCGGTGCTCCTGCGGACGCTGGACCGGATGGAGCCGGCGCTGGACGCCGGTCTTCCGGTGACGGTGCTGGAGCCGCCGTGCGCGGCGGCGCTGCGCACCGACCTGCCGGAACTGCTGCCCGACGACCCCCGGGCGGCCCGACTCGCCGCGCAGGTGCGGACGTTCGCCCAGACGCTGGAGCAGCGGGCGCCCGACTGGGAGCCGCCGTACGTGGGCAGGCCGGTGGCTGGTCAGACGCACTGCCATCAGCACGCCGTGATCGGGGACGCGGCGGACCGGAGGCTGCGGGAACGGGCGGGGCTCACAGGTGAGTTGTCGACCGGGTGCTGCGGTCTGGCGGGGAACTTCGGTTTCGAGAAGGGCCACTTCGAGGTGTCGCGCGCCTGCGCGGAGGATCAGTTGCTGCCCTCGGTCCGGGCGGCCGATCCGGGTACGGAGGTGCTGGCCGACGGGTACTCGTGCCGGACCCAGCTCGACCAGCTCGCCGGAGTGCCCAGCCGGCACCTGGCCGAGGTGCTCGCGGAGGCGCTGCCGCCCGTCGGCGGGGGCCCCGCCGCGTCCCCGCCGGGCGCCGCGGGAACGCCCGGCTGCTGAGCGGCCCGGCCCCGGCTGCCGGCCGGGCCGGCCGGCAGCCCCCGGGCGGGGGCGGGGTCACACCAGGCGGACGACGTGCTTCCCCCGGGTGCCGCCCGCCTCCAGCGCCCGGTGGGCGGCGGCGATGCCGGAGAGGGGACGGACGGTGTCCACGACCGGGCGCACCGCTCTCGACGAGCCGGGTGAGTTCGGCGAAGCCGCGCATGCCTGCCGTCGCCGCTGAAGAAGCGCACCCGCCGCTTCCCGCAGGCGGTCGATCCCAGGATGTGCCCCCAGGGACGTCAGCGGGTGGCCGAGGTCGAAGCTGATCGCCACCATGCGGCCCGTCGGGGTGAGCAGCCGACGGCAGTCACCGAGCCCGGTGCCGACGGTGTCGAGCACCACGTCGAAGCGGCCCAGGTCGGCCGGCGGGGTGGTGGTCCGGCCGTGGGCCTCGTGCGCGCCGAGTTCCCGTACAAGCGCCAGGCTGCGGGGGCCGGCGAGTCCGGTGACCTGCGCGCCGGTCGATCGGCCGAGCTGGACGGCCACGGAGCCGACCCCGCCGCCGGCACCGCGGACGAGCAGCCGTTCGCCGGGCCGCAGTCCGGCCTTCCCGCGCAGGGCGATGAGCGCGGTCAGCCCCCACCGCCGGCAGGGCCGCGGCCTGCACGAGGTCGAGCCCGGCCGGGCCGTGCGCCACCTGCTCCGGTCGAACGGCCACGAACTCCGCCGCGCTGCCGAAGCGCCCGCGCGGCAGGGTGCCCGGACCCGGTCGCCGACGGCGCGGCCCGGCAGGGTGGGGTCCAGCGCGACCACCTCGCCCGCGAAGTCGATACCCGTGCCCCTTGGGGAAGCGGCGGCCGGTCAGCACCCGCAGCCGTCCGGTGCGGGCCGCCACCTCACCGCCGTTGACGCTCGCCCCGTGCACCCGGACCAGCAGCTCCCCGGGCTTCGCGACCGGCCTCGGCACCACCGCCTCGTGGAGGACCTCCGGCGGGCCGTAACCGTCGTACCGGGCCGCTCGCATCTCGTTCACTGCTCTCCGCCGTCCGTCGCTCCGGACCGGACGTGCCCGTATGGCCGTCCGGTGGCCCGTCCGCCGCTGCGGGTGCCGCGCCGACCGGCGCGCGCACCGGTCGGCCCCGCACCCCGAGCGGACGGGTCCCCACTTGAGGGAAACGAGCCCGGGAAACGGAGAGGTCCGTCCGCTTACGGTAAGGTGAGCGACATGCCGACTGAGCCGTCCCGGATCCCGTCGACCAGCGGAGTCGCCGCTCCGGAGCCCCCGCTGCGCGCGGACGCCCGGCACAACCGCGACCGCATTCTGGAGGCCGCGCACGAGGCGTTCGCGGCCCACGGGCTCGGTGTGCCGATGGCACGCATCGCCCGCCGGGCCGGTGTCGGACCGGCGACCCTCTACCGCCGCTTCCCCACCAAGGAGGCGCTGGTCTCCGAGGTGTTCGCCGGGCAACTGGCGGACTGCGCGGGAGTGGTCGACGAGGCATTGGCCGACCCCGACCCGTGGCGCGGGTTCCGCACCGTCATCGAGCGGGTGTGCGCCATGCAGGCCGTCGACCGGGGTTTCAGCACGGCCTTCCTTGCCGTGTTCCCGGACGCGTTCGCCGTGGACGAGGAGCGGGACCGCGCGGAACGCGGTTTCGCCGCACTCGTGCGCCGCGCACAGAGGGCCGGCCGGTTGCGGGCCGACTTCGTCCCCGAGGACCTCGTCCTGCTGCTGATGGCCAACAGCGGGGTCACCGCCTGCGCGGGGGAGGCGGCGCCGGACGCGTCCCGCCGCCTCGTCGGCTACCTGCTGCGCGCCCTGCGCGCCGAGGACGCGCCGCCGGCACCGCTGCCCCCGGCCGTCCCACTGGGTCTGGACCGTCTCCACGCCGCGCGGTGAGCCGGAGCCGGTCCCGCGCCCCGGCCCCCGTACGCACCCGCGCTCCTGGCGCCGCGCCGCCCGCCCCCGTCCGCGTGGCCCCGCGCCGCGCCACCGGCCCGGGAAACGCCGCGGGCCCCACCGGAGTCCCGGCGGGGCCCGCGGCGCCGTCCGTGTGGCGGCCGGGTCGGCGGTCTCAGCCGGCGGCCTCGCCGAAGCCCTCGATCTCCTGCGGGCTGCGGGTGCCCGGCCCGACGTAGCGCGCGGAGGGACGCACCAGGCGTCCGGTGCGCTTCTGCTCCAGGATGTGCGCCGACCAGCCCGCGGTGCGGGCGCAGGTGAACATCGAGGTGAACATGTGCGGGGGCACCTCGGCGAAGTCGAGCACGATCGCCGCCCAGAACTCCACGTTGGTGGCCAGCACCCGGTCCGGCCTGCGGTTGTGCAGTTCCTCCAGTGCGGCCTTCTCCAGCGCTTCCGCGACCTCGAACCGGGGGGCGTCCAGTTCCTTCGCCGTCCGGCGCAGCACCCGGGCGCGCGGGTCCTCGGCCCGGTAGACGCGGTGACCGAAGCCCATGAGCCGCTCGCCCCTGTCGAGCTGCTGCTTCACGAAGGCGTTCGCGTCCCCGGTGCGCTCGATCTCCTCGATCATGCCCAGCACCCGGGAGGGGGCGCCGCCGTGCAGGGGCCCCGACATGGCGCCCACCGCGCCGGAGAGCGAGGCGGCCACGTCCGCGCCCGTGGAGGCGATCACCCGCGCGGTGAAGGTGGAGGCGTTCATGCCGTGCTCGGCGGCCGAGGTCCAGTAGGCGTCCACCGCGGCGACGTGCTTGGGGTCCGGCTCGCCCCGCCAGCGGCGCATGAACCGCTCGACGACGGTCTCCGCCTTGTCGATCTCCCGCTGCGGCACCATCGGCATCCCCTGACCGCGGGCCGACTGGGCGACGTAGGAGAGTGCCGTCACCGCGGCACGCGCGAGGTCGTCCCTGGCCTGCTCCGCGTCGATGTCCAGCAGGGGGCGCAGCCCCCAGACGGGCGCCAGCATGGCCAGCGCGGACTGCACGTCCACCCGGATGTCGCCCGAGTGGACCGGGATCGGGAACGGCTCCGCGGGCGGCAGCCCGGGGTGGAAGCTGCCGTCGACGAGGAGGCCCCAGACGTTGCCGAAGGAGACCTTGCCGACCAGGTCCTCGATGTCGACACCGCGATAGCGCAGCGAGCCGCCTTCCTTGTCGGGTTCGGCGATCTCCGTCTCGAACGCGACGACTCCTTCGAGTCCGGGTACGAAGTCGGACATCAGGCGGCTCCCTTTGTGGTGTGTCGGAGCGGTTCCGCCGCCGTTCGGTGGAGAGCTGGCGGTCCGCTGCCGGTATCCGGGCAATGCCCCGTGCGGAGGGTGGTCACCCAACCCGGGCGATCGAACACCATAGCCGGTGCCGTCGGTGTGCCACACCTTTTGCCCCGGCTCCCTCGCGGCGATTCTGCCGGGTTCGGCGGGTTCGCGACCTGCGGGGGAGGGTGAGAAGCGGCACAGGGGCCGAATCCCGCCCGGCGGGTGTGGGACGCAGGGGAAGCGGGCAAACTCGCGCAGCCCGCGCCACCTGTGGCGGAATGGGCACCTCCGGTCGCGGACCGCGTGCTGCGGAGGGCGGTGGGTGCGGCGGCGGGGGCGTGCCGCGCCGTGCGGCGAGCCATCCGGGTGGCCAATACCGAGCCCGGAACCGGGTGCGTGCTGCAAGATGATGCCGTGCCTCACGCCGAACACCACTCCTCCCGCCCGTCCTCCCTGCCCAGCGGCCCCGGCGGTCCCCCTGACGGTTCCGGAGGGGGCCGTGGAGCGGACCCGGGAGCGGGGCGCCGGGAACGCGCCCGGCGGGAGCTCGACCCGTCGGTGATGCGCGCCAGGTACCGGGCTGAGGGCCTCGCCGAGCAGGACCTCGCCGACGACCCGGTCGACCAGTTCTCCCGCTGGTTCGGGCAGGCCGAGGCGAGCGGACTGCACGAGCCCAACGCGATGGTCCTCTCCACCGCCGATGCCGAGGGGCGGCCCAGCTCCCGCACGGTGCTGCTGAAGCAGTACGACAGCGGCGGCTTCGTCCTCTTCACCAACTACGGCTCCCGCAAGGGCCGTGAGATCGCGCAGAACCCCGCGGTCTCGCTCCTCTTCCCCTGGCACGGCATCGCCCGACAGGTGATCGTCGCCGGCCGTGCGGAGCGCATCGGCCGGGCGGAGACGGCGGCGTACTTCCGCACCCGGCCGCACGGCTCGCAGCTGGGCGCCTGGGCCAGCGAGCAGTCCTCCGCCGTCAGCTCCCGGGAGGACCTGGACCGCACGTACGCCGCCCTGGCCGCGCGCTACCCCGAGGGGGAGGACGTGCCCGCGCCGCCGCAGTGGGGCGGTCTGCGCGTGGTCCCGGACACCGTCGAGTTCTGGCAGGGACGCGAGAACCGGCTCCACGACCGGCTGCTGTACCGGCGGCGCCGGGACGGCTGGTCGGTGGACCGGCTCTGCCCGTGAGCGGTTCCGACGCGGCGGCCTGGGCCGGACGCCGACGCAACCGGGAGGCGGTGCTCGTCCTCCTGGCGCTGCTGGTCTGCGCCGCCGGCCACGCCTCGGCGGAGCTGGCGCTCGCGGGCAGGCTGCCGGACGGCTACGTCCTGCGGGTGGTCGGCCTCGGCTCGCTGGGGCTCCTCGCCCATCTCGCGGTCCGGCGCTTCGCCAGGTACGCCGACCCGCTCGTACTGCCGTCCGCGGTGCTGCTGGCCGGGCTGGGCACGGTGCTGCTGTCGCGGCTGGACCGCAGCTACGCGGTGCACTACGACGCACCCGAGGTGGCGCCCGACCAGGTGGTGTGGAACGCGCTCGGCGTCGGGGTGCTGGCCGCGGTGCTGGCAGCGGTCCGCCACCACCGACTGCTCCAGCGCTACCCCTACCTGGTGATGGCGACGGGCATGGTGCTGCTGATGGCACCGGCCTTCTTCGGTGCCGACGCCTACGGCGCCAAGCGCTGGATCAGCGTCGGCCCGCTGTCGGTGCAGCCGGGCGAGTTCGTGAAGATCCTCATCGTCATATTCTTCGCCGGCTACCTGACCGCGAACCGGGACGCCCTGTCGGCGTCCGGTCGGCGGATCGGCGGAGTGACCCTGCCGCCCGGCCGGAACGCGGCCCCCGTCCTGGTGGTGTGGCTCCTGAGCCTGCTGGTGCTCGTCCTCGAACGCGACCTGGGCACCTCGCTGATCTTCTTCGGCGTCTTCGTGGTCATGCTCTACGCGGCGACCGAACGCACCGGATGGGTGGTGTCCGGGGTGCTGCTGGCCTCGGTCGGGGCCTTCGTCGTGGGCTCCCTCGAACCGCACGTGAAGGGCCGGGTGACCGCCTGGCTGCATCCGCTGGCGATCTACCTCCCGCCGGAGCGGCAGCCCGATGGCCTGGTGTCCGACCAGCAGGCGGAGGCGCTGTTCAGCTTCGGAACCGGCGGGCTGACCGGTACCGGTCTCGGCGAGGGGCAGCCGTGGCTGATCAAGTTCGCAGGCCGGAGCGACTTCATCCTGACCACCGTCGGCGAGGAACTGGGGCTGCTGGGCACCACGCTGGTCATCCTCCTGTACGCGCTGCTCGTCGAACGGGGGCTGCGCATCGCGCTCGCCGTCACCGACCCGTTCGGCAAGCTGCTGGCGCTGGGCCTGTCGGTGACGCTCGCGCTGCAGTTGTTCGTGGTGTGCGGCGGCGTCACCGGGCTGGTTCCGCTGACGGGGAAGGCGCTGCCGTTCCTGGCCCAGGGCGGCTCGTCCACGGTGGCCAACTGGCTACTGGTGGCGCTGCTGCTGAAGGTGAGCGACAGCGCGGGCCGGGCGTCCGTCGCCCCGCCGGGGAACGCCACCGTCCTCACCCCCGTACTGCCGGACACCGGGCCGCGCCGACCGCGTCCGGGCCTGCCGCGCCGGCCGTGAACGCGGAGCCTGCTTCCGAGGGGCGGAGGGGGAAGGGGCAGAAGGGGGCCGGAGACAGCGGCGGCCCGCGGGTCGCTTCCTCGTGCGCGCCAGGCGTGCGAGGGCCGGTCGGACGAGCCGGCGACACCGCGGGTCGGGTGACTGCTCGGGAGTGGTCGGCGGAACCGGCGCTGCACTGAGCGCGACGTCGGCCGCTAGGCCGCAGTCACCTCACGCGTCCGGTTGTCGATCATCCGCCGGACCACCTCCCTTCTCGTGTACAGCCCTTAGGCGCCGCGTTCCGCCGGCGGCGACCGAATTTCGGGGTGGCAACGATTTGCCGGAAGCTGCTGTGCTCCGGGTCACCTTCGCGTTGAATGATCGTGCGCGGCAGTGTGCGGGGTCCGTCGATCCGGGGGTGCCAGATGCCTGCTCAACCCGATACCCACTCAGGTCCGGCCGCCGACGGCTCCGGGGGCTCCGGCAGCGCCGGGACCGCCGGCTCCGGCAGGCACCGGGACGGGGCGCGGTCCGCCCCCGGCGGGGAACCGTTGCTCGCGGCCCTGCTGGACGGCATGGACGCCGCCCTGTGCGCCTTCGACGCGGACGGGGTGGTCACCCACTGGAACCGCGAGGCCGAGCGCATCCTCGGCTGGACCGGCGCGGAGGCCGTCGGCCGGACGGGGCTGGCGGGCTGGGCGGCGCGCAGCGCGGACGCGGGGGACGTGCAGTCCCGCCTGATGTCCGCGATGACGTCCCCCGGCCGTCAGGTGCACGAATTCGCCCTGGTCACGAAGGACGGCGGCCGGATACTCGTCCGCACTCAGTCCTCCGGGGTGCGCGATGCCGCCGGCCGCCCCGCTGGCGTGTACTGCGCCTTCCAGGAGGTGCACACCCAGATCGACCTGGAACGCTCCGTGGCCCTCAGCGAAGCGCTGTTCGACGACGCCTCCTGGGGGGTGGTGCTCGTCGACGCCGATCTCCGCCCGGCGGTGGGCAACGCCCGGGCGGCCCGCTCGATGGGGGTCGGCCGGGTGGCGATGCTGGGCCGGCCGCTGGGGGAGCTGCTCGGCCACGGCTGCGAGGAGCTGGAGAGTGCGCTCCAGCACGTGCTGGCGTCGGGCAGCCCGCCCGCCCCCGCGGACCTGTGGGTGACGCTGCGCGGGCCGGACGGCGGCGCCGCACACGCCCCTTCCGGCGGGCCGAACGAGGAGGACGCGGCGGAGGACGGGGCCGTGGCGGGCGCGGAGGAGGAGCTGCGCCGCTGCTGGCGCAGCGGCTTCCTGCGGCTGGCCTCACCGCTCGCCGAGGAGCCGGTGCCGATGGGGGTGGCCTGGCTCTTCCAGGACGTCACCGCGGCGAAGCTGGCGGAGCAGGAGGCGTCCCGGGTGCGCTTCCGTGACGTCCAGCTGCACCGCGCCGCCCGTGCCGCCGCGGAATGCGAGGACCCCTGGGAGGCGGCCGCCGCGCACCTGGAGTTCGCGCTCGCTGGTTTCGCCGACCACGCGCTGCTCGACCTGGCCGCCGGGCCCGCGCTGGTGCGGGCGCTCCAGGCGCCGTCCGGCGCTCCCGGGCCCTGCCCGCCCGGCGCGGAGAGCGGACTGCCGATGCGCTACGCGCCCGCGCACCCGGCGCTGCAGGCCTACGAGCGGGCCGGTTCGGTCCGTACGAGTGTAGGGGGAGCGGCGGTGCCCGGCTGGGCCGCCGGCCGGTGCTGGCCCGTGGACACCCTGCACGGGCTCTGCTCGGTACTGCGCAGCCGCGGTCGCACCTTCGGGGTGGTCACCTTCCTGCGCAGTGCCGCCCGCCGCCCCTTCGACCGCTCGGACGCGCGGTACGCGGAGGACGTCGCGGTGCGGATCGCGGCCGCGGTGGACCTCGCCGGCCACCACCCGGACGGGCGTACGGGCCCGCGGCGCTGACACTCGGCGTCCGCGCCGCGGTGCCGACACCCTGCGTACGGGGCCGGAGCCCGGCGTACGGGGCCGGAGCCCCGGGGGCCGGCGGCGGGTCGGTGGCGGCAGGGCCGGGGCCGGCCGGCGGGCTCAGTGGCGGTAGAAGATCCGGTCCGCGTAGGCGGTCATCACCTGGTCGTTCCACTCGTGCCCGCCGTCCACGTTGCCCGAGCGCAGCAGCGGCGGCTCGATGCCGCGCTCCAGCAGCTCCCCGGCGGCGGCCGCCGTCATCGCCTGCATCAGTGCGCTGGTGACCACGGTGGACGCCGGGGCGAAGGGCGCGGGGACGCCGGGGGCGGTGAGGGTCGTGTCGCCGATCGGGATGCCGCTGTCGACCACCACGTCGCAGTGGTCCTTGAGGAAGGTGCCCGAGGCGTGCCGGGACCTGGTGCCCTCCGCGTAGGCGACGGAGGTGACGCCGATGACCCGGATGCCCAGGGCCCCGGCGTTGAGCGCCATCTCCACCGGGAGCGGGTTGCGGCCGGAGAGCGAGATGATCACCAGAGTGTCGCCGGAGCGGGCCGGGCTCGCGTCGAGCACGGCGGCGGCCAGTCCGTTCACTCGTTCGAGAGCACTTCCCAGGGTGGCGGGGACAACGTCCACGCCGGTGGTCCCCGGGACGGGCAGCAGGTTCATCACGGCCAGCCCCCCGGCGCGGTAGACCGTGTCCTGGGCGGCCAGCGAGGAGTGGCCGGCGCCGTAGGCGAACAGCCGGCCCCCGTTCGCGACCGTGTCGGCCAGCAGTGAACCCGCCGCTCCGAGGTCCTCGGCGGCGTCCTTCCGGACTTTCTCCAGCAGGCCGATGGCCCGGTCGAAGAACTGGTCGGCAAGCTCGCGGGCGCTCATGGCGCACACCGTAGAGGTCTGTACCAGTGCGCTACAAGAGCGTGGGGCGTCCGGCCGGGGCCGGTCGTCGCCGCGATGGGAGAGAATTGGACCAGGGCCATCGCACCAACCGACGAGGGGCACGCATGTCCGGACTCATCGACACCACGGAGATGTATCTCCGAACCATCTTGGAGCTGGAGGAGGAAGGCGTCGTCCCCATGCGAGCCCGCATCGCCGAGCGTCTCGATCAGAGCGGGCCCACGGTGAGCCAGACGGTCGCCCGCATGGAGCGGGACGGCCTGGTCGCGATCGCAGGCGACCGCCATCTGGAGCTGAGCGACGAGGGTCGGGTGCTGGCCACCCGCGTGATGCGCAAGCACCGGCTGGCCGAGTGCCTGCTCGTCGACGTCATCGGCCTGGAGTGGGAGCAGGTGCACGCCGAGGCCTGCCGTTGGGAGCACGTGATGAGCGAGGCGGTCGAGCGCCGGGTGCTGGAGCTGCTCCGGCACCCGACCGAGTCGCCGTACGGCAACCCGATCCCGGGGCTGGAGGAGCTGGGCGAGGAGGCGGGCGCGGACCCCTTCCTCGACGAGGCCATGGTCAGCCTGGCCGAGCTCGCACCGGGCGTGGACGGCAAGACGGTCGTCGTCCGCCGGATCGGCGAACCGATCCAGACGGACGCCCAGGTGATGTACACGCTGCGCCGGGCGGGCGCGCAGCCCGGGTCGGTCGTCACCGTGACCCAGGGCCCGGGCGGCAACCTGCACGTCGGCAGCGGCGGTGAGGCCGCCGAGCTGGAGTCGGACGTCGCCGCGCACGTCTTCGTCGCCAAGCGCTGACGCGGCGCCCTGGTGGGAGCCACCGGGCCCGCCGGGCCCGGTGGCTCCCAGGTGCCCGAACGGGCCCGGTGGGCCGTTCCCGGCGCCCGAAGACCGCTGCTGCGGCGCCCGCTTGCGCCCCTGCGCGTAACCCGAGCACGCTGGGGAAGAAGCGGAGACGCCGGGGCGCGGCGCGGACGGGGCCTGCTCCCCGCCGCTCGATCCGAGCCGCAGGCGGACCGGCCCGAGCGCCAACGAGGCGATTGCCCAGCCCAGTTGCCCAGCCCAGTTGGCCGGAACAGCGACGGCCGGGGGCTCGGCGTGGGACGCTGTCATCCACGCGTACGCAGGACGGGAGGGGAGCCGTCTGATGTGCCTGCCGAGGAACCAGGACGCCGGAGCGGCGAGCCGCCGGACTCCCGCCTCCCCACGCTCCCCTGACGCGGCCCGGAGCTCCCCGCAGGCGCCGGATTCCCCCTGCCCCGATCCGGCCCCTGCCTCCCACTCATTGTCTCCCCTCGGCGCGCGGTGGCAATCCTTGAGCGATGTCACTCGAAAGTGGGTTGTACGGCACGGAGGGGAGTTAATCGAAGGTGTATTCGATAGCTTGGTGGAGCCGGATATCAGGGGCAGCGGTCGAAAGGGATGGGGGTGCCAGGACGCATGGTGCGACGTATCGACATCACCGGGGCGGATGAAGTGCGGCTCGCGGCGTGGGAGTTCGCGGACCCCCCGAAGGAGCCGCCGCAGGGGGCGGGTCCCCCGGGGCCTGGCCCCGGCGGCCCGGCCCCGGGGGACCCGCCCGGAGTGCTGCTGCTGCACGGCCTGATGGGCCGGGCCTCCCACTGGGCGAGCACAGCCAGATGGCTTTCCGGCCGCTACCGCGCCGTGGGCCTCGACCAGCGCGGGCACGGCCGCAGCGGCAAGCCCGAGGACGGCCCGTACGACCGCGAGGCCTACGTCGCCGACGCCGAACAGGCGATCGAGCAACTCGAACTGGGCCCCGTGGCGTTGATCGGACACTCGATGGGCGCCCTCACCGCCTGGCAGTTGGCCGCCCGCAGGCCGGATCTGGTGCATTCGCTGGTGATCTGCGACATGCGGGCGTCGGCGCTGGGGGAGCAGTCGCAGCGCGAGTGGGAGGAGTGGTTCCAGTACTGGCCACTGCCGTTCGCGACCCTGGCCGACGTCCGCCGCTGGTTCGGTGAGGACGACCCCACGCTCGAACGCCCCAACCCCTCGCGCGGGGAGTTCTACGCCGAGGTGATGACGGAGACGGCGGAGGGCTGGCTTCCGGTCTTCTCCCGCCGGCAGATGCTGCGGGCCCGCGAGACCTGGGTCTACGACGCCCACTGGGACGAACTCGCCCAGGTGCGCTGCCCGGCCCTGGTGGTCCGCGGGCTCTACGGCGAACTCGGCCGCGCCGAGGCGCAGGAGATGGTCCGGGTGCTGCCCCGGGGGAGCTACGCCGAGGTTGAGGACGCCGGCCACCTGGTCCACTACGACCAGCCCGAGGGCTGGCGGCAGGTGGTGGAGCCGTTCCTGCAGCGCAGTCTGCCTCCCGCGGCCCCCGCCTGACCCGCGCCTCTCAACCCGTCCGACCCGACCCGGGGTGGCGCCGGTTCGGCGACCGGCGCCCGCCGGTCAGTCCCCGCGGGCCGCCGCGGCCTCCCGTCCGCAGGCATAGGCCAGTTGTGGCATGAGTTCCTCCGCGTCCGGCAGCCACCGGTTCGCCGCGGTGGGCTGCCGGGCCCACTGCACCGAGCCGCGCAGCCCGAGCCGGGTGGGCGGGGCGGCGATCCAACTCCCCTCGCCGTGGGTCGCCAGGTCGATGGCCCCCGGGGACCAGCCCAGTCTCCGGGTAAGGCCCGGCACCTTCGCGGACGCGCCCGGCAGCACGAAGAAGAGCATCCGGCCGTCCGGGGTGCAGGTCACCGGGCCGAGTGTCAGTCCCATCCGCTCCATCCTCGCCAGCGCCAGGCAACCCGCCACGTCCGGCACGTCGATGGCGTCGAAGGTGCGTCCGGTCGGCAGCAGGACCGACGCGGAGGGCTGTCGCTCCCACAGCCGCCGGGCTGCCGCGGCGCTGCCGGTGGCCTGCTCCGGCCAGTCGGCCGATCCCGGGTGGCCGCCGGGGGCAGGGCAGTCGAGGGTCCCGCAGGTGCAGCGCGGAGTCCCTCCGCTGCCGTCGGAGGTCTCCAGCCAGGTCCCGGGAAAGACGTCCCAGTGCCTCTCCTTCGCGTACCGGACCGCGTGTTCGAGCAGTGGCTCGCCACGCTGCTGCGGGATCCGCGGGGCTGTCGTGACTCCTGGGCTGACTTCGATCGTCTCTTCCACGCACATCACAACTGAGCCCGTCGGCCGGGGTTACGGTCCCGGACGCTCCTCTCGGCGCGCGGTAGGCGTCCGGGCGCCCCGGCCCGGTGCTGGTCACGGCGGCGGTCACCGGGGAAGGGGTCGCACGCTTCGCGGGGGGCGCCGAACCCCGGGCGCAGGGCGCACGGATGCACAGCTGGGGGCGCGTGCGCGGGAGGACGGTCGCGGGTGGGTAGTCACCTCTGCGGTGCGTTGCCGGGGTTCCGCCGGAATTCATTGCAAATGCACTGGGCAGTGACCTTCGTGGCGATCCGTTGTGAAGTTCGCTGCCGCCGGGAAGGACCGTCCGGCGGGTCGCCGGCGATCCGCGGTGGACAACCGCCGGGTCGCCGGTCGCCAGTTCAGTCGTCGTCCCGAAGGGGGACCGCCCATGGCTGCCAGACCGCTCATCGCCAGGCAACCGAACGAACGTCTGCAAGCGCTCATTCAGGAGGCGGCCTGCTCCAACGCCGGGCTCGCCCGCCGGGTCAACATGGTCGGCGCCGACCACGGGGTCGATCTGCGGTACGACAAGACCTCGGTCGCCCGCTGGCTCCGCGGTCAGCAGCCGCGCGGCCGGGCGCCGGGGATCATCGCCGAGGCACTCGGCCGCAAGCTCGGCCGCACCGTCAGCATCGACGAGATCGGCATGGCCGGCGGCCGGAACCTCGCCGCCGGAGTGGGCCTGCAATTCGCCTCCACCGCCACGGCCGCCGTCGAGCAGGCCTGCGAGCTGTGGCGCAGCGACGTGGGGCACCGCGACTTCCTGACCGGACGCTCGGTGGCGGCCTCCTCGCTGGTGGAGCCCAGCCGGGACTGGCTGATCAGCGCCCCGGACGCGGAGATCGCCCGCGCCTGCGGCGCCCGGGTGGGGGCGGCCGACGTGGAGGCCGTGCGCGCCACCACGGCCGCGCTCTCCGACCTGGACCACCGCTTCGGCAGCGGCCACGTCCGGCCGGTCGTGGTGCACTACCTGAACGGTGTGGTGGCCGGGATGCTCACCGGTTCCTATCGGGACGCGGTCGGGCGCCGGTTGTTCGCCGCGGCGGCCAGACTCACCGAACTGGCGGGCTACATGGCTGTGGACACCGGTCAGCCCGGGCTCGCCCAGCGCTACTACATCCAGGCGCTGCGACTGGCGCACGCCGCCGGTGACCGCGGATACGGCGGATACGTCCTGGCGGCGAGCATGAGCCACGTGGCGGGTCAACTGGGCAACCCCCGGGAGATCGCCCAGTTGGCGAGGGCCGCCCAGGAGGGAGCGCGGGGGCACGTCACACCGCGGGTGGACGCGATGTTCCACGCCGCGGAGGCGCGGGGGCACGCCCTGCTCGGTGACGCCCGCGCCTGCCAGCAGTCCGCCGGACGGGCCCTCAGCGCGTTCGAGCGTGCCGAGTCGGCCACCGACGCCGGTGACGACCCGCCTTGGATCGGGCACTTCGGTTCCGCGTATCTGGCGGACGAACTGGCGCACTGCCACCGGGACCTGGGACAGCCGGTCCAGACGGCCCGGCGGGCGGCCGAGGCACTGAACGCGCTCGGTGAGGGGCGGGCCAGGCGCCGCGCCATCGGCCTGCTGCTGCTCTCCGACGCGCAGGTGCAGCAGCGGGAAGTGGACCGGGCCTGCCACACCGCCCAGCAGGCGGTGGAGTTGCTGGGCGGTGTGCGTTCGGAGCGCGGGCAGGGGTACCTGGAGGACTTCAGGTCCCGGTTGGAGCCGTTCGCGCAGGAGCCGGTGGTGCGGGAATTCCAGTCGCGGGCCCGGTTGGAGGCGGTCGCCTGAGCCTCGCGGTCGGCGGTCCGATCGACCCCCGGCGGCGGCCCGGCCGCCGGGGGCGGCCGGGCCGCCGGGGGCGGCCGGGCGTGCGCCAGAGGCCGGTGCGGCGGCGCGGGAGCCGCCCCCCGAGCACGGCGTGCGGGGGCCGCCGGGGGCGGCTTCCGCAACCGGGGCGGAAGTGGTCCGGGGTGCGAAGTACCCGGTAGCGTAGCCCGTTGGTTGCGTAAGTCGGATCAAATGCTCGGACGAACGAAGCGAACGAGGAGTCCCGTGACAGCGCACAGCGGACAGGGCGACGAACCGCGCGAGGGAATCGTGCTGCCGTCGACCGGGGAGCCTTGGATTCCCGGGCGCCAGGAACCTGCGCAGGTCAGCCCGCCCGTCGGCCAGCCGTGGGACGAGCCGTGGGGCCCGACGTCCGCAGTCGCCGAACCGCCCGCGCACGGGTCCGGACCGCAGGTGCCGCCGCCCTCGCCGTACGAGCCGCCCACCGCGGAGGGCGACGGCCACCGCGCACAGCGCGGCCGGCACCGGCAGCCGCAGCAGGAGAGCGGCGGCTACGGCTATCCGCCGCAGCAGTCCCACGGCAACCTGCCGGCCTCGCACCAGCTGCCGCCCGCGGGGTCCGGGCCGGTGTACGCCGGACCGTCGCTGGACCCGGACGACGGCCAACCCCTTGAGTACCGCAGTCGGTTCGCCGCCCAGCAGGGTAGGGAGCCGCACCGGGAGCCCCCTCAGCTGCCGCAGGCGGAGGAGACGCAGATGCTCCCGCCGCAGGGTGGTCCGCGGGCGGGAGCGGAGGAGACGCAGATGCTCCCGCCGCAGGGCGGTCCGCAGGCCGACGCGACCCAGTTCCTGCCGCCCTACCCCCAGGGCCCGGCCCCGGCCGGCTACGACCAGGGGCCGCCGTCCGACGCGGTCCGCAGCCCGCTGCCACCGGAGACGCCCGCCTCCGGCGGGCAGTACCCGGGCGACGGGGGCCCGGAGAGTCACGGCGGCGGCTTCCCCCGGGACGCCGGACAGGGCCACCAGGCCGCCCCGTCGACGCAGGAGGCCTACGGCGCGTCCGCGGAGACGCCCGGTGAGCGCCAGCCGCCCGCCGAGTTCGACAACCTCTTCCGGCCGGAGCCCGGCGCCCCCGCCCCCGACACGGGCCGGCGACTGCACACGCAAAGCAGCCCGGTGGGCGGGCGCCGCGCCGCCCGCGGACGTGCACCGCAGGACGCCGCGCCGCCCGCGTCCGCTGCTGCCGCGGGGCCGCCCACCGGACCGACGCCGCCCGGCGGAGGACGTTCGGCCAACCGGCGTGCGGCGGGACACAAGCTTCATCCGAAGCTGCTCGCCGGAATCGGCCTGGCCGTTCTGGTGGCCGCCGCGCTGCTGGGCGGGGCCGCGCTGAGCGGCGGGGACGACGGAGAGGAGGAGGCTCCGGGATCCGGCGGCCGGGCCGAGACGGCCGGCGGGCAGAACGAGGAGGCGGCCGGCGACCCGGCGGAGGCCCAGGCCCAGGCGTTGGAGGAGCTGCTCGCGGACAGCAACAACAGCCGGGAGGCCGTGATCCGCTCGGTGGAGAACATCCGCAAGTGCGAGAAGCTCGACGAGGCCGCCGACGACCTGCGCGACGCCGCCGAGCAGCGCAACGACCTGGTGGTCCGGCTGGGAGAGCTGGACCTGTCGGAGCTGCCCGAACACGAGAAGCTGGGCGACGAGCTGACCAAGGCGTGGAAGGCCTCGGCCGCCGCCGACGACCACTACGCCGCCTGGGCGGACCAGGTGGCGAAGCCCAAGGGCTGCGAGGGCGGTTCGGCCGGGTCGACCGACCGGCAGGCCAAGGGGAACCGGGCCAGCGGAGACGCCACGGCGGCCAAGGAGGAGGCGGCCGGGTTGTGGAACCCGACGGCCAGGGACTACGGCCTCACCGAGCGCGAGCCCACACAGCTCTGACGCCGCCCGCCGGACCTGACCCGCTCCGGTGCGACCGCCCGCACCGGACCGTCCCCGCACGGGCCGCCGCGCGCGTCCGTGCCGGCCGTCAGGCGTGCTGGCGCTCCCGGGCGTCAGCCGTCCCGGATGGCCTTCTCCAGCACCGGCATGAACATCCGTCCGTGCTGGCTGGAGGAGCCGACGACAGGTGACACCCCTCCCGCTGCGCCCGCCTGCCGCAACGGGCGGCCCCGACGTTCTCGTTGCAGGTGAGCACCTTCAACTCGCGGCCGTTGATGCCGCCGGTGCTGTTCACCGAGCGCGCGTAGGCGTGCGCCAGCACCGTGACGAAGGGCATGCTGGTGGCTCGGTTCTTCACCGGCGCCCACGTCATGACCGTGATCGGGCCGTCGGCCGAGGATCCCCCGGGCAGCGAACCGTAGCCGGCGGGCAGCGGACCGGCCAGCGTGGCAGCGGCCCGCCGCAGCGCACGGGTGCGCGGACGCCCCAGGGAGCGCGCGGCGGGCTGCGGGCCCGTACGGAGGCGGGTGGAGCGCCGTGGAGTCGTGTACCAGGACCCTGCCGAGCCACCGGTGACACAGCGCTCATCCTTCGTTGACACAGTGTGACCGCGCGGTGGGCGGTGCGGGGGCCGTGCCGTCCACCGGAGACCCGGAACGTACGATCGGCAACCGTGCAAGCTCCGGAGAGGTCTTCCCGTCGCGGTGGTCGGTCCCGCACCATGGACGCCATGCCGCTCAATGACATGCCCTGGTGGCGCTGGCGCAGCAACGTGCGTTCGGCGCTGCACATGCTCTCCGACCCGGTGTTCCAGCAGGAGTGCTGGCTGACGGGCCGTCCCGGCTACGGGGACGTCACGGACGCCGTGTACCGGCTCGTCGAGGACACCTGGCTGGACAACTGGTCCGCCGAGAAGTACGTCGGCACGGTGTTCCGGGACGCCCAGGAGGCCGCGCTCGTCGACGCCGCGGTCCTCCAGGTGCTGCGCCTCATGCACCAGATAGGCGCCGACGCCCCGGTGGCGGCCTACCTGGAGCACGCGGCCTGGCCCGAGGCCGTGCGGATGGCCAGGGAGGCGCACGTGCTCCTCGCCTTCAACGACGGGGACGACCCGGACCAGGCGCCCCAGTCGCTGGACGTCCTCGCCATCACGCTGCGGGCGGTCTGACGCCGGCGGGACATGTGCCACCCTGGTGCGCATGAGCTCGCCGCCGCCCGCCGCCGCCGATCAGTACGTCCTCACCCTGTCCTGCCCGGACACCAAGGGGATCGTGCACGCGGTCTCCAGCTACCTGTTCATGACCGGGTGCAACATCGAGGACAGTCAGCAGTTCGGTGACCACGACACCGGACTGTTCTTCATGCGCGTGCACTTCCGCGCTGACGCTCCGGTGACCCTGGAGAAGCTGCGGGCCAGTTTTGCCGCCGTGGGCGACTCCTTCCGGATGGGCTGGCAGATCCACCGGTCCGAGGAGCGGATGCGGGTGGTGCTGATGGTCAGCAGATTCGGCCACTGCCTCAACGACCTGCTCTTCCGCAGCCGCAGCGGCGCGCTCCCGGTGGAGGTCGCCGCGGTGGTCTCCAACCACCCCGACTGCGCGGACCTCGCCGCCTCCTACCAGGTGCCGTTCCGGCACATCCCGGTGACCAGGGAGAACAAGGCGGAGGCCGAGCAGGAGCTGCTGCGGTTCGTGCAGCAGGAGGAGGTCGAACTCGTCGTCCTGGCGCGCTACATGCAGGTGCTCTCCGACGACCTCTGCAAGGCGCTCTCCGGTCGGGTCATCAACATCCACCACTCCTTCCTGCCGAGCTTCAAGGGCGCCAAGCCCTACCACCAGGCGCACGCCCGCGGGGTCAAACTGATCGGGGCCACGGCGCACTACGTGACGGCCGAACTGGACGAGGGCCCGATCATCGAGCAGGAGGTCAAGCGGGTCGGCCACCAGGTCACCCCGGAGCAACTGGTGGCTCTCGGCCGCGATGTGGAGTGCCAGGCACTGGCCCGCGCGGTCAAGTGGCACAGCGAGCACCGGGTGCTGCTCAACGGCCACCGCACCGTCGTCTTCACCTGAGCCCACGGCGGCCCGCACACGGTGCGCTGGGGGCCCGTACGGCGGCCCGGCGCCGGCCGCCGGGCCCGCCGCGTTCAGAACCGGGACAGCGAGGCCGTCGCGAACAGCACGTCGAGCACCGCCTGAGGATCGCCCTCCGCCCCCGCGGCGGCGTCCCGCGGTGAGACGTGCCCGGCGGCGAGCTGGCAGAACTCCATTCGGTCGAGAGCGACATGGGCGACTGCGTCCTTCTCGGACGCCGTGGTGGCCGGCGAGTCCAGTGGGATGAACCAGTCCCCTCCGCCGCTGCCCTCGACCTCCAGGTGCAGCGCCCGCCCCGATGCCCCGGCCGCCGTGAGGCTCCGGGCCGGTGCCGCCAGACCGGCACGCCGGCGCGCGGCCAGGCTGACCGGCAGCATCCGGGCCGCCAGGTCGATCAGCTGCCGCATGTGCCGTCCCGCCGGCACGGCGTACGGGTAGTCCACCGCCTCTGCGATGTCCCCGGCGTGCACCCAGCACTCGAAGGCCCGGTCCAGGAAGCTGTCGCGCAACGGCAGTCCCGTACCCGCCACCGCCGTGTCGGCCGTGGCGGCCCCGGTGAAGGAGGCCGTCCGCACGAGGGCGTGGCTCTGTGCCCGCCAGGGGCCGTGCCGGGACCGCCCGTCGCGGGCGAGCCGCCAGTACTCCTCGGTGCGCAGCCCCGGGTCTTCCGGCGGCTCCGGCCCGTCCCGGCCGGTCAGCGGATCGTCGAGCCCGAGAGACCGCGCCACCAGGCCGTCGACGGCCGTCAGATGGCCGATCACCCCGCCCACGGTGGTGTCCCGCGCCTGCGTCCGCACGCCGTCGAACCAGCGCAACCGGACCGGTGCCCGCCACTCGGCCTCGGCCATGTCCCGCAGCAGCGCGTCCAGCCGCGCCGTCTCGGCGTCGTACGGGGCGGCCCACTCCGGCACCGGGATGCGGGCCGGACGGCGGCGCAGGCAGCCCTTCAGCACCCGGGACCGCAGCAGCGGGTCCAGGTCGAGGCTGTCGGCCGGGTGCAGCAGTCCGACGGCGTCCCGCAGCCGCAGCGCCTCCTCCGCGCAGCGCGCGCAGCCGGTCAGATGGGCCTCGACCGCGGCGGCCTCGGCCGGGGAGCAGGCGGAGAGCGCCCAGGCGCCCAGCAGCGAGGTCAGCACCCGGTGGTCGTGCAGGTCGAGCTCGTGGACCTCGGCTGCCCCGGTGGGACGGGGAGCGGCCGGGGACCCGGGTTCGACGCCGCCGGGCTCCGCACTGCCGGGCTCGATGCCGCCGGGGGCGTCGTCGGCGGGCGGGACGGTGCCGAGCCCGCGCGGCCTCGGCACCGGTGGCCGGCCGGCGGGCGGATGGTTGTCCGCCGCCGCGCGGGGCGCCGGTATGTACGGACGGGCGGGGCCGGACACGTCCTCGGGAAGCTGCGGGTCGTTCACTGCCGCCCTCCGAGCGGGTCGGGCCGTGCGGGCGGCGGGGTCCGGTGAGCGGTGGAGAGCAGTTGCAGTCCGAGCCGCAACCGCCGCCGGGCCTCCTGCTCGGTGACCGAGAGCCGCTCGGCCGCCTGCCGGTAGTCGCGCCGCTCCAGGTAGGCGAGGTCCAGCGCGGCCCGCAGCGAAGCGGGCATCGCGGTCACGATGTAGTCGGCCCTGGCCGCCACCGAAGCCGCCTGCACCTGTTCCTCGCTCACCTGTTCCCCGGCCCCTTCGGAGGGGGCCTCCGCGTCCCGGTGCTGCTGCCGCAGATGCTCCACCGCCAGCCGGTGGGTCAGTGCGGCGAGCCAGGAGCGCAGCGATCCCTCCTTCGGGTCGTATGCCTCCGGCTGCTCCCAGGTGCGGGCGAAGACCTCGCGGGTGATGCGGTCCGCCGCCTCCTCATCACCGAGCACGCGGTGGGCCAGGTGGTGCACGAGCGCGGCGAACCGGTCGTACAGCTCACCGAGGGCCGCAGCCTCGCCGCGTGCCAGCCGCTGCTGCATCCTGCGGTCCCAGCGAGGTGGTGTCTCGTGCCGCATCGTCCCGCCCCCAGCCTGTGTCCACTCCGTCGAATGTAGTGCGAAGGGCTTCCGGGGCACCGTCCTTTGCGGCAATGTTCAGTCCTGTGCAATTGCGCGTCGTGGCCGCACCGTCACAGTGGGCCCCGGAGCCTTGCGTGATACGTCGGTTTCCTTCCTGAACCTGTCGGTGTGTTATGCGGGTGTGATCGGAACCAGGGGAAGTGTGCGGCCGGCTTGGGCATAGGGTCGAGAGGGGGGAAGTCGTTTTGGCCGTTGTCGGCAGGGCAGCCGAGCGGGAACGAACGATTCCGGGTTGGCCGAGTGGAAGGCGTCGAGTTTCGTGTCACTCAAGGTGAGGGAAGAGTCACGCGGGGGGTGGGCCGTGCTGCGGGTGTCCGGCGAGATGGACCTCGTCACCTCCCCCGCGGTCCGGCAGTACGTCCACGAGGCGGTCGCGGAAGGGCGGCACAGCGTGGTGCTCGACCTTTCCCAGGTCCTCTTCTGCGATTCCAGCGGCGTGGGCGTACTGATCGCCGCGCGGCGGCTGATGCACTCCTGCGCCGGCAATCTCCGACTCATCCTGCCCGCCCAGGGAGCGGTGGACGGTTCGCACGTCAACCGCGTCCTGGCCGCCCTCGGGGTGCGCCGCCTCTTCGAGTGCTACCCCGACCTCGACGCCGCCACCGACGGCGCCGCCCGCCCGCTCTCCGCCTGACCCCGCCCCTGCCCCGCGGCCCGCCGCGAAGCCGTGCCCCGCACGGCGGATCGCGCAGCGGGCGGCGACGCCCGCCGGGCGGACGTCAGTCCAGCCGCTCCCGCTGGCGGACGGTCACGCGGTCACCCGGCCCCTTGCCGAGCACGCGGCGGAGTTCGGCCCGCACCGGCAGCTTGTGCGTGCCGTCGCCCAGCGCCATGAACGAGGCGCAAAACGGGTGGCCGTTCAGCGTCCCGCGCACCTTCACCAGTCCGCGCCTCCCGACGTACGCGGCGGACCCCGGCATCACCACGTAGGTCCAGCCGCCCCCGCCCGGGATCCGGACCAAAGTCGCGGTGAACTCCTCGTCCAGTGAGCCGATCCCGCCGTGCGCCGATGTGCGGTCCGCACGCGTCTCCTGCTCCCTCCGCTCGCGCTCCCACTCTCCCTGTCCCCTGCACGGACCACAGCGGCGTGCGGAACTCATCGCGGAGCCGTCGCCGGCGGACCGCCGGGGCGGAGCCCGGCACCACGGTCGTCACGTTCCGTACTCGGCCGGGTGGCCCGGGGTGGCGGGGCTGACCGATCGTGCATCCGGTTCTCGCATCGGGTGACGAACACGCGTCACTCGATGCAGGCTCGTGACCGATCACGGAGGGTCGTGGCGCCCGTGCTCCGGTACGCTCCCTCGGATGCAAGAGGTTCATGGGCACCGCCGGTCAAGGGGACGACGTTCGAGTCCCGGGGGCGGGCGTCGCACAGTATGCAGGACACCTACTCCTTTGCGCCGGAATATGCCTGAAGCGCTTGTCGGAGCAGCGGTGCGTCCAGCAGGCTGGGGTGCTCCGGGGTCACCGTCGGTGACTCCGTCGTTCTTGGTGGTGTGAGCGGTGCAGGTGCTTCAGGTGCAACTCGAGATCGGGCCGGACCCGATGGAGGTGGGCCGTGCCAGACGCTGGGCCCGGTCCCGGCTCGCCGGCTCCGGGATCAGCGCGGACGGCGCGCTGGGAGAGACGCTGATCCTGCTCGTCTCCGAACTGGTGACGAACGCCGTGGTGCACGCGGGCTGCCCGGCCGTGCTGCGCATGCGGCTCCCGGAACGGCACCAGTCGGGCACCGTGCGGGTCGAGGTGGCCGACGCGAGCAGTACCGGCCCCTGCCGCCGCCAGGCCGGCGGCGACGACACCGGCGGCCGGGGTCTCGAGCTGGTGGACGGTCTGGCCGACCGCTGGGGCTGGCACACCGAGGGGCGCGGCAAGAAGATCTGGTGCGAGCTGGACGGGGCCGTGTGCCCGGTGGTCGCGGAGGCACCCGTGCGGGAGTCGTACCCCCGCGCCTGGGCGGCCCGGTCGGCCGGTGCCTGAACCCGTCGCTGCCGCAACGGAGTCGGGACCGCCTCTTGACGTGCGGGCCGTGGCTGATCACCCTGTGGTGAGTGATTCGTCGTGAGGGGACGTCGAGGAGCCGGCGCATGGTCGCGACACGGCGTTCCCCGGCGAGTGCGGGTCGCGATCCGGCCGCCGGTGGCCTCCTCCCGGAGGCGGCGCGGTGCCACCGGAGTCGGATGGTGGTCCGCCTCGCCGGTGCCCGTCACCGGTGACGGCGCGCCGCCGTCCGGCCCGGCATCGCCCCGGCCGACCGGGGTCAGAAGCCCCCCGGCGCCCGCAGCCGGGTGCCTTCGGCCCCCGCGCCCCGGGCCGGGCGTACGCCCCCCCCGCGTCCTCGGACCGGGTGCCGCGGAACGTCGCTCGGTAGGCGCGGGACGAGAGGCCCAGTGCGTCGCGCAGATGCCCGCGCAGTGAGGCGCCCGTACCGAAGCCGACATCCGAGGCGATCCGGTCCACCGGTAGGCCCGTCTCCTCCGGACAGCTCCCGCGCGCGGTTCAGCCGCTGCCGGTTGAGCCACCGGGGCGGGGGCAGGCCGGTACCGTTCCGGAAGCGCCGGCTGAACGTCCTTGCGCTCACCGACTCCCGTGCGGCCGGCTCCGCCACGGTGTGCTGCCGGTCCGGGGGGTCGAGCGCCCACGCGTGGGCGCGGCTGGTGGCAGACGCGCCGGGGGGACGGGACCGGGCAGCGGATGTACTGCGCCTGACCTCCCTCGCGGTGCGGCGGCACCACCGTCGTGCGGCCTCGGCTGCCGTACGGGCGCCGTGGTCGCGACGGACCAGATGCAGGCAGAGGACGATCCCGGCGGCCTCACCGGCCGAGGTCGACACGTCTCCCTCGTCCGTGTAGAGCACGTCCGGGTCCACGGTGACGTCCGGGAAGAGCCGTGCCAGCTCCGCGCAGGGCTTCCAGTGGGCGGTGGCCCGGCGGCCGGGAGTCCGGCTTCGGTCCGCGCGGGGTGCACGGCAGTCTGGAGGAGCTGCTGTTCCCGATGCTGCACGGCACTTCCTGGTACGCCGGGCTGGCACCTCTGCCGCCTTTCGCGGTGTACGGCGCGGACCGCCTCGGCCCGGACGGCTTCACGCGGGAGGCGGCGCGGCTGCGGCGGCGCGTCCGGGAGCTGCCGTGCACCGAGCCGCTGCCGTACCGCGCGGAGCAGGGTGGCGACTACGACGCCGAACTGGTCCTGCGCCCGGAGGTCGCACCGGACCGGACGGGCCTCCTCGCCCACCGCGAGGAGCCCGGGGCCGGCCGGGACTGCACCTGACGGAGCCCACCGCGCCGGCCCCGAGCGCCGTCCGGGCGGCACGGTCCGGGTCGCCAGCGGATCAACAGCTGGGCCGGCGCGGTCCGGGGCGGCGGGGTCGGGTCGGCACGGTCAGCGGTGGCGGGCTCCAGCGTCCGGTCCGGGGGCCGGTGGAAGGGACCCCGTACTCGCTCTTGAGCTGCTCGGGGATCGCGTACTGCATCACCCGGCCGCGGGTGAGGGAACTGAGTTCGAGGAGGGTGGTGACGTGGCCGAGGCGGTCCAGTGCCCAGGCGCCCAGGGGCGAGGAGTCCTCGATGCGCTCCAGGACGCCGAGCAGGGCGGGGACCGCCTTGACCGCGGTGTCCCAGGTGCTCCGCGGCACCTGGAGCCAGTCGGCGCAGGTGTCGCCGATCAGGTGGCGGACGAGAGCGGCCACCACGGGGTCGAGCAGCGTTCCCGGCACGACCTCCTCGTACAGGTCGATGAGCTGGCGGGTCAGCCGGGCGCCCTCCACGGAAGGACCCATGTGGCGGGTCATGTAGAGGTCGGAGAACTGCCGTGCGGCGGCGAGGTCGACCGGTGTGTGCGCGGTGCTGACACCGAGCATCGCCCCGACGACACGCCAGGCGTAGTAGTAGGACTCCGCGCCGTCCACCGACATGTGGATGCCCAGCCGGTGCAGCGCGTCCAGGACCTGGAGGGAGAACATCATCTGCCCGCCGATCATGTCCTCCTGGCAGATCGGCGTCCCGAGCCGGGCCACGTCCCAGCGGTCCTCGCGGCTCAGGTGGTGGCGGATGGAAGCGTGCAGCAGCCGCACCTTCTGCGCCGCGGGGATGAAACGGCTGCCCGCCTCGAAGGCGTCGGGCTGCATCAAGTAGACGGTGAACTGCCCGGTCTCGGCCATGCGCCGCGAGGGGTACTCCAGCGAGTGGGTGGCACTGAGCAGCTTCGCCACGTGGGGGACGGAGTAGCAGGCGGGCATCGCGGCGAAGGACAGCGCGGTGGCGATGTGCACGTTGTTGTCGATGAAGAAGAGCCGTGCCTTCTCCATTTCTCCCCAGTCCACCCAGTCCGGGGGCGCGGCGGTCGTGTGCAGGTACTCCCTCGCCACCTCGGGCAGCCCCTCGGGGAGGTCCTGGCCGACGGTGGAGAAGTAGCGCATCAGGGTGTTGAACGTGCCGATCTCCCCGCGTGCGAAGAGCGTGTTCACGGTCTCGTCGGCGAGCTCGTCCCCCAGCCCTCGCAGGACCTGGAGGGATTCCTCGGTACAGGACACGGTGTCCCTTTCGGTGGTGTCGGAGGAGCGCGGCGCACGAACGCGGAGCGTCGGGGCGGGAACGCGGAGGCCGGGCACCGGCGCGCGTAGGAGGAGTCGGCCCGCGCGCGGTCGGGAAGGCGGGCGCTGGTCCCTGCGGGGATCAGGAGAGGCGGGCGGTGGCCGAGGCCGTCAACCGGGACAGCGCCTCGGCCGCGCAGGACGGCAGATCGGCCCGGTCCAGGACGTCGGTCGCCGTGCGCACCCGCGCGGAGATCATGTCCTCGATGCGCTCGGGAGCGCCGGTGCGCCGCATGATCGCCCGTATCCGGGTGAGCGTCCCGTCCCGTGGGCCGCGCCGGCCGAGCAGGCCGCGCAGCTCGGCCCGCTCGGCCGGGGTCGCGGCCGACCAGGTCTCGGCCAGCAGGGCGGTGGGCCGGTTGCCGCTGATGTCGTCCAGGTTCGACTTGCCGGTGTGCGCCGGATCGCCGAACAGTCCGAGCAGGTCGTCCCGCAGCTGGAACGCCTCGCCCAGCGGGAGGCCGTACGCGCTGAAGACCCCGCGCAGCGGCCCGGGGGCCCCGGCAAGCGCACCACCGATGTGCAGCGGGTGCTCGACGGTGTACTTCGCGGTCTTGTACCGGACCACCCGGAGCGAGGTGCCGGTGTCGGGCGGCGCGCCGGTGCTCAGCACCTCCAGGCACTCCCCGGCGACGAGCTCCCTGGCCATGACCGCCCACAGCCCGCGGGCCCGGGCCAGGTAGGCCGCGGGCAGCCCGCACGTGGCGAACATCTGCCCGGCCCACGACATCAGCAGGTCCCCGGTGAGCATGGCCAGCGCCCGGCCGCGGGCGGCGGGCCGGGACCGTCCCGCGCAGGCCGCGCGCAGGGCGGTGTGCACGCTGGGCGCGCCGTGGCGCACGGTGCTCTCGTCGATCAGGTCGTCGTGGACGACGGCCGCGGCGTGCACCAGCTCCATCGCGGCGGCGGCCCGTACCAGCGCTTCGCTGTCCGGCTGCCCGGCCGCACGCCAGCCCCAGTAGCAGAACGCGGCCCGCAGCCTCTTCCCCTCGGACACGGCGGCGCGCAACTGTTCGGCCACCGGCAGCAGGGCCGCGTCGACCGCGGCGAACTGCTCCGACTCGTGCCGGGTGAACTCGTGCAGCACGGCGTCCACCCGCGCACGAAGCGCGTCGTGCTGCCCGGTCTCAGGCATCGTGCCGACCGGAACGGGCGGCGGCGCGACGGGCCAGCGCCTCCATGTGCGGTTGTCCGGTCAGGGCCGTCCGTTGCAGGGCCAGCCGCCCCCGGACTCTGATCTCCTCCTGGCCGTCCTGGGCCAGTTCGGCCAGGTCCGACCGGCGCAGCACCTGGCGCGCCTCCCTCAGCGCCGTACCGATGCCGCTGACCACCAGGTCGGCGACCCCGGCGGCCACCAGCAGGGCGTCGCTCGGGGGGTTCCCTCCGGCGCTGTCCCTCGCCGGCGCCTCCGCGCTGTCCCCCGCGTGTGCTCCCGCACCGTCACCTGTCCGTGTCACGGTGTTCGCCTTCCCTCCCGGTCGGGACGAGCACCCGCGGTGCTCGGGACGATTGTGTCCGGAGCACCGCACGCGCGCGGTCCACAGCTCACATCGAGTGGTCAATTGCGTGGACCCTTCCGTGAGGCCCCGACGTGCGCTATACGGCGAGGGCGTCCCACCGGGCCTGGTCCGGGCCTCCGGCGGGTGGACATGAGCGGCGGACGTGAGGACGCGGGCCGTCTCAGGGGGCGACGGCGGACAGCTGGGCGGCCGCGGAACGGAAGGTGTGCCGGAAGACGCTCGGGGGAGACGCCGACCGCCGTGCGGAAGTGCGCGCGCAGCGAGGTCGCGGTGCCGAAACCCGAGTCCGCGGCCACCCGGCCGACCGGCAGGTCGGAGGACTCCAGCAGTTGCCCGGGCGCGCTCCACCCGCTGCCGGGTGAGCCGCACCTGCGGGCTGAGCCCGGTCTCGTCCCGGAAGCGGCGGGTGAAAGTGCGCACGCTCATCGACTCCCGGGCGGCGAGTTCGGCCAAGGGCAGCGGCCGTTCCAGCCGCCGCAGCGACCAGGCGCGGGCGGCGCCGGTGGAGGTGGACGCCGCTTCGGGCACCGGCCGTTCGCTCTACGGGGCCTGGCCGCCGTCCCGGTGCGGCGAGACCACGGTGACCCAGGGCCCTGTACGGACTGACCGCGCCCTGCGCCGCGGCCCTGATGGACCGTTTCGGCATCCGGCAGGTCGTCGCCTGCGCGCTGGCCGTCATCGCTGCGGGAGCCGCTCTGACCACCGTCATGAGGCCAGGTGGGCAGCTCGTCCTCCACTGGGGCGCTCGTCGGACTGGACAGCGGCTCGATGGCGCCGGCCTTCGCGGCGACCGTCGTGGACCGCTGGTTCGTCGCCCGCCGCGGCCTGGTCACCGGAGTGCGGGACGTGCCGGGGCCGGGGTCCGCGACGCCCCCGCGTCCGTAGCGGCCCCCGCCCCCTGTCACGCCCTGCCGCTCCCCGGGGCGCCGACGGGCCCCGGCCGCACCCCTTGAAGGGCCGCTCCCCGTCGCGCACCGGCGCTCCGGCGGCGTGATGGAGACATCGCCGAAGCGCCGGTGCGCGGGATGCGGCGGTCGTGGTTCCCCCGGGGCGCCCTGGCCCGGCACGACCGCCGCGAGCCCTCAGTAGTAGCGCTGGAGGTAGTACGTGAACGTGCCCGCGGCCTGGCAGCGCAGGACCCAGGGGGTGCTCAGCTCCAGTTGCAGCTTGCCGGCCTGGCAGGTCACCGACGTGCGGTAGGTGTCGATGGTCCGCCAGGAGGCGGCCGCGCCCACCTCGCCGGCCGCCGCCCGGGCGATGGGCGCGCCGCTGTTCCCGGCCGCCTGGGCCGTTCCCGGTGCGGCCAGCCCGGCTACGGCCACCGCGGCGACGAGACCGCCGACGACCCGTCCGCGCAACCTGTTCTGCTCTCGCATCAGTAATCCTCTCCTCGGTGTACTCCGACGGGCCCGCCGGCCCCGTCCGAACGCCGCCCCGGCGCGGACGCGGTCGACGCCGCAGCCGGTCGGGCCGTCGGCCGGACGGCACCGGTCAGGCCGCCGGTACCTGTGGTGCCTTCGAGACTGCCGCAGCCGCGGCGCCACGTCGTTGACGAACGGTGCCGAGGTGTTGACCATCCGTGCCCGGCTCACCGCGCTGGGCCAGCCTCCGGTAGTCGCTGGGCGCGATGCCGTAGGCCGTGCGGAAGGCGCGGCTGAAGTGCGGCAGCGCGGCGAAGCCGCAGCGGGCGGCGATCGCGTGCACGGGGGTGCCGTGCAGCGCGGGGTCGGCGAGGTCGCGGCGGGCGCGTTCCAACCGGCGGGCGCGGATGAGGCCCGCCACCGTCACGTCCTCGCCCTCGAACAACCGGTGCAGCCGGCGGAGGGACACGTGGTGAGCCGCCGCCACCGTTCCCGGCGTCAGCTCCGGATCGTGCAGCCACCGCTCGATGTGGGCCCTGACGCGCCGCACCAGATGCCGGTCCCGAGCCTCGGCGGGCAACGCGGTGACGGCGTCCGCGCCCAGTGCGTGGGCGAGCAGACCGCCCACCAGGTCCACCAGCACCGTGTTCAGCCGGGGGATGTCGGTGGGCCGGTACGAGGCGCTGTCCGCGCTCAGTCCGGTGAGGAACTGCGCCAGGAGCGCGCCGAACCCCTGCTGCCCCGCCAGCCGCCGTCCGAGCAGCTCGTCCGTCCTGCTGCTTCCGGGCAGCGGCACCACGGCCCTGGGGATCCCGACCCCGATCCCCACCAGCTCCCGGCCGTCCCCCGAGGTGACGTCGAAGGGCCGGGAGCTGTCGAGCAGGTAGAGGGCGCCGGAGCGGTGCTCGGTCTCGCGGTCGCCGTGCACCACGCTCAGCGTCCCGCTTCCGGGGAGCACGAGCGTCAGGTGGTACAGCTCCGGGTCGGACCGGCGGATGAGCCGCGGGGTCCGCCGGTAGCGCGAGGCCTGCGTCGTCACCGACCAGACGCACGCCGAGCCGAGTCGCAGCATGCGCTGGTGGGCGGCGAAGTTGGCCGCGTGCCCGCTGGTGACCTCCATGGGCGCCATCGTCCGGGACATGCACTGCCGCCACGCATCGAACCGGTCCTCCCGCGGTACGTCCTCGGACCGGAACACCGTCTCCGTCAACACACTTGCTCCCGTTCCCGTTGCCGTTCCCGTGGTCCGGCGGCGCGACGGGCCCTCGCCGCCGTGCGGGGCGAGCGGTCCGGCAGGTCTCCCCGGCCGTCGCGTTCGCCGCCGGCACGTCCACGGTGCGCGACGGGCGCGGACCCGTCCACGGCGTGCGACCGTCCTGGGATGTCCCGGGACGGTCACCGCCCTGACCAGCGCGGGCACGGACGGCGGGACGGCTGCGGCGGGACGGCGCGATGCGGCGGCGGGGTCCGCGGCGAGCCCGTCCCACCGCGCGGGGCCGGCGGGCGCGGGGTCAGCGGGAGGTGCGGGCGACTGCCCTGGCTATGCGCTCCGCCTCGATGCCCATCTCCCGCAGCAGTCCGCTGATCGGGTTGGTGAGGCCGGTGAAGTACAGGTCGGGTGCGGTGGGGGAGGTGCGCGCGCCGGTCACGACCGGGCGTCCCGCCGGGTCGAGGAGCGAGAGATGGCCGACGAGGTCCTCCAGACCGCGCCGGTAACCGGTGGCGGCGACGACGACCTCCGGGCCGATCAGCGAGCCGTCGGCCAGCCGGATCTTCTCGCTGTCGAAGGCCTCCACGGCGGCGACCGGCTCGATCCGCCCCGTCTTCACGCCCTTGATGAGGCCGACGTCCTGCACGGGGATGGCGCCCTCACGCACCCGCGAGTAGAGCCCGCTCTCCGGCCGGGGCAGCCCCTTCCCGGACAGGTCCGGCACGCTGACCCGGGCCAGTGCGCCGGCGAGCCGGTCCACCAGGGCGACCGGGAGCCGGCGTACGAGGACGGCGTTGGCCTGCGCGGGCCAGCCGAGCGTCGAGCGCCGGACGATGTGGGGCGGTGTCCGGACGGCCAGGCGCACCCGCCCCGCGCCCCCGGCGGCCAGGTCGGCGGCCACCTCCGCGCCGGTGTTGCCCACGCCGACGACGAGTACGTCCTTGCCGCGGAACGGCCGCGGGTTCCGGTACTCGGCCGCGTGCAGCAGCTCACCGGGCCACTCCGCGCGCCCGGGCCAGTCGGGGAGGTACGGGGTGTGGTTGTGGCCGGTGGCCACCACCACCGCGGAGGCCTGCATCTCGCGCCCGCCGGTCGCCCGCAGCAGCCAGCCGCCGTTCTCGTCCGGGTCGGTCGTGCGCTCGATCCGGTGCACCTCGACCCCGGTGGTGACGTCCAGCCGGTGGTGCTCGGCGTAGCTCTCCAGGTAGCGGACCAGCTCGTCGCGGGGGACCCAGCGTCCGGAGGACCGCGGGATCGCCAGGCCGGGCAGCGAGGACCAGCGCCGGGTCGTGTGCAGGCGGAGCCGGTCGTACCGGGTGCGCCAGGAGGCCCCCACCGCGTCGGACCGCTCCAGCACCAGCGAGCGGATCCCGTGCTCCCGGAGTGCCGCCGCCGTCGCCAGGCCGCCGGGGCCGCCGCCGATGATGTGGACTGGTCTGCTTTCGTCGGACATGGGCATGTCGATGAGCTTAGCCCCGTCCGGTGGTCGGCGAGAGGCCGCCCGGGGGTAGCGGCTGACGGTACGTCAGCCGCTCCGTCACCGGGTGCGCGGGGCGGGGCCGCCGGACGGGCGCGGGGCCTCCGCGCGGAACGGACGCGGTCCGTTCCGCTGCCGGTGAGGAGCGTCGCCGGCGCGGGCCGCAGCCGGGAACGCTCTCTGCCGCCCACCGGCCGGGTTGGGGTGTTGGGGTCCCGGCGGGTGGGCGGCAGCGAGCGCACGTTCTATCGTGCCGGGGCCGCTCCTGGTGACACCACTGTGACAGCGGCACTAAAGTGCCGTCCCATGGGGCAAGGCACACCCGGCGCTGACGGCGAGATCCACACGGCGGAACTGGCCGATCATCTGACCGCACTGGGCGTCTCCGGGAACGCGGTCGAGCTCTACCTGGCGCTGCTCTCGTGCAGCGGCCCCCGCGCTCGCGACGCAGCCGGCACCGAGGCGATGCGCGAGCTGGTGCGGCTCGGCCTGGTCGTGCACGGACACGGCGGCGCCCCGACTCCGGTGCCCCCACTCGGCGCGCTGGAACTGCTCGCCCGCCGGGGCGCGCTCCGGCTGGAGGAGGCGCGGGCCGCCGTCGCCGGCGCGTACGAGCACTACCGGCGCCACCACTCGGAGGCCGGCGGCGGGGTGGTCGCCGAGGAGGTGACCGGAGAGGAGATCGAACGGCGGCTGGGCGGCGCGCTGGCGGAGGCGCGCACCGAGGTACTGCGGTTCGACACGCCTCCCTACTTCTGGGACAGCGAGCGCGGCGCGACCACCGAGACCGCCATGCTCCGCCGCGGGGTGGCCCACCGGGCCGTCTACGCACGGGCCTCGCTGGCGCACCCGGGCCACCTCAGCGGCAACGTCCAGCCCTGCATCGAGGCCGGCGAGCAGGCCCGGGTACTGCCCGAACTGCCGGTGAAGCTGACCGTCGTCGACGATCGCATCGGTTTCGTCGGCCTCTCCCTCGCCGAGGTCGAGGTCAACCGCGGGCTGCTGGTGGTGCGGCCGAGCGGGCTGCTCACCGCGCTCCGCGCCCTCTTCGAGGCCTGCTGGGACCGGGCGCTGCCGATCCAGGCCTCCGGCAGCACCGCAACGGGCTCCGGGGTGCGGCCGGGCCCCACCGAGCGGCGCATCCTGGCGATGCTGGTCGCGGGGGTCCCGGACAGCCAGATCATCCGCGAACTCGGCGTGAGCCGGCGGACGTTCTTCCGCCGGATGGAACTGCTGTCCGCCCAGGCGGGCGCCGGGTCGAGGTTCCAGCTGGCTCTCCAGGCCCAGCGGCGGGGCTGGCTGTGACCGGTCACGCAGGCCGGCGGCGCGCGCCCCGGGAGCCCGAGGCGGATCGCGGGAAGCCCGGTTGGGCCCGCGGGGTGGGGCCGGGCGTCCTCCCGTGGATGCCCGGCCGGCACGTCACCGCCGTGCCGGGCGGGCATCTTGGTGTCCCTGGCACTGGTGTGCCCCCCGAGGTGCCTCCGATCGGCTAGAACCTGTGGTGGACCCGTGCGGGAGAGCTGCGCGTGCAGCGTGCGGAGCGTGCGTGTGGGAAATGGACGTGTGAGAGAAGGGGAGGGACTCGGCCGCATGAAGAGACCGGGACGCATACGTATCGCCATGGGTGCGGGATTCGCCGCACTCGCGATGGTCGGCACGATGGCCACCGCAGGGGCGGCGGAACCCGGCCCGCAGGGGCAGATCCGCGGCGACGGGGTGGGCAGGACCGTCGCCGGCGAGTACATCGTCGTGCTGAAGGACGCGGAGAGCGGGCCGGGCGCCCGGGGCGGCGCCGGGGCGGCCGAGCGGATACGCGACCGGGTCGGCTCGCTGGCCGACCGGTACGGCGGTTCGGTGCAGCGCACGTACACCACCGCACTCAGCGGTTTCTCGGTCGAGGCGTCGGAGCGGCAGGCGCGGCGGATGGCCGCCGACCCGTCTGTCGCCTACGTCGAGCCGAACCGGGTGGAGACGGGCGACGGCACCCAGACCGACCCGGAGTGGGGTCTGGACCGGATCGACCAGCGGAGTCTGCCCTTCAGCGGCAGCTACACGTATGACACCGGCGCTTCGGGAGTCACGGCCTACGTGGTCGACTCCGGCGTCCGCCGCAGCCACGAGGAGTTCGGCGGCCGGGCCGAGTACGGCTACAACTTCGTGGACGGCACCACCGAGGCGAGCGACTGCCACGGCCACGGCACGCACACCGCCGCCACCGTGGGCGGCGAGACGTACGGCGTGGCCAAGGACGTGCGGATCGTCGCGGTGAAGGTGCTGAACTGCGACAACTCGGGTACCACCGCCAACGTGCTGGCCGGTTACGACTGGGTGGCCCAGAACGCCGTCAAGCCGGCGGTAGCGAATGTCAGTATCGGCGGCAGTGCCAGCGACGCCAAGGACGCGGCGGTCGCCGAGATGGTGGACGCGGGCATCACCGTCGCGGTCTCCGCGGGCAACAACGGTGTCGACGCCTGCACGCAGTCGCCCGCCCGCGAGCCGTCCGTCATCACGGTCGGCTCCGTGAACCAGAACGACAACAAGTCGAGCTACTCCAACTACGGTTCCTGCGTGGACATCTTCGCCCCCGGCAACCAGGTGGTCTCGGCCGGCCACGGCTCGGACACCGGTACCGCGACGAAGAGCGGCACTTCGATGGCGGCCCCGCACGTCGCCGGCGCCGCCGCGCTCTGGGCGGCGGACCACCCCGGCGCCTCGCCTGCCGAGGTGACGGCGGGCCTGCTGGACGCGGCCAGCACGGGCAAGGTCAACGGGCCCGGCAGCGGCTCGCCCAACCTGCTCCTGTACAGCAGGTTCTGATCGGCCCCCGCTGACCGGCGGCCTCCGGGCAGCGCCCGACCCCCTGCCGCCCCGGCCACCCGTGGGGCACGGACCGGTCCGGCACGGCGCGCGGTGCACGACGCACCGCGCGCCGCGTCGTGTCCGAAACGGCGCGGACGGAACGCTGCGGGTGCGGGACGCCGCGGTGCGGTGCAGTGCGGTGCAGTGCGGAGACGGTGCGGTGGGGACGGGCGGGGCCACCCGGGCCGGGCGGACCGCGGCGGTGTGTGCCCGTGGGCGGGAGCGGCGGACGCGCGGCTCCGGGGGCCGCGCCCCCTGCTACGGGGCGGGCTTGCGGCCGGTGACGCCGAGGTGTACGAGCTGCACGAGGCTCGGCTTCAGTTCGGCCTGTTTGACGCCCCAGGTCTGGAAGCCCTTCTGGTGGCCGGCGGCGGACGCCAGCATGGTCACCAGGGAGCCCGCCAGCCCGGCGGCGCTGATCTCCGGGGCGACCCGGCCCTTGCCCTGGAGCTCCTGGATCGTCCCGGTGAGCGTCTGGGTGACGGGGGTGAGCGTCTTCATCCTGATCTTGTAGAAACGTTTATCCCCTTCTGCGGCAGCGAGATCCACCACCCGCAGGATCGCCTCGTTCCGTCGCCAGAACGACAGGAAGCCGTCGACCAGCTCCTCCGCGCTCCGCCGTCCCGCCTTGCCGCTCCACGAGTGCCCGGCGACCAGGTCGGCGAGCGCGCCGCCCTCCTTCGCCGTCGCGTCGGCGAGCTCCAGCACGGCTCCCTCCACGTCCGGGAAGTACTGGTAGAAGGTCGCCGGCGAGGTGCCCGCCCGTCTGGCGACGTCGATCACCTTGACGTCGCGGTAGGGCGAGGAGCTGAGCATGTCACCGAGGCAGTCGAGCAGTTTCAGACGCGTCGCCTGCCCACGCCGTCCGGCCACCCGTCCGTCAACAGTTCGAACTTGTCCTGTCATGCCGTCAGCTTACCGACGGGCGTTTCGTGCGCTATTCGACCGCATGCAAATGGGTTTGCCCCCCTCAACCGGGCCCCCGAACCGCTCTCCGACCGCGTGCGAATCGCCACGGAGTGCGAGTATCGGTGCATAAGCGGTCAGAGATGGATGTACCGGATCGGTCGGGTCCGCGTCCGCTGTCCGCTCCGCAGTCCGGGAGGAAAGGATCAGGCCATGGCCGCATTCGCCGAGGGGACGCCCTGCTGGGTGGACGTCGCCCTGCCCGACCTGGCCGCCGGCCGCCGCTTCTACGGCGAGCTGTTCGGCTGGTCCTTCCCCTCGCCGCCGGACGTCCCCGCGCGCGGGGTGCGCGAGCGCGCGGCCGGTGGCGCGACGAACGGCTTCACCCCCGCGCTGCTGGGCGACGATCCGGTGGCCGGGCTGCTCCAGAAGTCCGACGGCCGGATGCCCACGGTGTGGACGGTCTACTTCGCCACCTCCGACGCGGTCGCCACCGCGGCCCGCGTCCGCGCCGCGGGCGGCTGGGTGATCACCGACCCGGTGCCGGCGGTGCCGGGCCCGGCCGCGGTGACGGCGCTGGCGGCCGATCCCTCGGGGGCCGTCTTCGGCCTCTGGCAGCCGGGGGAGCGGGAGGGCTTCGCCCGCAGTGGCGTCCCCGGCTCCTACGCGTGGAGCGAGGTGCACACCCGGGACACGGACGCCGTGGACACCTTCTACGCCGACGTGTTCGGCCACCAGGTGCAGGAGCTCGGCGGCGAGGACTTCGACTTCGCCGTCTGGTACCCGGCCGGGGAACCGCTCGACGAGGAGTACGCGATCGGCGGCCGAGCCATGATCGGCGACACCCTGCCCGTCGAGATGCCCGCCCACTTCCTCACCTACTTCGCGGTTACCGACTGCGACGCCACGGTGCGCAGGGTGCGCAACCTCGGGGGCCGGACGATGACCCCGCCGGAGACCACGCCGTACGGGCGGTTCGCGGTGCTGGTCGACAACCAGGGCGCGGTCTTCGCCGTACTGGACACCGCCACCACCGCGGAGCGGGCCACGCCCGCGGTGCCTTCCGCGGTGGCCGCCGGGGAGTCGGCCGATCCGGCGGGTCCCGCACCGGAGGCGGGCTCGGAGTCCGCGCGGGACCGGGAGCGGCCCGCCGCCGGGGAGGGCCCGGGGGCCGGGGGAGCGAAGGGCACCTGAGCAGGGGCTTCCCGCCGAATGCGTACGATGGCGGCAGCCGTTGCCGCCGCGGCCGGCAACTCTGGGAGTGGGCGGACACGACCGAATTGCCCCCCGGTTCGCCCCCGCCGGTCCCGCCAGGAAGAATCAGCTTCCGAAACGCGTCGGCGGGCGGCGGTGAGAAGCTGCCCGGGGGCGGTGACACAGACGAGCCCCTACGGGGGAGGTGGCAGGCAGAGTGGTGGAGCAGCTTACGCAGCACGATCCGCGGCGGATCGGCCCGTTCGAGGTGCTCGGCCGGCTGGGTGCCGGGGGCATGGGTCTGGTCTACCTGGCGCGTTCGGCGTCCGGGCGCCGGGTCGCGATCAAGACCGTGCGGACGGAGCTCGCGGAGGACCAGCTTTTCCGGGTCCGGTTCAGCCGTGAGGTGGAGGCGGCCCGCGCGGTCAGCGGCTTCTACACCGCCGCTGTGGTGGACGCCGACGCGCAGGCGGCCGTGCCGTGGCTCGCGACGGCCTACGTGCCGGCCCCCTCGTTGGAGGAGATCATCAGCGAGTGCGGGCCGATGCCCGCGCAGGCCGTGCGCTGGCTGGCCGCCGGTATCGCCGAAGCCCTCCAGTCCATCCACGGTGCCGGACTCGTGCACCGGGACCTCAAGCCCTCCAACGTGCTGGTGGTCGAGGACGGGCCGCGCGTCATCGACTTCGGGATCGCCTCCGGGGTGTCCAACACCCGGCTCACCATGACCAACGTCGCCGTGGGCACCCCCGCGTACATGTCGCCCGAGCAGGCGCGCGACTCGCGGAGCGTGACGGGGGCGAGCGACGTCTTCTCGCTCGCCTCCACTCTGGTCTTCGCCGCCACCGGACACGCGCCCTTCCACGGCGCCAACCCGGTGGAGACGGTCTTCATGCTGCTGCGCGAGGGGCCGGACCTGGAGGGCCTGCCGGACGAGCTGATCCCGCTGATCGAGTCGTGCATGCGGCACGAGGCGGACCGCCGCCCCACTCCCGCCGACCTCCAGGCGCAACTGGCCCCGCACCTGTTCTCCTCCGGCGGCGACGACAGCGGCACCGCTTCCGCCTGGCTGCCGGGCGGCGCGGTGGAGCTGATCGAGCGCAAGCGCGGCGGCCGCTCCCGTCCGGTGCAGCGCCCGGCCCCGCCCGTCGCGCCGCCGCCGCGCCCCGACCACCTCCCGCCGCCGCCCGAGCACGCCCCGCCCGTTCCGGCCGGCGCGGTCGCGGCGCCGCCGATGCCGGGCGGCCCGCAGGGCATGCCGCATCCGCCCGCCCCCGGCCCGGCCGCCCCGATGCCCGGCGCCGACCCGGTGCGGCTGCCAGGCTCGCAGGTGCACATCGGCCCGGGACCGCGCCGCCCGGAGAACCGCGGTCCGGACGTGGGAGCCGGTACCCAGTGGGTGCGTCCGCCGAGCGGTGCCTCCGCCGTCGCCCCCGCGCCCCCGGCGCCTCCCGCCGTCGCCCCCGCACCCCCGGCGCCTCCCGCCGCCCCGTCGGCCGCGGCGCCGCCCCGGTGGCGGCCCTGGCGGTTCCGGATGTCCAACGACGTGTGGGGCACTCCGGTGGTCGTGGAGAACCAGCTGTACGTCACCTCCTTCGAGGTGCACGCGCTCGACGTGGCCACCGGACGCAGGCAGTTCAAGACCGGCGAGGTCGCCTGGTCGATGGCGGTCTCCGCCGGACGCGTGCACGGCTCCGACGGCCCCACTCTGTACGCGCTGGCGGCCGGTGACGGCCGCGAGCTGTGGAAGCTGTCGGTGGACGCGTGGGTGTACTCGCTGCGCGCCGACGGCGGGGTCGTGGTCACCGGTACTCGCGGCGGCGGAGTCCAGGCCTGGCACGCGGGTACGGGCGAGCAGTTGTGGAAGGTCACCGGTGCGCAGGCCGACTTCGAGGCGGCCGAGCACGGCCCGGTGCTGCACGACGGCACCGTCTACCTGTGGGGCGACGGCCGACTGTACGCGGTGGAGGCCCGGACGGGGGACGAGAAGTGGTCCCACCCGGTCGGCGACTCGGCGGCGACCGGCGGCGTCCCGGTGCGGCTGCTGCCCGCCGAGGACGGCGCGATCTACGTCACCGCCGGGTCCCGGGTGCTGGCGCTCGACGCGGCGACCGGCCACGAGCGCTGGCGGTTCGACGCCCCGGCCGCGTTCCTGTGCCCGCCCGCCTTCGTACCGGGCCCCGCGGTGGCCGGCGGCGGGGTCTATCTGGCCGACTACCTCGGCACCGTCTACGCGCTGGACGCCGTCGGCGGGCACGACCGGTGGCGGATCGCCACCGAGTCACGGCCCTCCGGCGAGCCGGTGGTGGTGGCCGACGGCCTGGTCCATGTGGCCAGTGGACGGGCCCTCTACACGATCGACGCGGTGCCTGGCACCGGCCGCTACCGGTTCGAGGCGCGCGGCGACATCGTCGGTGCCCCGGTCGCCGCGGACGGCCGGGTGCACTTCGGCTCCGCCGACCACTCCCTCTACACGCTGGACTCGGTCGGTGGGCAGCTGCGCTGGAAACTCGCCACCGGTGGGGAGATCACCGGAGCGCCGCTGGTGGCGGGCGGTGTGGTGTACGCGTGCAGCAAGGATCGCTGCGTGTACGCGCTCGACGCCTCCAAGGGGACCGGTCAGCAACGCAGTTGAGCGGACCGGCGACGGGCCGCTTCCTCTGTCCCGGGGAACCCCGCACCGGCCTGGACGCGTCCACGCGGGTGGTTGCAGTGAACGCGACAAACGAACGTTTTTTCGGGGGCTCTTCCATGTGTCATGTCAAACTGATCGCCGTGGTCGTCGCGGTCCTGCTCGCACTCACCGGCTTCAGCCACACCAAGACCTCGAGTGGCAAGGGCGGCAGCAAGAGCAGCGGTGGGAGCAGCGGCGGCGGGTGCAGCAAGAAGTCGACCACGAGCAAGGGCAGTAGTTACAAGGGGGGTACGACCGGCGGCTACCCCTCCAGCGAGCGCGAACCGAGTGGCGAGGTCGTGCAGTGCGTCCGGGCCGAGGCCGACGAGCCCGCCGCGACGGTCCGGGTGCGGCCCGGCAACCGGTCGCGGAGCTTCCAGGTCGAGGTGCGCTTCCTCGGGGACGACGGCCTGACGGTGGACCGCGGCACGACGCGCGTCCGGTTGCAGTCCGGCGGTGACACGCGCCGGGTCGAGGTGGAGATGGACCGCCCCGAGCGGGCCGACGAGGTGGACGACTGCCGCCTGGAGCGGATCTCCTGACCGCCGGCGGCCCGTCCGGGCCCACCCCGCAGGGGTGGGCCCGGACGGGCCGGGACGGCTAACGTGCCGGTATGACGGATCGGACGTTCACCTCGTACGAGGAATTCTGGCCGTACTACGTGGCCATGCACGCGCGGGTCGCCACTCGCTGGGTGCACCTCACCGGCACCCTCACCGGCCTCGGCATCAGCCTCTACGGACTGGCCCGGGGCCGGAAGCGGTACGCCGCGGCCCTCCCCCTGATCGGGTACGGCACGGCCTGGCCCGCGCACTTCCTGCTGGAGGGGAACAACCCGGCGACCTTCGGGCACCCGCTGTGGTCGCTGCGCGGGGACGCGCAGATGATTGCGATGATGCTCGCCGGCCGGGACGGCGAACTGGCCGAGACGGCCTCGACCTGGCTGGCCCAGCACCCGCCCCGCTGACCCGTGGCCCCGCTGACCCGCGACCCCGCTGACCCGTGGCCGGTCCGGCCCGGGGCCAGGTGAGCCGTGCCGATACGGACCGCGTAACCGCCGGACTCGCTGGTCAGCGCAGCGGCGCCGAGGACCTTGCGCAGCCGCGAGGCGTAGGTGCGCAGTGCGGCGAGCGCCTGCTGCGGCGGTTCCCCGCCCCACACCGCGTCGACCAGCTCCTGCGCGGTGGCGGTGCGTCCGCCGCGCAGCAGCAGTGCCGTCAGCAGCGCACGCTGCTGGGCGAACCGGTGTTGAGCGACTCGCCGTCGCGCCAGGCCCGTACCGGTCCCAGCACCGCGCGTCGCAGCCCCGCCCCCGGATCGGCGACCATGTGTGCCCCCTCCTCGTTCCGCTCCCCGCCCGCTGGTTGCCGCCCCCCACAGTGTGCCCTGTAGCGGCCCCCACGGGCAGTTGTGTACAGGCCTGTTGACCCGAAGAGGTACGAGGCCACCACATGCGGCGCCGCCTCGCACCTCGCGACGGCGCGCGCTCCCCTGCGGGCGGCGCGGGACGCACCCTCTCAGACGCGGGGGTAGCGCTGCAGCCAGCCGGGGGAGTGCGAGGACGTCGCCGGGCTGTGCAGAGCCGGGCCCTGCGTCATCTCCATCGCGAAGTCGTCGGCCAGCTCCAGGATGGTCGCCCTGCCCTCCAGCTCCGTCACCCAGGCGGGCGGCAGCGCGGTCTCGCCGTGCAGCGCGCCGAGCAGGTTGCCGCAGACCGAGCCGGTGGAGTCGGAGTCGCCGCTGTGGTTCACCGCCAGCAGCAGGCCGTGCCGGACGTCCTCTGCGACGAGTGCGCAGTACACCCCCATCCCCAGCGCCTCCTCCGCCGTCCAGCCCGCGCCGAGCGATTCGACCCGCTCCGCGGTCGGCATCCCCTGCCGGACCGCGCCCAGCGCCCGCTTCAGCGCGTCCGTCGTCTCCTCGTGGCCGGGGCGGACGGACAGGAGCGCCAGCGCCTGCTGCACCGCGGCGTCCATCGAGTCCCCGCGGGTGAGCGCGTGCACGATGACGGAGAAGGCCCCGGCGGCCAGGTAGCCCGTCGGATGCCCGTGGGTCTGCGCGGCACACTCCGCCGAGAGCTGGAAGACCAGTTGCGGCTCCCAGCCGACCAGCAGCCCGAACGGTGCCGAGCGCATCACGGTTCCGCAGCCCTTGGAGTCCGGGTTCTTCGGCCGCTCCAGCGTGCCCATCCGGGCGTCCGCGAGACCCGTGAGGCAGGCGTTGCCGGGGGCGCGCCGTGTGTAGAGCCACTCCTGCCTGGCCAGCCAGCCGTCGTCCTTCCTCCGCTCGTCGGGCCCCCAGTCCCGCTGGGTGGCGGCCCAGCGGCGGTAGGCCGCGTGGACGTCGGTGGGCGGGTGCCAGGCGCCGGCGTCGCGGCGGACATGGGCCCGGATCAGGCCGTCGACGGTGAAGAGCGTCATCTGGGTGTCGTCGGTGATCGCCCCGCGCCGCCCGTAGGCGGGGACGTAGTCGCCCACCCCCTCGGCGCCGTGCGCCGCGCGGATGGCGGCCAGCGACTCGAACTCGACACCGGCGCCCAGCGCGTCCCCGACCGCGCCCCCCAGGAGGCAGCCGCGGACCCGGCTTCGGAAGTCCTGCTGCTCCGCCCGTCCCCAGACGGCCGCGTTGCCGGAACGGCCAGAACCGGTCACAGCGTCCCTCTCTCTCGATCGCCCCTGTCCGGATCAGCACTGTAAACGACTGGCGGGGCCGGGATCAGGGGGCCGGTCCGCCGGCAGAGCCCCACCCGACCCCGCCCCGCGGCCGAGGGCAAGCACCGAACCGGCCGTTGTCGGTGCCACCCGGCGCTCCGAGCCGCCGGCCCACCCCCGAGGAGCCGGTGACGAGTCCCGCGATGCGGTGGCTCCGGCGCCGGTGCTCGCGGCCGCCCCGCTGTTCAGTCGCCGAGCACCGGGAGCAGTTCGGGCAAGTGGCCGTCGGAGGCGAGCGCGGCCCGCCGGCGCTCCTCGGGAACCTCGCCGTAGTCCGTCGTCCGGGGCCGCGAGGGGCGGCCCGCCGCCTCCGCGATCGCCACCAGGCCCTTGACCGAGCGGTACGAGCCGTAGGACGAGCCCGCCATCCGGGAGATGGTCTCCTCCATCAGAGTGCCGCCCAGGTCGTTCGCCCCCGAGCGGAGCATCTCCGCGGCACCCCCGGCACCCAGTTTCACCCAGCTGGTCTGGATGTTGGTGATGTGCGGGTGCAGCAGCAGCCGGGCCATCGCCGTCACCGCCCGGTTGTCCCGGTCCGTCGGCCCCGGCCGCGCGATGCCCGCGAGGTACACCGGCGCGTTGGTGTGGATGAACGGCAGGGTCACGAACTCGGTGAACCCGCCGGTCTCCTGCTGGAGACGGGCCAGTGTGCGGAAGTGGCCCAGCCAGTGCCGCGGCTGGTCCACGTGGCCGTACATCATGGTCGAGGAGGAGCGCAGGCCCAGCCGGTGGGCGTGGCGCACCACCTCGATCCAGGTGGCCGCCGGCAGCTTGCCCTTGGTCAGCACCCAGCGCACCTCGTCGTCGAGGATCTCCGCGGCCGTGCCCGGGATCGAGTCCAGCCCGGCCTCCTTCGCCGCCGCCAGCCAGTCCGGGATCGACATGCCGGTGCGCGTCGCTCCGTTCGCCACCTCCATCGGGGAGAAGGCGTGCACGTGCATGCCCGGGACCCGCTCCTTGACCGCGCGTGCGATGTCGAAGTACGCCGTCCCCGGCAGGTCCGGATGGATTCCGCCCTGCATGCAGACCTCCACCGCGCCCACGTCCCAGGCCTGTTCGGCCCGGTCGGCGACCTGGTCCAGGGAGAGCGTGTACGCGTCGGCGTCCGTGCGGCGCTGAGCGAAGGCGCAGAACCGGCAGCCGGTGTAGCAGACGTTGGTGAAGTTGATGTTGCGGGTGACGATGTAGGTCACCTCGTCCCCGACCGTGTCCCGGCGCAGTTGGTCCGCGATCCGGCACAGCGCGTCCAGTGCCGGGCCGCCCGCGTGCAGCAGCGCCAGCGCCTGCGCGTCGGTCAGCCGCGTCGGGTCGTCCGCGGCCCTGCTCAGTGCGGCCCGTACGTCGGTGTCCACCCGCTCCGGCACCATGCCCGGCGCGGCCTGCTCCCGCAGCGCCTCCCAGTCCCCGTACACCTCGTCGAAGTCGTCCCGGCGGTCGCCGGTGCGCCCGGTGGTGTCGATCGTGCGGTGCAGGTCGGTGCGTCCGCTGCCGCCCGCGGCGAAGGAGGCGAAACCCTCGTCCGGCTCCTGCCAGGGCAGGCCCGATGGCGTGACGTCCGGCCGGGCCAGGCCGGTTTCCGGGTCAGCCAGCGCGCGCACGTGCGGCAGCAGCCGGGGGTCGAGCCATGGCTCGCCGCGCTGAATGAACTCCGGGTAGATCGTCAGGCGTTCGCGCAGCTCGAAGCCCGCGTCGGCCGTCCGGGAGGCCAGTTCGTCGATCTGCGGCCAGGGCCGCTCCGGGTTCACGTGGTCGGGGGTGAGCGGCGAGACGCCGCCCCAGTCGTCGATCCCGGCCCCGATGAGCAACGCGTACTCCTCGTCCACCAGGTTCGGTGGGGCCTGCACCCGGGCCGAGGGGCCCAGCACCAGCCGGGTCACCGCGACCGCCGCCGCCAGTTCCGTCAGCTCCGCGTCCGGCATGCCGCGCATCGCGGTGTCCGGCTTGGCGCGGAAGTTCTGCACGATAACCTCCTGCACCCCGTGGTACGAGCGCTGTACCCGGCGCATCGCGAACAGCGCCTCGGCCCGCTCCTCGTAGTCCTCGCCGATGCCGATCAGTACACCGGTGGTGAACGGCACGTTGGAGCGTCCCGCGTCCTCCAGCACCCGGAGCCGGACCGCCGGCTCCTTGTCCGGGGAGCCGTGGTGCGGTCCACCCGGCTCCGACCACAGCCGGGTCGCCGTCGTCTCCAGCATCATCCCCATCGACGGCGCCACCGGCTTCAGCCGCTGGAAGTCCGTCCACGTCAGGATGCCGGGGTTGAGGTGCGGGAGCAGGCCCGTCTCCTCCAGCACCCGCACGGACATCGCCCGGACGTAGGCGAGGGTGTCGTCGTAGCCGTGCGCGTCCAGCCACTCCCGGGCCTCCGGCCAGCGGTCCTCAGGGCGGTCCCCCAGTGTGAAGAGGGCCTCCTTGCAACCCAGTTCGGCGCCGCGGCGGGCGATGTCGAGGACTTCGTCGGGGGAGAGGTACATCCCGTGTCCCTCCCGGCGCAGCTTGCCCGGGACCGTCACGAAGGTGCAGTAGTGGCAGCGGTCGCGACAGAGCCTGGTCAGCGGGATGAACACCTTGCGCGAGTAGGTGAGGACACCCGGTCGGCCCGCGGCCTCCAGCCCGGCGTCCCGGACTCGTCCGGCCGAGGCGCTCAGCACGGCCAGATCGGCGCCGCGGGCCTGGAGCAGCACCGCGGCCTCGGCGGTGTCCAGTGCGACACCGTCGGCCGCCCGGCGCAGCGCGCGGCGCATGGCGTTGGCGGTCGGTCCCTGCGCGTCTGAGGTCATCAGTCGAGGGTACGACGCTGCCCCTGCCACGGGACGGGAGGACCGGCGGGGCGTACGGGCCTCCCGTCCGGCCGAGCGCGTCCGGGGCGGCGGCGGGCCGCGGCCCCGGACGGCGGACAACCCCGGGCGTCAGAGGATGCGCGTCAGCCTCGCCCCGAGGCCTGGTTCGGCCTTCGGCTCCGCCAGCGCGACGGGGACCTCGACCCGGCCGGGTCCGGAGCCGACCGTCAGCACACCGACCCCGGTACCGGACTTCACCTCCTGCGGGATCGGGCCGCCGCGCCCGGCCAGGTCGAGCCCGACCTCCAGGCCCGGCCAGCCGACGGCCGTCACGTCCTCGGTCGCGACCACCGGGGTCCGGCCACCGAGGCCGTCGTCGACGACTCCGACCACGTCGCCCTTCTCCGCGATCCGCTCGGAGGCGAGCGCTGCACCGGCGGAGTCGATGAGGTCGCGGCCGGCGCTCAGCGCACCCTCCAGGATCGAGTTGCCCGGACCGGCCGGCGGCTGGGTCAGCACGGCGCCGATGATCAGCTGAGTGGTGCCGGCCACCTCCTTCTCGGCCGCGAACAGCAGGTTGCCGCCCGCGGCGGTGGTGGTGCCGGTCTTGATGCCCACCGTGCCGTCGTAGGGGACGAGTTGGTTCCAGTTGTTCTGCTGCTTGCCGTTGCGGTCCACGTAGGACGGCTGCCGGACGCTCTCCCGGAACGCCTCGAACTTCATCGCGGCCCGTCCCAGCTTCACCTGGTCCTCGGCCGTGCTGACCGTCTCCTCGCGGAGCCCGCTGGGGTCGGTGTACGTGGTGTTCGCCATGCCGAGCTCCTCGGCGGTGGTGTTCATCTTGTCGACGAACTCCTTCTCCGAACCCGCGTCCCAACGCGCCACCAACCGGGCGACGTTGTTCGCCGAGGCGATCATCAGGGCGTTCAGGGCCTCGGCCTGGGTGAGGGTCTCGCCCGAGGACACCTCGACCGTGGACTCGCCCTGCTCGGACAGCCCGGCGTCCTTCTCCGCCTGTGCGTCGACCTTGATCGCCTCCCCGTCCTCGCCCGCCTCCATCGGGTGGTCGCGCAGGAGCAGGTACGCGGTCATCGTCTTCGCGACGCTCGCGATCGGCACCGGTTGCTGCTTCCCGGAGGTGCCGAGCGAGCCGAGCCCCTCGACGTCCAGTGCCGCCTGCCCGGACTCCGGCCAGTCCACCGACGGTTCGGCCCCCTCGAAGGTGTGGCTCGACGCGATGCCGTCGAGTTCCGGGGAGGGCTCCGGCAGCGGGCGCAGCCACTGGGCCGTCACGAAGACGACCGCCAGCAGCAGGACCAGCGGCGACCAGATCTTCACCCGCCGCACCGCGGTGCGCAGCGGAGTCTCGGGCGGCGCGGGCTTGTTGGTCAACTGGGCCAGCAGGTCCAGCGGGCGCTCGCCGGGCAGCGGCTGCTGCCGGGTGCGCTCCGGCTCCGGGACGACCCCGGTCGTCTCGGCCGCCTCCGGCATCGGCCCCGGGCCCGCGGTCCCGTCCTCGCTCTCCCGTGCCCCGGCCTCCCGCGAGGCGCCGGGTGCCGACGGCGTCCGCCCGGCGTCCGGCTTCCCGCCGGCCGGTGCGAACCCGGTGTCCGAGGGCGTGCTGGAGCCGCGCTTCGCCGCGGGGGAGGTGCGCGGGTCGTCGCTGGAGCGGAGCGGCACGAACTGGCTCGTCCGCTCGGCCGGCGACTCGTCCGCCGCCTTGCCGGCGGCGCCCGCCTTCCCGGTCACCGGCGTCGTCCCGCCCGCGCCCGGCTTCCCGGCTGCGTCCGCCTCGCCGTCCGCGTCCGTCTCGCCGTCCGCGTCCGTCTCCGGGGCGCCCCACGCGGGCCGCTTCCGGCTTCCGTCCCCGTCCTTGCCCTCGTCCTTGCCCCGGTGAACCGGGGGCGGGGTCTCGTCCTGCCTCCGGCCCTCGTCCGGGGCGTCGCTCCCGTCACGGGCGTCCGGACACGTTTCGGCCGCCTCCGGCGAGGGGCCCGGAGGACCGTTCCGCTCGTCCGCCTTCGGCTTCGGCCCGGGCCCAGGCTCCGCCGCGTCCGGGGCGTTGCCCGGCTTCGGGTCCTCCTGCGTCTCCGGTCCGGGGCCGGACGCGCGCGAACGCCCGTCGGACGCCTCCGTCGTGCCCGAATCCCCTACCGGCGTGCCCGCCGTCTCTCCGAGTCCCTTCGGGACGGGGCCCGACGGGGGCGCTGCGGGCCCGGAGGGCTCCGCCGGTACCCGAGCCGGTTCCTCGTCCTCGGTGGCCGTCTCCGCGGCCGTACGGGCGTTCGGGGTGCCCTGGGGAGGCGTACCGCTCCCGGCACCCTCCGCGCCGCCCGCACCGGGGACCCCGTCCCCGGCACCCGGCCCCGTACCGGAGCTCTCCGTGTCCGCGGCCTTCCCTGCGTTCTCGGCGTCCGTCGTTTCCGTGTCGGTACCGGCAGGCTCCTCGGGCGCATCCGCGGCCTCCGTACCGGCGGGGTGCTCCGGCTCCACCGGAGCTTCCGCTTCCGGATTCGCCGACCCGTCGCCGGGGTGCCCGAACGCCGTGCGGGGGTCGGACCGCTCGCGGCTCGTGGGAACTGTTCCGCCCCTGTCGGTCGTCTCCCCCGACGACTCCTGTTGTCCTGCCCTGCCGGGGGACTCGCCCGCCACCGTGCCTCCTGGATTCCGCGCTCGCCGTTCCGATCACCAGTGTCCTGTGCGGTGCCGGCTGATCGTCGGGCGACCTGCTGCAACCGGCCGCCCCACTGGGCAGACGGGAACGACATATCTACCGGTTCCCCCACAAAACCACCAGGCACCCTCGACAGAACATTGTGAGAGGGGTCACCCTGTGTTCCATCCACGCGGGGAGGCATGGATGGGCAGGAGCCGCAGAACAATTCCGGAAGAGCTGCTGTTGCTCGCTCTGGACCCGACGACGGGCACCACAGCGCAGCCGCAATCGCTCGACCTCGGTCTCGCCGGGGCCCAGCTAGTGGAGCTGGCTCTCGCGGGACGGATAGCCCCTGATGGGGATCGTATCGCTGTGGTGCTGCCACGGCCGACAGGAGATCCGACCCTGGACTCCGCACTGGAACTGCTGCGCCGACGCGGCAGGCCGGTGCGCGCCGTCCACTGGATAGGCGGGCCCCGACTCGGGCTGCGCCAGACCTACCTCTCGCATCTGGAGCGCTGCGGCATGGTGCATGCCGTGGAGGGCCAGATGTGCGGAGTGCTGCCGACGACGCGCTACCAGGCGACGGAGACAGCGATCAGCCGGGAGATCAAGAACCGGCTGGACTCGGCGATCCGCACCGGCGTACCGCCGGATCCCCGGACCGCGGCGCTCGCCGCGCTGGCCCACGCGGTCGGTCTCGGCAAGCACCTCTATCCCGGCAACGAGGGGCGGTCCTGCCGCTCCCGGTTGCGGGACCTGATCCGGCACGACCCGATGGGCGGCCTGGTCGCCCACGCGGTGATGGACGTGCAGAACGGCGTCGGTGCACAGCAGCGCCGCTCTTCCGCCGGTCCGCCGCCCGCAGGGCCCGGTGCCCCACGGGCGACGGCCACGGCGGCGTCCACCGCGATGGCGTCGCGCGGAGTTCCGGAGCAGGCACGGCGGGCCGGTGGCATGGCCCGTGCCGGTGCCCGCTGAGCACACCACCGAGCCGGGAGCCGCCGGAAGCATGGGGTGGTGGTCCGACCGTTGGACGGCGGTCGGACCACCACCCCGTGCGTGCGATTTTGCACACTCCGTGGTCGATTGTTGTCAAAGCACCGCCGGTCGCGCACCGTTGATGGCAACCTGCTGGCCGTGGGCTGTCCCGCGACTCCCGAGGGAGAAGCGTCCGAGCGCCCGCCGGGAACCGCGGGAACCGCCCCGCAGGTCCCATTCTTGACAGCGGAGGTGGCTGGTCCCGTGGCGTCCAACGTCAATCCGACAGTGCGCAGGCGCCGATTGGGCCAGGAGCTGCGGAAGCTCCGCGAGGAGAAGGGGATGACCGCCGAGGAGGTCGCCGAACGCCTCCTGGTGTCCCAGTCGAAGATCAGCAGGCTGGAGAACGGCCGGCGCAGCATCAACCAGCGCGACGTGCGCGACCTCTGCGGTGTCTACGAGGTCGAGGATCGCCGGATGGTGGACTCGCTGATGCAGATGGCCAAGGAGTCCCGCCAGCAGGGCTGGTGGCACGCCTTCGGGGACATCCCGTACAGCGTCTACATCGGTCTGGAGACCGACGCCGCCTCGCTGCGGGTCTACGAACCCCAGATCATGCCCGGCCTGCTCCAGACCCAGCGGTACGCGCAAGCGGTGATCGCGGGGGCGCTGCCCGAGGCCTCGCCGTCCGACATGGAGAAGCGGGTGCAGGTGCGCATACGGCGCCAGCAGCGCATCGTCGCCGGCCGCAGCCCGTTGCGGCTGTGGGTGGTGCTGGACGAGTCGGCCCTGCGTCGCGAGGTGGGCGGCCGGCAGACCATGATCGAGCAGTTGGAGCATCTGGCCGAGCTCTCCCGGCTGCCCCACGTCACGGTGCAGGTGATGCCCTTCGCGATGGGCGCGCATCCGGGGGTGAACGGCCAGTACGCGATCCTGGAGTTCCCGGACACGGCCGACTCCACGGTGGTCTACCTCGAAGGCGTCACCAGCGACCTCTACCTGGAGAAGGCCAACGACGTGCACAGCTACAGCGTCCTGTACGAGCACCTCCGCGCCCAGGCGCTGAACGCGGAGCAGAGCCGGGCGTTCATAGAGGACGTCACCAAGGACTACGCCCGCTGAGGCCGTACCCCGCGCCCCGTACTCCCCCCGGCAGGAGCGCGGCTCGGCCCCTGCCCGCTTTCGGCCCGCTCCCGCCGGGCCCCGGCCGTGCTGCTCCGACTGCGAGCGGCCCCCACTCGCCGCCGACCCTCCGAATCCACCGGTGCGAAGGTTCTGCCAGTGTGCGCGAGGCAAGATACACCGTGGCTTCTGACAGGGGAAGGGTTGATCGGTATATGCCATCCGGTCGAGTGAACGACGCAGCCAAACATCCCCATGGACTAGTAATGTCGCTCAGCAGCCGGTGGAAGAAACTGGTGGCATCCCTGATATCCCTCCCAAGGGAACTTGGGAAGACCGGAGTAGATATGGCAATTCAGCAAGGCAAAACCGACCGTTGGGTGAAGTCCTCGTACTCCGGTGGAAACGGAGCCTGCGTGGAGGTGAAGTCGCCCGTGACGCAGACTATCGCTGTCCGTGACTCCAAGAATCCGCTCGGCCCGTCCCTCGGCTTCGCCCCGGGAACCTGGGAGGCGTTCGTCGGAGCGGTCGACACCGGGTCGCTCGACCGCCTTTGAGCGGCGGATCGGACCCGGTGGGCGCGTTCCGTTTCCCCGGCAGGCCCGGTGACGAGATCGGAGCCGTCGGTGACGACGGACGGTGATCGCCGCTGTTTCCGACGACCGGACCCTCTCGGCCGACCCGCCGTCCCGGCCGAGGGGGTTCGGTATTGCTGTGCCCCTCATTCCTGCAGCGGTCGCCCTCACAGAAACCGACGTTCCTCCCTGCGCGCGTATGGTGCCACTCGTGTTTCCGGGGGGTGGGTGGTGGTGAACTGTGCCCCGCTCGCACATCTTCGCGCAGGCAACCGCGACTCCTTTCGGTTCGGGCCGGCTCTCAGGTCCCGCGGAGCGACCGGATGTCTCCGGCGCCCATCGAGCCCGCCTCTCCTGCTGTCGGCTCGCGCAGCCAGGCGGTCCGCCCGTGCCGCCCGGCACGAGTCCGCCCGTGCCGCCCGGCACTCTCCGCGGGGCGGTTTCCGCTTCGGCGCGGCCCGCGCGGCCGCCCCGCCCGGCTTCCCGTGCCGCTCCCGCTGCCGGTCTGCACCGCGATCCGTGCCGCGCTGCACCGCGGCTCCGCCGGCCGCCCGGCGTCCTGTGCGGATCGCTGTGGAGCTCGCCGCGCTCCCGCGGGGGACCTGACCCGCGTCCTGCGCTGGCCGGAACACACCGACGGCCCGGCTCGGTCGCTGGGACCGCGCCGGGCCGTCGGGCCCCCGTTCAGACAGGCCGTACGAACCCCCGTGGCCGTACGCCCTGACCGTCTATTCTATTTTACGCTCTGGTCAGAGAGTACGGTGCGGGTGGCCCCCCTTGTCAAGCTGAATGCACGTACGATGGTTCTGGGTGTACCCGCGTAAACTTCAGTAGACAACCGGCTGCGGTCGACCAGCCGCAGTGCCGACCACAGGGGGTGAGGGGGTGGACGAGCGGACCCCTGGGAACGCGCGGACCATCGCGCAACGGCTCGACCATCTGATCGGCACCATCCACCCGCCGGACCGTGGACCGCTCAGCTACATGGAGATCGCGGACGGCATCAGGCGCAAGGCCGGCGCCGACGGTCCGACGGTGTCGCACGCCACCATCCAGAAGATCCGCAAGGGCGAGATCACCGACCCCAAGGTGAGCACCCTCACGGTGATCGCCGGGTTCTTCGGTGTCCCGGTCACCTACTTCTTCGACGAGACCGTTGCCAAGCGGGTGGACGCAAAACTCGCCAAAGTCAAAGAGCGAGTCGAACTCACCAGGGCCCAGCGCGAGTTGGTCGAAATCCTAGGAGATGGGGACGTGCGCGACGTCGCCGTGCGGATGAACGGCCTCTCCGCGGGCAGTCTGCGGGCCATCCGCGGTGTCATCGACCAGGCCCGTCGCCTCGAAGGACTGCCGGACTCGCCCGACCGCGGGGAATGAGACCGCCCACCGCCTGCGCCGCCGCCGCGGATCGACCGCGGGCATTGCGGAGCGTCCTTTTTCGTGATTTCACCGGACCCGGGGACCCGGGGACCCGGTGCGCTCGTACACCCTCGCGGGGTTTGCGGAATTGTCCGAGAGTATTTGGGTCCCGGACCGCTCAGCGGCCTAAACTACGGCTCCGAAGGAGACCCGTATGCCCAAGACGAGCCGCCGTGCCCGCTGCGAGGCCGTCGCCGACCGCCTCGACGTCCCCCGCCCGTTCGACCTCGATGTGCTCTGCGAGCGGATCGTCGCCCAGCGCGGCCGTCCGCTGCGTCTGGTGGCTCTCGAAGGAGCGCCGGACAGCAGCATGCCGTGCGGGGTGTGGGTGGCGACCACGACGGCCGACATCATCTTCTACGAACCGGCCACCAGCGCTCTGCACAAGCTCCAGATCGTCCTGCACGAGCTCGCCCACCTGCTGCTCGGCCACGGAGCCACGGACGCCGAGCGGCCCGCGTACGCCGCCAGACTCCTGGAGGCCTCCTCCGGCGCGCACCGGCGTGAGCGCGCGGACGGCGGCCGCCTCCCGGACCCCGGCGCCGGAGGGACCACCGGGCCCACCGGAACGTCTGGCGCCGGGGGGGACGCCGACCCCGACGAGTACGACGACGAGCTGGACCTGGAGCAGCTGATGCACGTCCTCGGCCGCACCAGCTACACCGACAACGAGGAGCGCGACGCCGAACTGCTGGCCACCATCCTCAGCGACCGTGCGCTCAGCAACGAGGCGCCCGCCGCGTCGGGACCGGCCGCCGACGTCCTCAACCGGCTCAACGACGCCTTCGGCCACCCGATACGCAGATAGAGGCGCCCGTGCAGACCGCAATCCTGATCCTGCTGTGGACCATGGTCCTCTGGCGGGCCCCCGCCGCCCTGCGCTACGGCAAGCAGCGCATGCTCTGGGTCACCTTCGCCGCCCTGACCGTCGCCATGACGCTCCGGGTCCACGAGGTCATGGACTTCATCGACGGCGGCGTCGGGATCAACAACCTCTCCACGCTGCTCAAGCACCTCCTCGGCATCACCGCCGCCGCGGCGCTCCTGGAGTTCGTCTTCGGCATCACCCGCCCGGAGAGCCGGGACGGCGCCCGCCGCCGCACCCCCGTGGCCGCCGTCGCGATGCTGCTGCTGACCGTGCTGTTCGTGCTCACCCCGCGCGAGGAGCAGGCCGCCGACTTCTTCGACTCCAGCGCCGGAGCCCCCGCCGCCACGGGCTACCTGCTCGTCTTCTTCGGTTACCTCGGCACGGCCATGGCCGTCGCCGCGTGGCTGTTCTGGGGATCCAGCCGCCACGCGCAGGCCGGCTGGCTGCGCACCGGTCTGCGGCTGCTCGGCGCCGGCAGCGCGGCCGGTGTGGCGTACGCCTTCCTGCGCTCCGGCTACCTGGTGCTGCGCCTCTTCGCGGACGCCGACGAGAGCCGGGACGCCACGGTCAGCGACACCACGGACGTGCTCAAGCACGCCGCCATCGCCCTCATCCTGATCGGCACCGCGGTGCCGGCCGTCGGCGTCGCCTGGCAGTCCGTCCACCACTGGCGCCAGCTGCGCCGGCTGCACCCGCTGTGGCGCGACCTCACCGAGGCCGTCCCCGAGGTGGTGCTGCACGAGGAACTGCGCCGCAGCGAACTCCGGCTCCGCCTGCACCGCCGCGTGGTGGAGATCCGGGACGCGTTGCTCGCCCTCCAGCCCTACGTCACCGCCCGCGAGCGCGACCTCGCCGCCACCGAGGGCGCCCGCGCCCGTTCCGGCCCCGGCGGGGACCCCGGCCCCGGGGCCGGGGTCCCCGCCGGGGCGGACCTGTCGGCGGGCGCGCTGGCCGACGCCTGCTGGCTGGAGCTGGCCCGCCAGGCCAAGGCCGCCGGCCGCCGCCCCGTCGATGCCGGACAGCGCCGCGAAGCGGACAGCACTACCGGAGCGCTGGACGCGCTCGACGACATCGACGCCGAGGCCGACTGGCTGCACAGCCTCGACCGCGCCCGGCGGACCGGGACGGTCCGCACCTTCACCGCCGCCCACCTCGAAGGCGTCCGTCAGGAGACCCCCCACCCGTGACCAGCGACCCAGCCCCCCGCACGCCCGCCGCCCCCCGCCCCCCGGCTTCCGGCACCCCCGCCCCGGGGGTGCCGGACCCGGACGCTTCCGGCCCCCTCGCGCCCGATCTCTCCGCGGCCACCGGTCCCGGTGCGGCCCCCGGTCCCGGCGGGCGGAAGCCGCGTACCGCCGCCCGGCTCGTCACCGACGGTTTCGAGCCGAAGAACTGGATCGTCGTCCTGGCCCTGCTGGTCGGTTGGCGGGTGGACGGTCTCGCCGGTGTGGGGTGGGGGCTGTTCGGCGCGTTCTTCGCCGCCGTGCTGCCGGTCCTCTTCATCACCTTCGGCATCCGCCGCGGCACCTGGGCCGACCGCCATCTCGGTGTCCGGCAGCAGCGGCTGGCCGTGATGGTCTTCATCATCGTGTCCGTACTGACCGGGACGCTCCTGATGCGGGGGCTGGGCGCCCCGGACGCGATGGTCGCCCTGGTCGCCGCGATGGTCGCCACGCTCGCGGTGCTGATGGCGATCACGGTGCTGTGGAAGGTGTCGGTGCACGCCGCGGTCTCCGCCGGCAGCATCGCGATCCTCGCCCTTGCCTGGGGGCCGTGGACGCTGCTCGGAGCGCCCCTCGTCGTCCTCGTAGGCTGGTCACGGGTCGCCCTGCGCGACCACACCATCGCCCAGGTCGTCGTCGGAACCGTCCTGGGGGCCGTCGTCGCCGCCGAGACCTTCGCCCTCCTGCGCTGACCCGACGCGGCCGCCCGGAGGAGCAGGAGAGCCGCCCGGAAGGGTGAGGGAGCGCGGGGGAGCCGCCCGGCCGCCCCGCTCCCCGCCGGCTGCGTCTCCGCGGTCCCCTCAGCCCGCCGGCTGCGCCTCCGCTGCCGGGACAGCCTGTGCGCCCGGGCGGGACGCCCCGGACTCCTGCGCCGCTCCACCGCGCAGCAGCTCCAGGATGTCCTCGCCGTACTTCGCCAGCTTGTTCTCGCCGACGCCGCCTACCGCACCGAGGTCCCCGAGCGTTGAAGGAGCCGCGGTGGCGATCTCCCGCAGCGTGGCGTCGTGGAAGATCACGTACGCCGGTACGCCCTGCTCCTTCGCGGCGGCGGCCCGCCAGCTCCGCAGCGCCTCGAAGACCGGCACCAGCTCCTCGGGCAGCTCCACCGGCGCCTTCCGCCCCGTCCTGCCCGCCTTGCCGCCGGCCACCTTCGGCTCGGCCGTACGGGCGGCCGGGTCCCGGCGCAACTGCACCTGCCGCCCCCCTGCGAGCACCTCACCGCTCCCGGGGGTGAGGACGACGGTCCCGTACTCGCCCTCCACGGCGAGGAGCTCTTGGGCCAGCAGCTGCCGCACCACGCTGCGCCACTCCGCCTCGGCCAGTTCGGTGCCGATCCCGAAGACGCTCAGCGCGTCGTGGTCGAACTGGATGACCTTTGCCGTCTTGCGGCCCAGCAGGATGTCGATCAGCTGCCCGGCGCCGAACTTCTGGTTGCGCTCCCGCTTCAGCCGCACCACCGTCGAGAGCAGCTTCTGCGCGGGCACCGTCCCGTCGAAGGATTCCGGCGGCGTCAGGCAGGTGTCGCAGTTCCCGCAGCCCGCGGGCCGCGTCGTCCCGTCCGCTCCGGAACCGCCGCCGTCCGGCCCGGGATGCTGGCCGAAGTAGGCGAGCAGTTGCGAGCGGCGGCACTCCACGGTCTCGCAGAGGGCCAGCATCGCGTCCAGATGGGCCGCCAGCCGGCGCCGGTGCGCCTGGTCACCCTCCGAGCCGTCGATCATCTTGCGCTGCTGCACCACGTCCTGGAGCCCGTAGGCCAGCCAGGCGGTGGACGGCAGCCCGTCCCGCCCGGCGCGGCCGGTCTCCTGGTAGTAGCCCTCGACGGACTTGGGCAGGTCCAGGTGCGCGACGAACCGCACGTCGGGCTTGTCGATGCCCATGCCGAACGCGATCGTCGCCACCATCACCAGCCCCTCCTCCCGGAGGAACCGCGACTGGTGCTCGGCGCGGACCGCGCTGTCCAGGCCTGCGTGGTAGGGCAGGGCGTTGATGCCGTTGGTGTTGAGGAACTGCGCCGTCCGGTCCACCGAGGCCCGGGACAGGCAGTAGACGATCCCGGCGTCGCCGGGGTGCTCCGCGCGCAGGAGCGCCAGAAGCTGCTTCTTCGGGTCCACCTTCGGGACGATCCGGTACCTGATGTTCGGGCGGTCGAAGTTCGCGACGAAGTGCCGGGCCTCCTCCAGGCCCAGCCGGCTCGCGATCTCCTCGCGGGTGGCGTCCGTCGCCGTCGCCGTCAGCGCGATCCGCGGCACCTTCGGCCAGCGCGCGCCCAACTGTGAGAGCGCCAGGTAGTCCGGCCGGAAGTCGTGCCCCCACTGGGCGACGCAGTGCGCCTCGTCGATGGCGAACAGCGAGATGCCGTGCCCGTCCGCGGCCCGGTCCAGCAGCCGCAGCGTCGCCTCGACCCGCAACCGCTCCGGGGCGAGGTACAGAAGGTCCAGCTCACCCGCGAGGAACTCCGCCTCGACCAGCCGCCGCTCGTCCAGGTCCTGCGTCGAGTTCAGGAACCCGGCCCGCACCCCCTGGGCGCGCAGCGCGTCCACCTGGTCCTGCATCAACGCGATCAGCGGTGACACGACCACCCCGACGCCGTCCCTGACCAGAGCCGGGATCTGGTAGCAGAGCGACTTGCCGCCACCGGTCGGCATCAGCACCAGGGCGTCGCCGCCCCCGGTCACCTCGTCGATGACGGCCTGCTGCTCGCCCCGGAAGGCGTCGTAGCCGAAGACCTTCCGCAGCACCCCCAGCGCGTCGCGCGGCAGCGCCGGCCGGCCCTCCGTCTCCGGCGGACCGGCGGGCGGACCGTCCGGGTACCCGTCCCCGGGCGGCCCCCACTCCGGCGGGGCGTCGTCCGGCTCGGGGAAGGCGTCGGGTTCGACGAGCTCTCCGGGGCCGAAGAGGTCGTCCGGTTCATTGCTGGGGGCGGCCATCCACACATGCTAGGAGGCTTCCGGCCGCCCCGACGACCACTTCCGGCCACCGGCTCCCTGACCTTGGTGGACACCGACCGGACCGGCCCCTCCACGTGGGCGAAGGGGTGTTAGAGGCCGGTGGGTCCGGGTACCCCGGGTGCGGACGCTTCGGCGTGCTTTGCCCGGATTGGGCGACCGAGAACCGAGACACCTGGACGGAGAGATGCTCACCAAGGCCGTGGCCCGCTTCCGACGGGCCGCCTTCCGGCTGATCGTTGTCCGCTGAAGACCGCGACGGACGGGCCCCCTCGACCGGGGGACGTAAAACCCAGGGGGCGCGACCGCGCCCCGACCCGAGGGGGAGAGCGTGAAGATCGCATTCCTGGTGTACAACGCGTTCGGCATCGGCGGGACGATCAGGTCCACCGTGAACCTGAGCAGCGCACTCGCCGAGGCCGGGCACGAGGTGGAGATCGTCTCGCTTTACCGGACCGCGGAGCGGCTCAGCCTCGCGCCGGACCCGCGGGTCCATCTCCGGTCCCTGATCGACTGGCGCGGCCGGAGCCTCTCGGGGCGCCACCACCCCTCGGCGGCGCAGCCCAGCACGATGTTCTGCGACCAGGGCGTACAGCGTGGGCCGCTGGCCCCCTCGCGGCTGACCGACGAGCGGGTCGCCGCCTTCCTGTACCGGACGGACGCCGACGTGGTGGTCGGCACCCGTCCGGTCGTCAACGGCTATCTGGCCCGCTACGGCCGCAGCCGGTACGTGCGCGTCGGCCAGGAGCACGTCACCTTCGAGATGCACGGCGACCGGTTGCGGGAGGAGCAGAACGCGGCGCTGCGCCGACTGGACGCCTTCGTCACGGTCTCGCACGCCGACGCAGCCTCCTACGAGGCGGCCCTGGCGGACGCGCCCACCCGGGTCCGCTGCATCCCGAACGCCGTCCCGGCCCCCGAGGTCGCGCCCTCCACCGGGGATTCGCGGACGATCGTCGCCGCCGGCCGGCTGATCCCGGTCAAGCGGTACGACCGGCTCATCGACGCCTTCGCCCGGGTCGCACCCGACCACCCGGACTGGAACCTCCGCCTCTACGGCCGGGGCCGCCGGGAGCAGCAGTTGCGCACTCATATCGACGCGCTGGGACTGTACGACCGGGTGCGGCTGATGGGCGCGGTGTCCCCGATCGAGACCGAATGGGCCAAGGGGGCGATCGCCGCCGTCTCCTCGGACGGCGAGGCGTTCGGGATGACGATCGTCGAGGCCATGCACTGCGGGGTGCCAGTGGTCTCCACCGACTGCCCGCACGGCCCGGGGGAGATCATCAGCCACGGCGAGGACGGACTGCTGGTGCCGCCGGACGGCGGGCCGGAGGCCTTCGCCGAGGCGCTGCGCTCGCTCATCGAGGACGACGAACGGCGCCGGGCGATGGGCGCCGCCGCCCGGGTGAAGGCGGCCCGGTACGCGCCGGCACTCGTCGGCGCGGAGTACGAGGAGCTGTTCCGGGAACTGCTGCGGGACCGCCCCGCGGCCGGTGCGAGCACCCCCGACCGTGAGGGGGCCGCGTCCCGCCGCGGCGGCCCGGGGGCGCGGGCCGCAGGCAGCCGGTGGCACCCGCCCGGCCGCGGGCGGGCGTCCGCGCCCCCCGGCGGCCGACCGCCGGCCCGGGACCGACCGTCCGTGCGGGAGCTGCTCGGCGCTGGCCGCCGCCTGCTGAAGGGGCGGTCGCGCGCCGGTGCACGCGCCGTTTCCTCGGCACCCGCGGGCCGCCCGAGTGCCCGCTGCGCCGTGACGGCCGACGGCGGGCTCGCGGTGCGGTTGGACGTGGCCTCGCTGCCCGCCGGTCCGCTCGACCTGCTGCTCAGCATGCGTGACGCCCCGGAGACGGTCGAGGTGCGACTGCCCGTGCCGCCTTCCGGTGAGGCGGCGGACGGCCGGATCGAGGTCCGGGTGCCGGGCCGTGGAGCGCTGGTGCTGGAGGAGGGCCGGTGGGACGCGTACGTCGCGCCGCGCGAGCAGGGGCGGGCGCGCCGGGTGGTGGCCGACCAGGTGGAGCAGGCCGGACTGCTGTCCCTCGCGCCTCCCGAGGGTCCGGAGGTCACGGCCTGGATTCCGTACACCACCACGGGTGGCCATCTGAGCGTCCGAACCTGGTGCCGGACGGGCCACGCGGAACTGGAGCGCCTGTCCGTGGGGGCCGGAAACCTGACCGGCACCGTCGCCCTGTACGGGGAGGGGGGCCCGGAGCGCGGCGCGGTGTTCGCACTCGTCCGGCGCGGACCGGGGGAGCGGGAGGTCGTGAGCACCGCCGTGACCCTGGGGCAGAATCGATTCTCCTTCGTGCTGCCCCATCGCCGGCTGCTGGACCGGTGCGGCGGCGACCCGAAGTCCGGCCACGAACAGGACGGGCCCGGGGGCCCGGACGGATACGGGCTGCTCGACGGGACGTGGGCGCTGGAGTTCCGCTCCGCGCCGTCGGCCGCCCCGGTCGCCGTCGGCCGCGTCCTCGGCGACAGCGCGGACCGCCGGCGGACCGACGTCTTCCCCGCGTGCGAGCTGACCGGAGCCGAGCCCGGGCGGGCCACCGAGCTGCGCCCCCGCTTCACGGTGGACCACGATCTGGTGCTCACCGTTCGCAGTCGGCCCCTGGAGGGCGGCCCCTCCCGCGCGGGCACGGACACCGCCACAGCAGGCGTCGCACGCGGGTGAGCAGGCAGGCGCGGGCGTCGTCCCGGACACGGATGAGCAGCCCGGGCTCTCCGGGAGGGGCCGCCGAGGCTGCCGCGGACCCTCCCGGCTCCGCCCGCGGGCGGGGTGGATCGGGCGGGAGCCGGCCCCGGGCGCGCCGGGCGCACCCGGCGCTCACTCCAGCGCGCGCTCGATCCGGTGCAGCGCCCGGTCCATGCCCTCCGTGGCGACCCGGATCAGGTCGCTGTTCTCGTACCCCTCCGCGCCCTTGACAGACACCGCCGCCGTCACCGGACCGATCCGGGACTTCGTCCAGACGTACGCGTGCGAGCCGCCCGGACCGTCGCCGCGCCCCTCGCCCCGGGTGCGGTACGTGCCCGTCGCGAACAGCGAGGCGTCCGCGTTGCGTACGTCCCGCTCCTCGAACCTGAGGGACGTCAGCCCGCTCAACCGCTGACCGTCCCCGAGGTTCTGGTCGGGGCACCGCGCGCTCTGCCGCACCGTCGAGCCGATCTCCCGCTCCGCGTCCTCGGCCGTGCGATGCACGGTGACCGTCACCGCACCCTGCATCGGGCCCCCCGTCCTCACCCGCCGGGACGTCGGTAGGCGAGTGAGGGCGGCCAGCACGTGTCCCGGCAGTCCGGCACGCGTCCAGGCGCAGCCCTTGCCGAGCACCGGCCAACTCCCGCTCCGCTCGTACGGGTCGTGGGCGACCATGCCTGCCGTCCAGTCCTCCGGCGCCAGTTGCACCTCCCGCGTGAACTCGCGTGCGCGGCCCGGGCTTTCGGGCACCCGGTCCGCCGATGGCTGGAAGGCGTACCCCGCCGACGGCGAGGGCGGACTCGCGGAGGTCCCCCGGGCCCGCGGGCCCGCCCCGGAGGGATGGGCAGTCGAGCCGGAGGTCCCGGTGTCCGGGTCGGTCCGTCCGGTCGCGTCGTCGGTGCTCCCGGTCGGCGGCCCTCCGCAGCCCACCGCCAGCGCCACCGCGACCAGAGCCGCCACCACGGCACCGCGCGGCCCGGCCGGGCCGTCCTCGTTCGCGACGCGTGTTCCGCTCCCCAAGGCACAACCCCCGTCAGGCACCGAACCCATCCGCTGCGACGGGATCCCGGAGACCGCGCCCACCCGTGCGGTACGAAGAACAGGGGGACGGTCCGGATGCGCCCCCGATCCGCGCATCGCCCCTCGCGGCGCCGGTTCCGGGGGCTAGGGTTCCTCACGCACGCGGTATGTGCGCTGAGTCACACGTCATCACGCGGCAGCGGGGTCCGCCCGGCGGTGCTGTTGCCGAGCAGTTCTGGGGGGCACATGCAAGAAATGGCCAAGGGGGCCAACGTAGCGCTGGCAGCGCTGAGCGAGGACGCCGAGTCCGTCCTGTTGAGCCTGAGTTGGAGCAGCGACGACGGTGACGCCGACGCCGACGTCTCGGTGATCCTGCTCGGAGCCGACGGCAAGGTCCGCAGCGACGCCGACTTCTACTTCTACAACCATCCCGCCGCACCGGACGGCAGCGTCGAGCTGCTGGGCAAGACGCCCACCGACAACGGCGACGAGGACCGCATCAGCCTGGACCTGGGCGCGGCTCCGCCGGACGTCGAGCGGATCGTGGTGGCCGCCAGCCGGTACGCGGGAGCGCGCTTCGGTGACCTGTACGACCTGCGGCTCACCGTGGCAGACGCGGCCGGTGTCGTCCTCGCGGGGTTCTCCGTCGAGGACGCGGACACCGAAAGCGCCTGCATCTTCGGCGAGTTCTACCGGCGAGCCGGCGACTGGAAGTTTCGCGCCGTCGGCCAGGGGTACGCGAGCGGCCTCGTCGGGCTGGCCACCGACTTCGGCATCGACGTGGACGACACGGAGGACGACCCCGCGGCGGTGAACGACTCCGCCACGAGGGAGCGCCCCGCCGCGGACGTCCTGCCTCCGGCGGACGGGACGGCGTCAGCGCAGGCGTCCTTTGCCGGTCCGGCCGCCGACCGGGCTGCCCCGGACCCGGCCGTCGCAGGGGCGGCGGAGGCGGCGGGGGCGACGGACCTCACCGGTCCGACGTCGGCGGGCACCGGTGTCCCGCCGCAGCCCCGCGGCACGGCGGACACCGTGCCTCCCGCCGCGGACGCGCTCCCCCCTGCCGCACCCGCCGCAGACGGGCGGCAGCCGGGCGAACCGGCCACGGGAGCCTCCGGCCAGGTGACGGAAGCGGCGACGCCGCGACGCCGTCCGCGTACGGCCAAGAAGAAGGTGACCCTTCCCGGAGTCGTCAAGAAGACCCTGGCCGACAACGACTCCTGGCAGCAGGCCAGGCTGTTCCCGGTGTCCACGCTCAAGAACGACCGCGAGCGCGAGATGCGGGCGACCTCGGTGCTCCTGTCGGTCATGGCGCAGGTCCCGGAGTTCGGACGGCGGATCGTCGTGGCGTTCGGCGCACCGGCCGGCCGGATGGAGACCTTCACCGAGGTGTCGCTACCGCACGGCGACACCCCGAGGCGTCCGGACGGCGTGATCCGGGTCGAGCGGGCCGGGAAGCTGTGGACGGCACTTGTCGAGACGAAGACCAACGGCAACGCGCTCCGGTCGCAACAGGTCCAGGAGTACGCGGACATCGCCGCCAGGCGCGGGTACGAGGCAGTGATCACCCTCTCCAACGATGTCGCGCTGGACGGCAGCCCGCTGGTGGACGTCAAGACCGACGGACGGCGTAAGCACAAGGTCGCCGTCCGGCACCTCTCCTGGGCCGAGGTCACCCACCAGGCGCAGATGCTGCTGCGCCACGAGGGGGTCGGCAACGCCGCTCACGCCTGGTTGCTCCACGAACTGCTCCACTACCTCCAGCACGACAACTCCGGTTGCCACGGATTCCAGAACATGGGACCGGCCTGGGTCCCGGTGCGCAACGGCATCGACGAGGAGACCCTCTGCCAGGGCGACCGGCGGGCCGTGGAGGTGGTCGAGAGCTGGGAGCGGTTGATCCGGCAGGTCTGCCTCCGGCTGGGTGGCGAACTGGGGCAGAAGGTCCTTCCGGTCCAGCGGGCCAAGCGGGGTGCCGATCCCGCCGCCCGGCGGGCGGCGCTCGCCGACCAACTCTGCCGGGACGGAAGGCTTCAGGCGGAACTGCGCATCGAGGATGCGCCCGGTGTCCTGGCGATCACCGCCGACCTGCGGACCGGCAAGCTCCGCACCTCGATCGAGATCGGGGCGTCCGAGCAGGGCTCCCCGCTGGTCTGGGCGAAGCGGCTGATCCGGAGGCTGGACGAGGCACCCGCCGACCTGCACGTCGAGACGCTCACCGAGGGCGAGGGCGGCGGCCCGCGCGGAACACTGGAACGACTGCGACCGGAACCCGCCGGCATCATCCCGAAGAACAGCGCTGCCGTGGTCGGCTTCCGCCTCTCCCTCTTCAAGGGCATGGGCAGCAGCCGAGGAAACGCCGAGAGCGGTTTCATCCGAAGCGTCGACCAGGCGGTGGACCGCTTCTACGCCGGGGTGGTCACCCACCTGGAACGGCGCCCGGCCCGGGCGAGCCGCAGGCCGGCCCAGCCTGCGGCAGCCACCCCCGCCGGCTGACCGCCGCCCCGGCCCGAGCGGCGGGGCACGCCAGGAGAGGAGTCCGGCACGGGCGCGCCCCGCAGCGCCCGTGCGGAACCACCGCCCCGCATCACCCCGCGCGCCCTGCGGCTTCGCGCCGGTTCCTCCCCGCACACCCGGCCGGCTCCGGTGCGCCCTCCCCAGCACGACGAAGACCCTGCAACGAGGTCTTCGTGGCAGGCGGTGCGAACCGCAAGGCTTCGTCCGAGCTTCGGCCCGCTCGGCTCAACCGCCCTGATCGTGGGCACACGCAGGGGCGAGCGTTCTTACTTCCTCCACAGGAACGCGTGATAGGGAGGGACGGATGTCAGTGGAGCCGAGCGGTGACGGCAAGGATCGGGAGACGGGTGCGGGCGCGGGAACGGCGCCCGGCCTGCTGGTGAAGCGGCCTCGGGAAGCCGCGCCGGAGGCGCGGAGCGCCGAGGGCATCAGCAGCGGCAGAGCCGCGGCGGGCGGAGCGTTCCGGGGCGACGTGGAAGGGCTGCGAGCGGTGGCGCTCGGAGTGGTCCTCCTCTACCACGCGGGCGCGGCCCCGCTGGCCGGCGGCTACATCGGCGTCGACGTCTTCTTCGTCATCTCCGGCTTCCTGATCACCGGCGTCCTCCTGCGCGAACTCGACCGGCGCGGCACCGTCTCGCTCGCCGGCTTCTACGCCCGGCGCGCCCGGCGGCTGCTCCCCCTCACCGTCGTCGTGCTGCTCACCGTCGTGCTGCTCGCCGGTCTGCTGATGTCACCGGTCGAACGCAAGGCCGTCTTCGGGGACGTCGTCGCCGCGGCGCTCTACGTCGTCAACTGGCGGATGGCCGACCAGGCCGTCGACTACTCGGCGCTGGGCGCCGCCGCCAGTCCGGTGCAGCACTTCTGGTCGCTCGCGGTCGAGGAGCAGTTCTACCTCGTCTGGCCCCTGGTGATCCTCGCGGTCGCCTGGTGGTGCCGACGACGTGGCACCGCTCTCCGTCCGACGCTGGCCGTCGTGCTCGGTTGCCTCGCGGTCGCCTCCTTCGCCTACTCCGTCCACCTGACCCAGCAGGCGGCCGGCGCCGCCTACTTCTCCACCCCGGTGCGCGGCTGGGAACTCGCCGCCGGCGGGCTGCTGGCCCTCGTGCCGGCCTCCCGGCTGCGCTGGCCGCGCCGGGTACCGGGCACCGTCGCCGTCGGCGGACTGCTGCTCATCGCCCTCGCCGCTACCACCTACGACGACGCCACCGCCTTCCCCGGCTGGACGGCACTCCTCCCCGTCGCCGGCGCGACCGCGATCATCGCCGCCGGTGCCGCCTCCTCGGAGACCGCCGCGGCCCGGTTCCTGTCCCTCCCGCCGCTCCGGTTCATGGGCCGGATCTCCTACTCCTGGTACCTGTGGCACTGGCCGGCGATCGTCTTCGCCACCATCTGGCTCGACGGCCTCCCCACCAGCCTGCTCCTCCTGGTCGTGCTGCTGTCCGGCATCCCGGCCGCACTCACCCACTGGGCGGTCGAGGAACCGGTGCGCCGACTGCGCGCCTTCGCCCCGACCCGACCCGCACTCGGACTGGGCGCCGGCTGCACCGCCGCGGCCGCGCTCGCCGCACTCGTCGCCACCGCGCTCATACCGAGCGTCGACCTCGCCTCCCGCGAGCAGGCGAAGGGCGCCGCGGACCTGATGGCCGGGCGTCCGCCGCAGGAGTCCGCGAGCGTCCTGCGCCCGCTGCCGGAGGACGCAGTCGACGACCGTGGCCAGATCTGGCGGGACGGCTGCCTGGCCTCGTACGGCGCGACCGAGTCGAAGGACTGCGTCTACGGGGACCCCGACGCGGACACCACCGTCGTGCTCTTCGGCGACTCTCACGCGATGCAGTACGGCTCGGCACTGCTGCCCATCGCGGAAGAGGAGGGCTGGCGGGTCGTCGCCCTCACCAAGTCCGGCTGCACCCCGGCCGACGTACGGACCTGGAACAGCCAGTTCAAGCGCGAGTACACCGAGTGCGACACCTGGCGGGAGAAGGCGATGGAACGCATCGAGCGGGAGCAGCCCTCGCTCGTCCTCACCGGCAACGGCGTGAAGAAGACCGTCCTCGACGAGGGCGAGCGCCTTGACGCCGACTCCGCGGCGGCCGCCATGCGCAACGGCTACACCCGGACGCTGGAAGCCCTGCTGGAGACCGGTGCCGACGTGACCGTCCTCGCGGACAACCCGTACCCGACGCAGGACACCCCGTCCTGCGTCTCCGAGGCACTCGACTCGCTGTCCGACTGCGCCTTCGCGCAGAAGGAGGGGCTGAGCCACGAGCGGGTCAACGCCCAGGCCGCCGCCTCCCTCAGCGACGTCGGACTCATCGACCCCACCCCGGTGCTCTGCCGGGACGGCACCTGCCCGGCCGTGGTCGGCAACGTCATCGTTTACCGCACCGGCGCCCACATCACCAGCTCCTACATGCGCACGCTGAGCGGCTGGCTGGAGAAGCAGATCCACGACAGCGTCTGACCGGCCCCGGCCCCGTGCCGTACGGGGCCGGGCACCCGGCGGCCGGGTCGACCGGATCGCGCAGCTCGGCTGGCCGGGTGACAACTCCCGGGAAATGGAGCGCCGTTGTAAAGTCAACTCGTGAACGGCACCGTGTACCACTTCGGCCGGTACGAGTTGGACACGGGGCGCCGCAGTCTCCGGCACGGCGGGGAGAGGGTCCGCCTCGGAGCCGCAGCCGCTGCCCTCCTCTGCCACCTGGTCGAGCATCGCGACCGTGTCGTGCCCAAGGCGGAACTCCTCGCCGCCGTCGGGCCCGGACACGCCCCCGGACACGCCCCCGGACACGCCCCCGGCCCCGGCCCCGTGCCCGTGGAGTCGTGGGCGCCCGCGGCGGGGTCTGGGCCGGAGGGTGGGCGTGGGCCCGAGGCCGGGCGTGGACGGACGGTCGGTGAAGCCGCGCTCGCCGGCTGGCTGCAGGCCGCGCGCCGCTCGATCGGGGACAGCGCCGCCGAGCAGCGGTCCATCCGCACCGTCCGCGGGCGCGGCTACCAGTTCGTCGCACGGACGACGGCGGCCCCCGCCCCCGCCGAGCCGCCGGCACCCCACGCGCAGCCCTCCGCGCCCGGAGCCGGAGCCGAGGCGGTGGTGGCGCCGCAAGCGGCGCCGGACCCTGCGCCGACCGGGACCGCGGACCACGAGGTCATCCGGCTGTGCCGCTCCGCCGACGGCACCCGTATCGCCTATGCCGTCACCGGTGGCGGCCCGCCCCTGGTGAAGTCCGCCAACTGGCTGACCCATCTCGACCTCGACCGGACCACCCCGATGTGGGCCCACTGGTTCGACGGCCTCACCCGGAACCGGCGACTCGTCCGCTACGACGAGCGCGGCTGCGGCATGTCCGAATGGGACCTGCGCAGCTTCTCCCTCGACGACCTGGTCGACGACCTCGACGCGGTGGCCGATGCCGCTGGGCTGAACCGCTTTCCGCTGCTCGGGGTGTCGCAGGGCGGCGCGGCAGCCGTCGCGTACGCGGCACGCCATCCCGAGCGGGTGAGCAGACTGGTCCTCACCGCCGCCTGCGCCCGCGGGCCGTTGACGCGAGCCGCCGATAGGGACGAGCGCGACGCCGCGGAGGTCGACCTGAACATCGCCCGCGCCGGATGGCGCTCGCGGGACAGCAGTTTCCTGCGCTACGTCGCCTCGCAGGTGCTCGCCGACGCCACACCGGCGGAGTGGGACGCGTTCACCGACTATCGGCGGCAGACCACCTCGTCCGCCAACGGCCTCCGTTTCCTGGAGGAGTTCGCCCGCATCGACGTCTCCGGCATCGCCCACCTGGTGGGCTGCCCCACGCTGATCGTCCACTCCCGCGACGACCCGCACACCCCCGTCTCGCAGGCGCTGGAACTGGCGGGTCTCATTCCGGACAGCCGACTGGTCCTGCTCGAGAGCCGCAACCACCTGTTCACGGCCGCCGAGCCGGCCTGGACAGCCTTCCTCTCCCTCCTCGACCGCTTCCTCGGCGAGGAACCGGGCGGCACGTCCGGACCGCCCGGCGCGATCGCGCCGGGCGGTCCGGACGTGCCGCCCGGGGCGTCCGGGGCAGCTGAGCACCCCGGACGGACGGCCCGACGCCGAGCGTTTCCGACGCCCCCGCCGCGCACCCCCTCCGTGCCCCCGAGCACCCCGAGCACGCTTCCCCCGTGAGCGTGCCGGGAAGCCGTCGGCCCCGTCACCGAGGTGTGTGGCCGGCGGCCCTGTCCGGGCCCGCCGGCCACACCCGGCACCCTCCGTGCCGGAGGTCAGCCGATCACGATGTCGCAGTCGGCCGTGCCGCGCGCGACGATGGTGGCGAAGTCCGCCTGGATGAACGGGTCGTACGCCTCCGAGTTGAGGGAGCGGGTCGACTTGCGGGGCACCCACTTCTTCCCGGTCACGTGCCGGACGTCCGAGGCGTCCCACGACAGGTCGCAGATCCAGCGGACGTTGCGGCCGGCCAGGCGGGGGTTGGTGGCGCTGGCGTCGATCTCCCAGTTGCCGTCCGCGTTCACGGTGAACGTGACCGAGCCGCGCACCCGCTTGCTGCTGTCACTGGTCGTGAACTGGACCGACTGGCCGTCGTCCGCGACATGCTTGGTGGTGGCGTTCGCGTGCGCGGGAACCGTTCCCAGCAGCAGGGAGCCCACCCCGGCCCCCGTCGCGACCAGCAGAGCCAGGCTGCGCCGGCCCCGGCTCGGGCCGGACTTCGTGGTGGTGTCGTGTCGCATGGTCTTCCTTCTCTCTCTTCCCCGTGTCTTCTCCCCGGGAGTGCGGACCCCGGGGAGCGAGCCGGATGGGGTGCCGTCGAACCGACCGTCCCCCGCCCGGTGTTGTTCCAGCATCGGGCCTGCCACGCCCCGGAACTTGGGGGAACTCTGAGGCTTCCCTGAGGAAGACCGGACCGCGGCCCCGCGGGGCCGCGGTCCGGGCCGGGAGAGCCGGTTCCAGCCCTTCCTCGGTCCGTCCGGTCGTACGGACACGCGGCGACCCGACGTGGGCCGTCCGGGTGCGCCGATCGGGACTACTCGGCCAGGAAGGCGTCGACGTGCGCCAGGAACTCGTCCCAGGCCGGTTCGAAGGAGGTGAGCAGGTGGTGGCGGCTCCTGAGCAGCACCAGCCGGCTGTCGGGAACGAGGGCGGCCAGCTCGCCGGCCTGCGCCACCGGTACCCGTTCGTCGTCCCGCGAGTGGATGATCAGAGTCGGGCAGCGCACCCGGTGGGCGATTCCCGACACGTCGATCCGGGCGAACTCCTCCAGAAAGCGGACCCCGTTCGCCGGAGAGGTCGTCCGCCGCTGGAAGGCGGTGAACTCGTCCCACTCGCGGGGTGTGGCGTCGGGCAGGAACTGCGAGGCGAAGACCCGCAGGAACCGCGGGTCCTGGTGCATCCACCCCACCCGGGCCAGATCCAGATCGAGGGACGCCTCCTGCGCCTCCGCCTCGTTCCTCGCCCGGACCTGCCGTCCGCGGGCGTAGGCCCCCGCGAGGATCAGCCGGCTGACCCGCTCGGGATGCCGCACGGCGTAGGCGACAGCCACGGCGCCGCCCTGCGAGACCCCGAGCAGCGGAAAGCGGTCGAGACCCGAGGCATCGACCACCGTCTCCAGGTCGTCCACCCAGTCGTCGAACGTGAAGCCGGGCACCGACCAGTCCGAGAGCCCGCAGCCCCGCTCGTCGTAGCGGAACAGACGCCGGTTGCGGGCCAGGCCGCTCAGCCAGTGCGACCACACCGGGGTCGACCACTCGAGGTCCAGGTGCGTCATCCAGTTCGCCGCCTTGAGCAGCGGCGGACCCGAGCCGACGGTCGCGTAGGCGATACGGACCCCGTCCCGCGCCCGGCAGAACCGGATCGTCTGCGGGCCCGCCCCGCCCGCAGCGTTCCCACCGCCCGCACCGCCGGGCGCCGTCCCGCCGACGCGGGCGTCGGCGTCCGAACCGGCACCGGCGCGGCCCGTCGGGCCGATCGGCGGTCCACTTCGTGCTGCGGCCCGCGGTCCGCCTTGCGGGGCCGCCTGCGGGTCGGCCCCGGCCTCGGCCACGGGTGCCACGAACCGGTAGCCCCGCCGGTGCACCGTCCGGATCACGTGCTGCCGGCTGCCGTCGTCCCCGACAGCCCGCCGCGCCGTCCGCAGGGCCGTGGTGATGGCGGCCTCGCTGACGAAGCGGTCGCCCCACACGTCGTCGAGCAACTCCGGTTTCGGCACCGCCCGGTCCCGGTGCACGAGCAGATGACACAGCAGGTCCAGTGCCCGGGGCTCGACGTGGACGGGCTCACCGGCCCGCAGGAGCTGACGCCGCACCACGTCCAGCTCGTACTCCCCGAAACGCCATAGGTCCCCCTGCACGGGGGCAGCGTACAACTCCCTTACAGACGCGTATACCTGGTGAAATCCGGACCGTCGGAATCCGGCCTCGGCCTCCGCTTCCCGGTGGAGGGCCGGCTCGATCCGACGGCGCACTTCGCCGCGTGCCCGTGCCCGTGGAGCGCGTCTCCGGGGAAAGGAACGAGCTGCGCGCCCCGTCCGGGCTCGCCCGGTCCGCAGCACGTCCCGCGGACCGGCGGCGCCGAGCGGCGTCAGGACACCGCCCCGGCGGCGCGGCCCGGCGGCGCGGGCGTGCGCGGCACTGAGCGGGCCCCCACGCCCGGTGCTCGTGCCCCGTCCGGCCCGGCCTCCCGTGATCCCACCCGTCGGCCCCCTCGTCCTCATCCCTGCCGCGATTCACGTTCCCCGGACAGGTCGGACACGGTGCCGCCGCGCTCCACCACGCACAGTGCCCAGATGATGAAGCCCGACATCGTGATCATGATGACGGACCACACGGGGGAGTACGGCATGGAGAGGAAGTTGGCGATGATCACGAGACCGGCGAGGGCGACGCCGATGGCACGTGCCCAAACCGCCGTCCTGACCAGCCCCGCACTGACGACCATGACGAGCGCGCCCAGAGCGAGGTGGATCCAGCCCCAACTCGTGAGGTCGAACTCGAAGACGTAGTTCGGCGTGGTGACGAAGACGTCGTCCTCGGCGAGGGCCATGATGCCCCGGAAGAGGCTGAGCAGACCGGAGAGGAAGAGCATCACGGCGGCGAAGACGGTCAGACCGCTCGCCCATTCCTGCCTTCCGGCGCGTGCCGGTCGGGTGTGTGTCGCAGCCATCTCGGACCTCGATTCATGGAGGTGGGTGTTTCAGCGTGCGGCGGCGCCGGTGCCCGCCGTGTCCGCGCGTCCCGCCGGGCCGTGACCGGAAAGAACCAGTTCCTTGGCCCTGCGGAACTCGTCGTCCGTGATGGCGCCCCGGTCCCGGATCTCGGAGAGCCGGGCCAGCTCGTCGACGCTGCTGGTGCCGCCGGCCGCGGTCTTCCTGACGAAGGAGGTGAACTCCTGCTGCTGCGCGCGGGCGCGCTCCGTCTCCCGGCGGCCCATGTGCGTGCCGCGGGTGATCACGTAGACGAGCACCCCCAGGAAGGGCAGGAGGATGCAGAACACCAGCCAGCCGGCCTTCGCCCAGCCGCTCAGCCCGTCGTCCCGGAAGACGTCGGCGATGACGCGGAAGAGCAGGATGAACCACATGACCCACAGGAAGAGCATCAGCATGGTCCAGAAAGCCCCCAGCAGCGGATAGTCGTACGCCAGATAGGTCTGTGCGTGCATGTCCGTCCTCCGTTCCGGGCGTGCCCCGGTCGTCGTTCCGTCCTCACGTCAGAGTGGTCACCGGGCCGGCCGTCCGGCATCACCCGTCAGGGGTGATCCGGTCCCGCCGCAGCGGCGGCGAGGTGGTATCCGGGAACGATCGGATCACCGGGGGCCGGACGAGGCGAAGAGAAGTGCGATGAGCGAGACGCAAACAGGCAGCAGGGACGGAGCCGCATCCGGACGGGCCGCACGTGGCCCGTCCGGTTCTCGGCACCGCGCCGGCCTCGTCGCCGTTGCGCGTGCCCTGTTCGTCGCGGTCGGCCTCGTGACCGCCTACTACCTGCTCCCCTTGGACGAGCGGCTCACTGCCGGTACGTCGCTGCTCCTGCTGTGCGGCCTGGTCGCGGTCCTCCTGGTGTTCTGCTGGCAAGTGCGGGCCATCACGCGTTCCCCTCATCCGCGGTTGAGAGCGATCGAGGGCCTGGCCGCCACACTGGTGCTGTTCCTGGTCGTCTTCGCCGGTTCCTACTACGTGCTGGGCCGCTCCGCACCCAGCTCCTTCAGCGAGCCGCTCAGCAGGACGGACGCGCTGTATTTCACGCTGACCACATTCACCACCGTCGGCTTCGGGGACATCACGGCACGCTCGCAGCCAGGGCGGATTCTCACGATGGCGCAGATGGCGGGAGGGCTGCTTCTTGTCGGTGTCGCCGCCCGGGTGCTGGCGAGCGCGGTACAGGCGGGGCTCGAACGACAGCGCGGGGAAACCCCGGCCCCACCACGGTCCGGTACCGGCCCCACGCCAGAGCGGAAGAGCGGACGATGACCGTACCCCGTGCCGTCGCCTCCCTGCCGTCGGCGAGCGGGCGGGGGCTCTCGCCGGGTTCGCGCCGTCCTGCGCCGACCGGAACGCACGCCGCCAGGGCTCCGTCGGCGGGGCCCTGGCGGCGTCGGACCCCTGCCGCTCTCTCGTGAGGCCGGCCCAAGGGGCCACGCACAGAACGGACCGCACCGTCCGCGCTGCCAGACGGGAAGCTGCCGCATCCAGACGGGAAGCTGCCGCATCTCCACGACGCGCAGGCCCGGTGACCGGCGGCGGGTGAGCAGGCCGTACAGGTGCGCCTCGTCGATCACCGAGCGGCCCTACCCGCCACGGCCGGCCCTACCCGCCCGGCGGGTGCCGGGTGAGGCCGGGGGCGGAGACGCACCGCCCCCGGACCGTGGCTCCCGGCCCTCCGGCGCCCGGTTCCTTCTCTCGGAGCCGACTGCGGCGCCGCGTACCTCACCCTCTCGCGGGGTCCGGTACGGACAGGAGACGGTCACGCGTGCGCGGCCGAACCGCGTGTCCCCCCGGCGCCCTGTCACAGCTGGCCGAGCTCGCGCGCACGATGCACCGCGTCGCTGCGGCGTCTCACCGCCAGCTTCCGGTACGCGCTCTTCAGATGGGTTTTGACCGTGTTCACCGACACGTACAGATCGGCAGCGATCTCCTCCGTCGTCATCAGGCTCGCCAGCCGCCGCAGGACGTCGCGCTCGCGTGCGCTCAGTTCCACCGGCGTCAGCGGCCCGGGCCGCTGCGGCTCGCCCTGCCCTCGCGGCCGGTCGGACAGGAGCCAGCCCTCGGCGATTTCGTGCACCGAGGCCGTGGCCAGCAGCGGTGTGATCCAGCCCCCCGCTTGAAGGAAAGGGCGTCGCAGACGCTCGCGCCGGGCGTCGAGAAGCGCGTGGGCGACCAGTCTGCGGGCGGTGGCGCTGTGTCCCGCGTCCTGAGCTGCCCGGGCCCGCACCAGCGCGGCACCCACGCTCACCGCGGGGCCGGTGCGTCCTTCGGCACGGATGGCGTCGAGCAGTGCGGCCGCTGCACCGTGACGTCCGGCGGCGGCCTGGATCGCCGCTGCTTCCACGGCGCACACGGGTTGGTCGCCGGAGACGCCGTCGAGAAACCGCACGGCTTCGTCCGGCCGTCCCTCGGCGAGGCAGACGGCGGAGCGGACGACTGCTGTGTGGCTCTCGGCCCACCGGGACGCCACGGCCGCGGACACGGCCGGCGCCGCCGCCTCGGCGGCGGCTTGCGTCGCCCCCTCGTCGAGGAGGAGACGCGAGGTGACAAGGGCGCGGGCCGCCGTCGGCACCGGATCGCGCTCCCGCTCCGAGAGCGGAGCCGTCTCGTCGAGCAGGCTTCTGGCCCGTTTCAGCTCCTGGCGGTCCACGGCCACCGCGGCCAGGACCAGCCGGCCGAGGTCCCCGCCCGGAGGCCGGGGCATACCTGCCCGCTCTGCCTCGGACACGGCGGCCAGCGCTCTGCGTTCCGCTCGTCCGGGCCAGCCGTTCAGGTAGTCGATCAGTGCCAGATGCCCCATCGAGTCCGCGCGGGGCAGCACGGTGGCGGATCCGCCCCGGGCACCTGCCACACTTGCCAGCACGGTACGCGCGTCGGCGAAGCGCCCTTCCCACAGACGGGCCGAACCCACGTGCGTCATCAGCAGGGCGGTCAGTTCCGGATGCGCGTCCAGCAGCCCGTCCGGCAGGTCCCGGCGCAGTTCCCGCGCCGCCGCGCTCGCCTGCTCGGCCCTGGGAGGACATCCGGTGAGTCGGCCGGCGAGCGCCTCCAGCAGTGTGCAGCCCAGCCGGGCGGCCACCATGCCGGGGGAGCCCTCGGTGTCGGACAGCTTCCTCTCGGCCTGCCGTAGCCGGTGCAGACCGTGATCAAGGTCGCGTCGGGCCAGCGCGACGGCCGCCCGCACGAGGTCGCTCGCCGGACTTGCGGCTTCGGGTCCCATGCGGGTGAAGAGCTGAGTCAGAGCGTCCGCGCGCAGGCCCGTGAAGAGCTGGCCGATCGCGAGGTTGTCGACGAGTGCGTTCGCGGCCAGATCGAAGTCGCCGCCCGCGGCGCCATGGACGAGCGTCTCCGGAAGGAAGCCGGAACGGCGTAGCCAGTGCGCGGCCCGCAGGTGCAGTTCCGGTCCCGTACCGGGTAGGCGTTCGCGCAGGTGGGCCTGGAGAATCTCGCGGAAGAGCGGGTGCAGTCGGTACCAGGAGTGCCCGAGCCGTTCGATGAACGCGTTCTCGCGATGCAGCCCGGCGAGGAGGAGCTCGGCGTCGGTCCGCAGTGTCAGAGCGTTGGCGAGGTCCGGGCAGAACCGGTCCAGGACGCTGACCCGCAGGAGCAGATCCTGCGTTTCTCCCGTCCTCCCTTTCAGGACTTCGGCCAGCAGGAAGTCCGCGACCGTACTGTGCTCGGCCTCGAACTCCTTCAGGTACTTCTCGGGGTCGGTGCTCTCCCGGGCCGCCAGGGCGGACAGCCGCAGCCCGGCGGCCCAGCCCCGGGTGCGCCCCACCAGAGCGGCCGCGGCCGACTCTGAAAGGTGCAGTCCGTGCAGGCGCAGCAGCGCACCGGCTTCCTCGGGGACGAAGGCCAGTTCGGTGCCGCGGATCTCGGTCAGCTCGTCCGCGGCGCGATAGCGGTGCAGCGAGAGCAGCGGCTCGGTCCGGCTCACGAGGACGAGGCGCAGCCCTTCTCCGGCATGGTGCAGAACAAACTCCAGCTGCTCCGTTACCTCGGTGGAGTCAACCCGGTCGAACTCGTCGAGCACGAGAACCACGGGACGATCGCGGGCGTTCAGCTCGGCGGCCAGTGAGGACAGCAGCCCGCGTCCCACGCCGTCCGAGTTCGCCAGCGTCCCGACGGTTCCTGCCGTCCGCACCGCGTATGCGCTCAGGGACTCGCAGACATAGGCCCAGAAGACGCCGGGCCGGTGATCTCCGGCCTCGACAGTCAGCCAGGCCACCGGCAGCCGCACCCCTGCCGCCCAGTCGGCCGTCACGAGTGTCTTGCCTGCCCCGGCCGCCCCGTCGACCACCGTCAGCGGAGTGCGCAGAGCCTGATCCAGATGCACGACGAGCCGCTGCCGCCGCAGGAACGTGGCGGGCCGAGAGGGGAGGGCGAACCGTGTGCGCAGGTAGGGATACCCCCACGGGTCGGTGCCCGTACGGGGCGGGTTTCTGGGGCTGTCGGCGGTCGTGGCCATGGGCCCTATCCCGGCGCTGCCGCCGCGTCGGCGTACTCGGGCGCGGAGTGGTGGTGGACTGCGCTCCCGCCGCACTGGACTGCGCCGCAGCTGATCTCGGAGAGTTCGTGCCACACGACGGGAAGGTCCGTCAGGGGCTCCGGGACGACGAGACGGGGCTCGGAGGACCGCTCACGCAGTAATGCGGCGTGGGGAGGGAGCAGAGGCACGGCCGTTCCCTCCGGAAACCAGCCGTCGCTGCCGCCTTCCGTCATCTTCGCACCGAGGCGCGGATGCGAACTCCGGTCGATCACGGAGAGCTCCCGCTCGACCAGCACCCGGCTGAGGAAGACGGGTGCGCTGGAGCAGGGGTACCAGCGGTACATCGTGACGTCCCTTCCGGCAGCGGTCTGCCATCACGCGGACCGCAGCACGGCTCCCGTAGCCCTGGCGCGTGGCAGGTGGTCCCGCGTCTGGGACCAGTATCGCCTCGGACGACCGTCCGGGCATGCGGGGACGCCGCCGGGGCCCTTCCCCTGGGGCCGGGGCGCAGCCACGGCGCCGGAGTGCCACCGGCGCCGCGCTCGCTGGTGTTGCCGTGGCCGGACGGCCGGACGGCCGGACGGACGCCTGTCGACGTCCGCGAGGGCGGCCGTAAGTCCCCGTACGGCGCCGTGCCGATCCGGGTGCTCGCCGAACGCGGTGATCGCGCAGCTCGGCAGGTGGAGGAGCGGAGCGCGCAGGTCGCCGTCCCGTCGAGGAGATCACCGAGGGTGGTGTCGTTGTCGATCAAGGTGCGCAATCCGACGGCCGCGGAGGCCACGGCCATACGGCCGTCCGCCGACCGGCGGCGCACTCGATCCCGTCCTGCATGCCCGGGCGTGCCGGGCGACGGAAAAAGGCGTCGTCCGCGCGACTCCCGATGCGCGAGTCCTCCGTGGAGGAGATGCCCCCGTCCCGTCTTGGAACGGCGTCGTGCCCCGGCAGGATTCGAACCTGCGACACCCGCTGTAGGAGAGAGGCTGGGGGATCTGCTGGCTGAGCTGCGGCTTCGGTGGCCGAGGTTGCGAGGAACTACTCGACCGCCCGGCACTGGTGTTGACCGTGACTGCCCCCTGCACCTGGCACGGTTGTGGCACGGGCCGAACCCGACGACAGCCAGCCACGATGGCGGGTGCGCCACCCGACCACGCACGCGTATGCCTCGCTGCACCCCCACCGGTCGCAGCCACGCTATCGGTTTGTCTCGTCGACCAGAGTCAGAGGCGGAGGCCGACCCCGATGAGAGTTGGGTGCTGGAGGCTCGCGGGCTAGCTAGGCAAGGTCAGTGGCGCTTTCTCCTGGCATCGAGCGTTGTATGTGCGCCGCCCGACGACTGGACCTGACGCCGCCCCCATCCCCTGTCGGCCGTCCAGACCGCTGGCCTGAACACTCAGCAAGTGAGGGCATACCCCCTTGAAGGTGCCGGCGTTGCATCAGGGCGGCTTCAAGTTCCCGGTAGGAGCGGGCTGTCGGTGATGCCCCAGATCCAGACGGCGTGTTCGGGTGCGTTCCGGATCGCTCGGGTTGTCTTGGCGATGTTGTCCGCTCCCAGCAGTCGGAGCCTGCCGATGGCCAGGTTTCGTAAAGCGGCCATCGCCCGCGGCGCGCTGCCGGTGTGGACGGTGGAGGCGTCCTCGGCGAACACCACATCTCTCACGTGGTGGCTGGAATTTTCGATTCCCCAGTGCCCGCGCACGTATCCGCCCAGGTCAGCAGGGCTGGCCTGGTGGGTATCGAGGCTGGTGACGGCGTAGACGGTCTCCCGGGTCTGCCGCTTGCCGCTCTCCTGGCGGCGCCGGTGGATGCGCAAGGCCAGCCGCGCTTCCGGGAAGGCGATGCCGCCCAGGTTCGCCGCGATGGCCATGGTCTTGACCGAGCGGGACTCCCGCCGCCCGTGCCCGGTCCCGGAGACGGTGTGCGCCACGGGTACCTGCTCCCATGGCAGGGCCTTGACTTGGGCTGACGCGGTCGGCTGGTTTCCCTTGATCACCGCGATGTA